>NZ_JAMYRN010000037.1:0-27505 GCF_040321435.1 Mesorhizobium sp. M0410
TGGCGCCGGCCATCGTCACCGGTTTCGCGCTGGCCTTCGCGCGCGGCGTCGGCGAGTACGGTTCCGTCATCTTCATCGCCGGCAATCTGCCCTATAATCCGAAATCGCACCGCTTCTGATCGTCATCCGGCTGGAGGAATATAATTACGCGGCGGCGACCGCCATCGCGGCGATCATGCTGGTGCTGTCATTCTTGATGCTCTTGATCGTCAACCTGGCGCAGTCATGGAGCCGCAAGCGTTATCGCTGACGTGGCCATCGCATCGCCGATCGGGAGCGACACCGCCGACCAGCGAGCGACCGGTCGCGCGCTACCTGCTCATGGTCGACCAGGCACCGAGCAATGGCTTCGGCCATTTGGTCGAAACGCTGGCCATCTACGCGAGCACAAGAAGGAAGGCCTGAATGGCATTGGTCGCATGAGGCGCGGCCGCCATATCCGCCGAAAGCGTCTTGGCAAAGGTTAGGGTGGGTTTTTATTCGCATCTCCTAATATTTGATCGCTCTAACCCGTTCCGATATGTTATGATGGTTAATGCGTTGAGGGCTGAATAGCCAAGGAGCGCGTCGCGCGAGCGGCTGCGAGTGGGACGGCGATGTCCTTTTTGCTTTTTTTGCGCGGCTTTATCATAGTCCTGTCGGCATTCGCCATCAGTACATATTTGCTTACCGCCTCGCTCTGGAGTACGTTTGTCCAAACGTTAATTTGTGGGATCTTGATACAGATCGGGTACTTTGTTGCTGTCATGCTGCTAGTGTGGCGCTCGGTCTCCAAAGTATCCGTGTTTCCGAAGCCAAATACCCCACCCGATGAGTCCGAAAGGGAGCAACTGCCGAGCCACTTAGTGAATAAGGTGGACCACTCTCCGCCTTTATAGGCTCTGGCTGTTTAGAGTAGGACGATCAGCAGGATGACACCCCACATCACGATACAAAATGTGACTGCAACCTGTCTTATTCGGGCACCTGAGAGGCGTTCCGCGATGCGCCAAATGCGCCCAGAACTCTTACGGTGATCGATATCGCGCGCCGGTGATCGACGAGTCATTCCAATCGACGTCCCTGTTTCCCGTACGACAGGCTCAACCTAGACCCGGAATCTCTTGCTCAGATGTTTTGCCATTTGGCAATACGACCCGATTTCTTCCTTTAATTGGATCGCATGACGTGTAGCGGAATTGCAGACAGCATGGGCCGCGTGAGGTTCATTTATTGCAATCCGAGGTTAAAATTTTGCGTCTTTGGGGAGGGGCGGCTCCGCCGGCGTGGATACTGAATTTCAAGACATTTGGTCAGACAATGTGGTATGGTGTTTTTGACTACCTATGCGCTGCCAGTCTCACCCCACGGGTCTGAAGGCTTATGCTCCGCGAAGTTGAAAATCGGCACCCGGATTCTGCCTTGATATTTGGCGATCCTCAGTCGGCAACGATTGATCTCGAAACACTCGTGGCGGCAGCGCGACGGCAGTTGAGGTTCGTCCTTACGTGCGCGCTCGCAGGCCTTGTGCTGGGGCTGGCGTATCTTCGGCTCGAGGTGCCCTTGTACGAGTCGACGTCCAGAATCCTGATCGACAAGAACCAGCCCTCCGTCGTGACGAAGTTAACAGAGAGCGGAAGCTCCACACAGCTTGACCCGATGATGCTGAGCCAGGTCGAATTGTTGCGTTCCGACCGCATCGGGCTAAAGGTCGTTGACAGCCTCGGTCTTGCTACCGATCGCCCTTTCTTGTCAGCACCGTATTCGTTGCTCAACAGTCTCACAGGATCGGTCGCTCGGGTGGTGCGGTCATTCATTGGCAGTTCCGAAGAAAGCGGAGCGCCGTGGAAATCGAGTGCGGCGCGAGGGCCCGATCCTCGATGGCAGGCATTTGGCATTCTGGCTGAAAATATAACGGTAGCTCGTGTAGGCGATTCTTACATTCTGCAGGTCCAATTTCAGTCGCCTAGCGCTGAAATGGCGCAAAAAATAGCCAATAAGTATGCGGAAATCTATATCTCTGACCAAGTCGGAGCCAAAGATGAGTCGATTATCCGAGCTCGCAGTGCACTGGCGGAAGAGCTCGAGAGGGTGCGGAAGCGATCGGTCGACGCCGAGCTCGCGGTCCACAGGTTCCGAACAGACAACACGCTGACGAAGGAAACGCTGGTTACCTTGCGCCAGCTCGAACTTGAGGCGTCCTCTCTCAAGTCGCAATATGAACAGGTCCTGCAGCAATACCAAGCGAGCCTGCAGAACCTTTCGATGGCGTTGCCGGAGGCGCGGGTTATCTCGGAGGCACCATACCCCAGCAGACCGAGTTCTCCGAATAGCATTCTTACGTTGGCGGTCTGCGCCGTGCTTGGCGGCATGATTGGCGCCGGTGTGGGCGGAGTTCGGGAGTACCGGGAGCGCTTTTTCCGCACGAGGGGTCAAGTGCGCGATGAGCTCGGACTTGACACGCTCGGAATGATCCCGTTGCTGGACGGAAAGCCAATTCGCCGAAACAAGCGTGATCGTGCGACCGAAGAGCCGTCATTCATTGCGACCGAAGAGCCGTCATTCATCGAGGTGGGGAACAGCGCTTTCAACTGGGTAGAGCAACATCCGCGCTCGGAATTCGCTGAAGCGATGCGAACGGTGAAAGTCGCTGTTGATGTCGAGTTACCAAGGAAGAGCACCAGGGCGATCGGCATCGTTTCCTGCCTCCCGGGAGAAGGGAAGTCGGTGGTCGCGGCTAATTTTGCGATGGTTCTCGCTATGCAGCATTGTAGGACGCTGTTGATCGATGCCGACATCCACAATCCGGGCTTGTCCCCTATGTTAGCCAACGGCTGGGAACGAGGCCTAGCCAATGTGTTGGCTGGAGACTTCAATCGGAGAGATTTGCTTGCTCATCAGTCATTGTCATTGAGGTTCCTGCCCGGGGTGAACCAGAGGCAACAAAAGCTCGCAGAGACCGTACAGCCTATCGAGAAAATGGGCGACTTTCTGCTCAAGGTGGGCTCTATGTTCAACTACGTCGTCGTTGATTTGCCCCCGTTAGCTCCAGTCGCGGACGTGAGGTCCTTTGTCCAGCATCTCGACGGCCTTGTTCTGGTTGTTGAATGGGGCGTGACCGCTCGTACATTCGTGCGCGAAAGCCTCAACAACAATCCGATCCTTGCGGATAAATGTATCGGCGTTCTGCTTAACAAGGTCGATCTCAAAAGAATCAAGCTGTATCAAAAGTTCGGCAGTGCCGAATTTTACAGTGAACGTCATAGTCGGTATTACCAAGCCTAGTTGTGGAGCAAGCATTTTTTGTCTTATGCAGATAGCCCGAGGAGGGCTTTGACGGACAAACTCCTCGAATGCCGAGAATGACGACTAGTCTAATGATATTCGTCCGGGCTTATCCGCGCCAGATTCAGGAAATGGTGTTCGACGAGCATGACCGGGCGTTCGCCTTCTGCGCGCATCATCTACGACAACACGAATAGGGCGGTGGAGATGGTGTTCGTCGGCAAGGACCGGCAATACAATCCCGCGCGCTGGCATCGGGCTGGGAGAAGCGCCAGGTCGAGAACCATGTCAGACAGGTGCGATGCCGAGCCGTCAGAATTCACGATCGGCCCGGCTATCTTGGTCGCCAGCTCCTTACATTCCGCCACCCAACACTGCCGTAGCACGGACACGCAAAGCACCCTGCGAATAGGCCTGCAGCATATCCTGTCGTGCCTGCATTCCGATCTTCTTGCGGAGCGTTTCATCGCCCGCGAACACCAGTGCTTGCGTCACCGCCATCTCCGCCGAGGGAACAGTAAGCTTCAGCATATTCTTTCCATCCTTGCCGTAATCTCGGATACCGCCGACGTCAGTCGCGATCACCGGAAGTCCGGCAAGCATCGCCTCGGCGACGACGATGCAGAACCCTTCCGTATCGGACAGGTTGATGAACACGTCACGATCAGAGGCGAGCTCGGACCAGCGCGCGACATAGCCATGGAAGTGCACGCGATCTCCAACGCCGAGCTCATCCGCCTTGCGCGAAAGCCCCTGCCGTTCCGGCCCATCGCCGTAAAGATCGAGGCTTGCAGAAGCGCCGCGGTCTTGGAGCATTCGGACGGCCTCGATCAGGCGGTCAAAGTTCTTTAGCGCGATAAGCCGTCCGGCAGCAGCAAGGCGCAAGGGTGTGTGAAGCGCGTAATCGCGCTTGTGGCTGGAAGCCTCATCGGCGCAAAACAAAGGCACTATATGCGAGCGGCGCCTGCGCGGCAGGAAGTAGGCTTGCGTCTCCCGCAGCGTACTTTCGCAATCAGCCCAGATTTCGTCGACGCGCCAGGACAGGGCCTTGAGCACAGGGCCATAAATACCTGCGGCGCGCCGGGAGCGGTAGCGGGTAGTGTGTTCGAATGAAACGCAGTGCAGCCGAGGAGCAAACATCGCAACTAGCCGTCCCAGGAGATTGGCCTGCTTGAGCGACAACGCAACCATATCCGGCCGCCACTCCCAGATAAGGCGCAACATTACAAAGAACGTACCCACAAAGGTGCGCAAGGAAGGCTCTTCACTCTGCGACGTCAGGATAAGATTATGCTCTCCGATCTGTGCGGCGATTTCATCGGCAAGAGCCCCGCGACCACGGCAAAAGGCGAGAATCTTCAGCTCGTGGCCGCTGAAAAATCCTGCTTGCAGCAAGGTGAGTAGCCCATGCTCGGCGCCACCGGGATCGAATCCGTTGATGAAGTAAAGAATTCGCATGTGATAGTGAAGCGCTCCGATTCTCTTGCACCTCGTGTTTACTGTCGCAACTAACAGCCCGATCTTGTGTGGAATTCTCCTGCGCTTGTGGTGAGGGCTCAGTGGTGGGTCTGGAGACCTTTCAAGTTCTTACCCGCGTTAAGAGAGACTTGGCGACCGCGGAGAGCTCTGATTTCGCCTCCGTTATGGTCCTGTGTCGCGGTACAGAATAATCGCTACGGAAGGATTCCAGGGCTGCCGCCTGAGATGCTCGAGCTCTCGCCATTCCGCCAGCATCTTTAAGAGCCGTCAGCAAAGTCTTTGCGCAAGGCGCGGTAGAACAATAGCTTGGCTGCACGGCGCACCTGCGGATCCATGCCCCTCGGCAGGGCGCAAAGAAAAAAGTAAACGTACACCCGCCATGACAATGGATCGTGCCACATCGCGCGAATGAGCAAGCGCGCTCCGCGTTTCTTTTCGCCTTGAGCCACGCAATCATTGCCCGCCTTTGCGTACAAACGCGCGTTGCGCCGGCGCGCGAGGTGCGTAAGTTCCCGCCGTCGCATGGCCCATTCTCGCGTGAGTCGTTCGGCTACCGGCAGAAGCGCGTCGAGTCTGCGGGTTATGTTCGAGCCATGGCGCCGTTTATAGACGAGTGCTTCGGCCACATATTGAAATGTCCAACGCTCGGCTGCGCGCATACAAAACTCTGTATCCTCTCCAGCCCTAAATGCCTCGTTGAATAACCCGATATCTTCGACCATTTCCCGCCGCATAACCATACTGGAAGGAACAATCGGCCCATCAAGCAGAAAATATGTCGGCAGCGTATCGCATTGGTCCGCGCGATAGCGGCGCACGGCGACGTGTAGAGCATCGGACAGATCCGGAGCGGAAAAATCGACGAAATCGCCATAGACAAGACCTGCCTTGCAGCCATTGCCCAAGACGGCTAATTGACGCTCAAGCTTGTCCTCGGCCCAGAAGTCATCGCCGTCCAGAATTGCAATAAGATCGCCGGCAGCATGTCTGATGGCAAGATTCCTCGCCGATGAAAGCCCGATACCCGCCGTCGTCAGGACATGCACGCGCGGCTCCCTGCGACCCAGCGAGGCAATCACTTCCGACGAGCCGTCCTTCGAGCCATCATTGACAATGATGATCTCTTTGATGTGGCTCGAGGCGGTCTGACTAATCACGCTTTCCACTGCCTGCGCGATGAAGCGTTCTTCATTGTGGCATGTCATGATAACCGAAACACTCATCTCGTGTTTCCTTGCAAGGGGCTCGCGAGAAATCCAGGATGTCTCATGCTCTGGGGTGGCTCCTCCGCATCCTGTGCAATGATAGGCAAAGCCCGTGCCGCGTCAATTCAGGCAGGAGCGAGACAAGACTCAGCGTAACGAAAGCTCGTGTGCCGGAGGCTTCTGTTCCAACGTAAAAGGCGCAAGGAACAAGGAGCACGAGGGGCAGAAGCCGTGCCTGGGCCGCTCCGATCAATCCGTGAGAAAGCGCCCAGCTTAGAGTACGGCTTAAGCGAAACCATGCAGCAATCCATATGAGAACATAGAGGCTGAGCCCAATGATGCCGTTCTCGGTGAGGATACGTTGAAACTCGCCATGTATCCCAAGCCGCAACTCGCCAGGAAGTCCGCTGAAATCCGTATCGATAATATTCTTGAATTGGTTCGTACCCACGCCCATCAGTGGATGTTCGGAGATGAGTTGTCTGGACAGAGTGAAAGCAAACGCGCGCTGGACATTGCTCGGGGTGTCTCCAGGGGCATATTTCCCCGTCGCGGCCAGATATTCGTATTGCCCCATGCTCAGCGGATCGAGAATGGTCTGCATCTGCTTCTCGACATAGGCGTTATTGACCGTGGTCGACAGCACGAAAAGTGCCACGAAGCCCGCGGCGATCGCTGGCACCATCGCAGCGAGCCGTCCGCGCATCAGAAGCGCGGCGGTCAGAAAGAGATAGATCAAAAACGCCTTGCGTTCCCCAGATAGCACGAGCAGGGGAAGTATCCCCGCCCATACAAACCAAAGGGTGCGCCGCTTGCCCCCGTTGACGAAGAGGAGGAGCCCTGCGAGCGCAATTGGAAGGAAGGTGAACGCGAGCCTCGGATCGAACAGATGCTTCCAACCGACCAAGTAGCCATGGGCGACATGCCAGGTGATCGTATAGGCGAGGATCAGCACCATGCCGAAAAGCAAGATGTTGACGGCCTTGTGCGTGTCGACGCGGCTGGCCTCCTGTGCCAAGGCGAACGCAAAGGCGCCCACAGCGGAGATCTGCAACAGCTCGCGCAGGCCATTCTCTGCGTCCACGCTGAAGGCCGAGACCACGTGCCAGCCCAAGAAGGGCAGGAGCAGTAGAAAACCGGCTGAAAAAGCCAACCTTCGCCAACGCCCCGTCGCCAGGCCAAAAAAGAGCATCAGCAATGCGATCAGCTCGAACGGACGCAGCAATACAAGACCCGTCTCGAGTCTGATTGGCAGGAAGAGGCTCAGTACCGCGAATGTCAGAAGGTAACGCATCACAGCTCTCTCGCTGGGCGCGATCTTCTTTAGCATATTCTCTTCCCCGGAAACAGAACTTATTGGATGTATCAATGCCAGCCCGCGGAGAAACACTTCACCCTGCTCCAGCCGACGACCTCATCGTTCCGCCCGCTGTGGCATCGCATATCGAAGAGGTTTCCGCCTGTTGGGAAAACTCACCCGCCTCGGCTGTGGGGAGGCTTACTGGCGGCAGAGCTCGTCAGCAGTCCGACGAGAGTGATGACGCATCCTGGCGTCGCGCAGTCGATGCGTTCTAGCCGACGGTCTCGCTCTCCGGGGTCCAGGCTTCTGGCTGGTCGAGCACAGAGACCGCGCGAACATGGCAGCGAATCTTATGCCCGACATCCCGCGAGCTGAGCTCATAGCTTGTGCCGGTTTCGCCCACGATCGGAACGCCGTCACGATACCATAGATACTCTATTTGCGACGCAATAACATTCGGTACGACGGTCAGCGCCTGGCCCGGTGAGGTCTGGCCCGAGAAGGCCGGCAATGCGCTGAAGGCCGTCGGGGCCCTAGCCAGATCCGTTTCCGTCTGCCGGACCCTTATATAGTCAATCACCATGTCATACGTTTGCGACGGGTTCGGTTGAGCGCGCCCCTTTTTTTCATCGTAGGCGAAATCCACAATGATGTATTTTTTTGCTGCGAGTTCCGGTGTCGTCGGAACGCGCGCCACTTCATAGCCGTCGATCACGAAATAGGTATAATCATCTTCGATCTGCGCATACCAAGTATGAAATTCGCCATCGTATACGTCGATCGTGCTGGGAAAACCACTTGATGGATCGACTTGATAGCCGGCGATTTTCCGGTGCACGCTACGTGGCGTGATATGTGGATCTGCATAGCCGAGTCTGGGTTTGTGCACGTGCTGGCTGATGTTGATATAGGCCCCATTGAGACCGTCATATTCCCAAAAGTCCGTCTCAAGACGATTGCGCGTCCGCCAGAATAGATGCTCCTTCCCATACGCCCAGAAAGCAGGAAAAAATCCAGGGCGGGGCGCGAGTATCTTCGGCATTCTGGCGCGGATCTCAAAGATCCCCTTTCCCCAACACCGCCCCTGGCCATTGTTGTTCACGGAAGAGAATGCACCTGTTCTCCAACGCCGCTTGTGCAAGAGCCGGAGCGCCAGCGTGTGGCTGCTGGCGTCGTGCACATAGGAGGAGGGCGACGCCGACATCGGCGGCGTAGCGGCGTCAACACCAACGGTCGTCAGATGGGTCGGCGCATACCAGATGCTGCTTTGCGCGCCTTTGGAATCATCGACAACCGTGTTGGAGTCGAAGTCGTCAAAAAAAACCGTTGTGTAACCGCGGATCGGCGGCGCCGCCTCACCACGATGACCATATCGCCGTTCATTGCCGATGGCTGTCCAGGACGCCCACGAGACTGAATCAAAGGCATAACGTGCCGGTTTGTCGTTCGCATCCACAGCTGAAGGAGGGCTCTGGCGATAGGGATGAACGTCGGGCAGGGCGGATTGCCGGCCGATGCGCCACATGCCCCATCCCATCAGCCTGTCGATCTGGGAGTCATTTAGTTCGCTTTGCCCGATAATGACGCAATCGATCGCGACATCGGCCCTCATCGGATTGTTCACATCGCCCATGAAGCTCTGCGATTTCATCCGGTTGGGTGTCAATGCATAAACCGTCTGGCCGGCCGTCTTGATCCCATTCACCACAGCCTGCATCACGAACCCGCGGCGGTACCCGACCATGACATTCCATTCGTCAAAATCGGTCGAGCACTGCCCTTCCTCGCTCTTGAGCTTGCCGTCATGGAGCCGCGAAACGAATGTGCCGGCCGATGGCTTGAAACAGACCTGGGGTTGGCGATGCACCGGGCCACCCTCCGCGCCATTGGCGCAAACAACGGAAACGCATTCCGCGTCGGCATTGATCGCCGAATTGCACCGGGCGATCACGAGCCACCAGCGGTGAAGGTAAGGCGCATCGCTATCGGCGGGCCAGGTCAACGCCTGTCTCGTACCCTGTTTGAAATGGACTCCGCCGTTATTCGGAAGCTTTGTCGGGCGCAGGGAGGGCTCGGCTTGCATCGCAGCCACCGGCTTCGCGCCGGCCGATTGCCATGAGGAGACTTCGCCCTCGGCCAGATCCTCCTGAAACCAGGATTTCACAATCATTTCCGGGAACAGACCAGGATGCCAGGAGTGAGCTTTCGGCTGCGAGCCTTGCGCCGGACCGGCGGCGCGAGCATCCCGTCCTGGGCGACCGGATGCCGCCAGCACAAGGGCGGCGCATGCGGCCCGCGCCAGGTCCCGGCGAGAAAAGCGGTTAGTCATTGTCGTGTGCCAATAATTGCTGGTTTCGGGATGAGACTCCGCATGGACACCCATTACTTACTATCGCGCTTCTCCTCACAAGCTCCGCAGCATATCATAGGTTTCAGTTTAACCTTTCAACGACAGCTGGGGAAGTGGGTCGCGCCTAATGCGATAACTGGAGAAAGCAGATGCAGACCGCTGACAGGATCGGTGCTTCGCCTCCCACCAGGCCGGGCAAAGCTCTTCCGCCCAATGCGCTTCTATTGAATTGCTTTGGCCGAGGTGGGTCAAATATTGTCTGGAATATCATCGGCAGCTCGCCGGATGTGTTGATGCCATACCGCGAATGGCATGAGGGAGTATTCGGACGCTACTACAAGCTGCGCAAGGCCGCGTGCCATATTGGCGGGGCCGTCAACTGGGCATCTGTTCCCGTCTTTTGGCGTCATATCCGCGCAGCGACTGCCGAGACCGTCCGCCCCGGGGAGCGCAACGAAAAGTCCCAAGCACGCTACGTCGTTCTGAAGGTGATGGATTACTACATTGCATTCGACGACGCGATTGCGCGCGGCTTTATGGAAGCGCGGAACCTTGTGCTTACGCGGCATCCATTACCGATGTGCGAAGGGCTGATACGCAGCGGTCTCAGCGAGGCGCTCGCGATCAAATGGTACAATGATGTGACTAGCCTGATGTTCAAAGCCTCGAGGAAGCGTGATGCGCTATCGCTTCGATTCGAGGACTTGATCCAATCACCGGATGCGTTTGTTAGAAGCCTTTACGACGCGCTCGGCATAGCGGCAGCGGAGGACGGAAAGATCCGGTTTAAGGTTAAATCATTTGGGGCGGCGCGAAAGGCAAACGCAGACGCCGCAACTGGCGAAAGGCTGCGGATAAAATTGGACGAAGCATCCGATCACATCGCACCAGACGTCAACACCCGAGCGGTTGCCCGCCTCGATCGTTCAGCACGACAGCGGATTTCGACAGGCACCCGCGCAACCGCAGAATTGTTCGATTATGGAGATGATAATTTCTGACCTTGTGCGGTTAACGGCGTTTGCCGCCTGGCCCCGAACAGGCACGGGACAGGCATAGACAAGTTTCACGGTCCCCAGTGCGTAGTGCCTGTTCGAGCACAGAGGAGCAGCCGTTCACTGAACCCGGTTTGCCCCGCGCAAGGTCGAATTCCGATGAGAGAAAACGGCGTCAAGGAGGCCTGCCGTCTCAAGGCCGCCGACTGTGTCTCCAGTCCCGGTATAAGAGACTCTAAGTCGTCGGATGGGCAGTCGGAGAGGCGCCGAGTGTGCAGATACCGTGGGCTATACAAATCTAATCCATTTCGTTTTCTTGGATGTTAGAGTTTGCAAGACTTCCGCACCATGTTTTCCGAAGAGTAGCGACGCTCTCAGATAGACAGTGACAACGGACAATGTACCTATAACGAGAAGCCCGGTCGCGAGCACAAGATAGTCGGGCGATCCGGCAAGCAGCATTTTGACCGCCGAGCCAGTGGCGAACACCACAGCGGCGAATGCGACAGGCGGCACATGTACGAGCGCGAAATCCACAGCTGATAATCCCGTTATCCGACAAGTCATCGCCGCATAAAGGAAGAAACTCGTCGCAATGGCGCCGGACACTGAAAAGGCCACTGCGTTCACGCCGTAGGGCGCCGAGAAGAACGCGAATGAAGCGACAAGGGCCATGTAAATGATCTGCATGGAGGCCGTTCGGTAACTTTGGCCCGTCGCAAGCGTCACGACTCCGCACACTCTGTAACCGACGCGGAAATAAATTACTGCAGAGAATATGATAATGGGAACGACGGCATCCGTCCATTTCTGGCCGAGAATTGTGAGAACAATCTCTTTTGCGAAACAGCATAGAAACGCGCTAGTCGGTAGAGCAAGCGCCGCCGTTAAAGCATACCCCTTGAGCTGAGCGCTGCATAGCCTGGCCTTGTCGTGATGAACCTTCGACAGGAGCGGGAAAATCACGCTCTTGTTCAGATTTCCGAACAGACTTGCTGGCATCGCAATCAGATAATACGCTCGCGAGTAAATGCCCAGCTCTGCAGTGCCGATCAACCGCGCGACAATAACATTATCGATATATTTTGCGGTGACGGCTGATATACCAGCCAGCGAATAGCCCAGGCTCTGTCTGCGGATATCGCGATAGGACTGCATGTCGAAACTGGGCCTCACGAGATAGTCCCTGGCGATGAAGAAATAGATGCTGGCCAAGATCGATGCCTCGGCCATATATGCGATCACCAAGGCCCAATAGCTGAGTCCAAAATAGGCAAGCGGAATGGCTAGGCCGACATGGGAAGCAATCCAAGCGACCAGACTCGCTGTGGAGGATATTCTGAATTTCAGGTGCCGCGACAAAATGGCCTCGGCGGTCAGATTGAACGCGTTCGCGACCATCATCACAGCAAGGAGGCGCGAAATGAGGACCAATTCCGGCACATGAAGAAAATCTGCAATCTGTGGTGCAAACACCCATTGAAGTATGCCGAGAATGGCAGCGATTATCACGGACAAAGAAATTGCGGTTCCGATATGGCGCTCGTCGACGTCCCGTCGCTGGACCAGGACTTGCGACATGCCGAGATTGGCAATGTTATTGCCGACGGATGCGATGATCAGCGCAGCGCCGGCAACGCCGTACTCCTGGGGGGAAAGCAGGCGCGCGAGAATGGCCGTGACCAGGACATTCAAAAAGGTTCGGGCCAGCAATGTGGCACCCGACCACGAGAGGCCGTTGGCTGCCCTTCGTGTCAGGTTTTTATGTCCAGTTACCTCGTCCAAGTTGACCTGCTCCGGACTGTCCAATTCGACTGCCACGCTTCAGTGCATGCAAGCGTGCTCCAACCTCATGAGCTATTTTCTCGCCCACGCCTCGCGGGTGAATTCCTCAGGCGTCCAATCACCGTTTTCGTCATCGCTTCATCAACCCAAGTCATAATGCCAGCGGATAGGCATCCCAGCATAAGCACCGCGCCGTCACGGTCGCACAGGCTGACTGGAACCGCCTTGTTGCATCCAGCAGCAATCTCTTCAGCGACGCCCCTCATTTTTGCGGAAATAGCCATTTGCTCTTCGAGGCCAGCGCAGCTTCCGATAGAGTGCACGTAGACGCGCCTTAGGTGTTACATATTCTGAAGGAGCAACGCGTTTGAGACCTACGCTCTCGCAGAGCGTATCCAGAGATCGATCTGTAAATGCATTGATATGTCCGAGCGGGTACAGTTCATTTTTTTCTATCTTCCAGCCCGATGTTATCTGCGGCGCAACCAATTCGCCAAAGGGAACGGATATCTTTATAATGCCAGAAGGCTTCAAGATTCGAGCCAGCTGTCTTACGGATTCGCGTGGCTCAGACACATGCTCCAGCACCTGATTCATATGTATGAAGTCGAACCTCTCATTTTCCACTTCACTCGGATCAATGGTCTGAATGCCGTGCGCGGCCGCGAATGATTTGCGCCGCGCTGACAGCTCGGCCCCGACAACATCATAGCCAAGGGCGCGCGCTGCGATGGCCCAGTGGCCCCACCCCATCCCAAAATCCAAGACCTTTATGTGGCGTGCCACTGGAGGAATGTACAACAATTCCTCGATCATCCCAGCAGACCGCAGCAGGTTATTGAAATAGCTTCGGCCCGCGCGTTCCCTCTTGGCCAGAGAAACAGATTCGTCACTAACGTCGTCATAGAGAAATTCCATGCCTTTGCTGTCTAGAATTTCTCTCTGAAAATACAGGATACAAGCGCGGCATTGCGCAATCGTGTATCGCGCACCATTAAGGTTTTGGTCGGAGATCCGTCCACGAAAGCATTCGTGCACGAACCTACGAACATCCGTTTGGGAAAAGGGGGAGTCGTATAGTATGGCTATATTTGTACTGCCGCATCCAGGACACTTTTCCCTAGCCACGAATCTCAGCCTTTCGCGCGAGTCGACCGTCATGGCTGCTTACTTGGCCTCTTTGCTGCGTTGTAGGCGCTCAAAGCAAGCGACAAGGCGGTTGCCGCAACGATATTAGCAATAGCTGGTCCGCTGGCACTCCTACACCAGCCACAGGCCGAGCGGCGGGATTGTAATGGCATTTTATTGCCCGTTATTGCCTGTCGCTTTTCGGGTGAGAGCCTCCGGATAAGGCTAGCAAACCGCCTTGGCTGCTTCATAATTGAATAGCGGAAAGGGGCCGCGCATAGCTTCACGCTGCTTAAAAATGTGGCTATCGGACAACCGGCTGCTTCAAAAGCGCTGCATGCGTTCACGACCGGCACCATGTTTGCCGCTTGGCCGGGGATTGCCGGAAGCGCAAAAACCAGTTTCCGTGGATGCATCTCGTTCAGCGCCTCTCTCCGGCATCAATAGTCGTCATTGCGTAGGCCGGCTTCGGGGTTGCTCCTGAATAACCTACCGCCTCACGATCTGGGTGGCAGTGTCCACAAGAGTGGCATACAACCTCATTTGCCGTGCTGCGACGCTCTCCATGCTGAATCGCGCAGTGACTGTTTGTACTGCGCGCCGCGCCATCTCATCGCGCTCGGCTTCCGATAGGCCGAGCGCGCGATGAAGGAGTCCGCAATACTCCACATGCGAGCGAGCCAAGAAGCCGCTGCGCTCATGCTTCACAACGTCGGATGCACCGCTGACATCGGTGATGATCGGGACCACGCCGCAACTCATGGCCTCGAGCAGTGCGTTTGACATGCCTTCCGTAACCGAAGTGGAAAGATAGAAATCAGCCTCCCGCAGAAAGGGAAAGACATCTTCAACCGCGCCGGCGAAAGTGACCCTGCTGGAAAGGCCCAACCGGGTCGCCTGCTCCTCGAGGGTGGCGCGGCACTGGCCATCGCCCAGGATGGTGAGTTGCGCCTTTGCGTCGGCGGGAAGTGCCGCGAACGCATCGATCATGTGCTCGAGGCATTTTTCCGGATCGAGACGGCCAAGGCAGATAAAGCGTCGGCTGCCATCGGCGCTCGGCTCGCGGCGCGGCTTGCGGGGCAGATCGATCCCATTCGGAATCATATGAATGCGATCCGCGCCGATGCCATGTCTCTTCAGATCACCAGCGATTTGGCGGCTATTGGCGATGAAGGCCGTGACGTGACGTTTAATCAAGGCGGACGCCCAGCGACCGATGATTTTCTTTTCGCGCACAACGTCGAGATCGAAACACCGTCCGCCCCGGCCCAATTTTGCGAGAACCGGTTTGCGCAGGAGGGCTCCTGCCAACGCCGCCGGAACAGCGTGAAGTCGGGCGTGGATGATATGTACGACATCGAATTCGTCGCGACGGCGCAGCATCCAGATCACAACTTGGACACACCACGACAGGAACGACAGCATATGCCGCCCGCCCAAATACGGAGCCGCGCGCAAACGAAGGCGATGGATAGGCACCCCGTCGATGGCAGACCGTTTCGAGGTCAAGTGCGACAGACTGGGCGCCAGAATGGTTGCGGAAACGCCGCTTTCAACCAGCACCCGAGCAAATCGCCGCGCCTGTTGTTCGCCGCCGCCATATGACTCAGGAAAATAGGTTGGGAGCACGAGCAGAACACGCATGCTGGGAAGAGCTTCGGCTCGCGGGGTCTTCATCGGATAAGCGGAGGCAACTTCTGCTGCAATCATATCAATCCGCCGGATAGCGTTCCCGGAGCCAAGGCGGCCACCAAGATTACAACCCCGTCCCATGTGCAAAAAAGAAGATGCCTCTTTGGCATCTCACTGCCTTCAGCGCATCGATCCCCTTGTCGTCCAGATCGACGCACTCCACCTCATCGCCGAAATCGGCGAAGTATGCACCGCTAACCAATCCGGCAAGTTGCCCGATCACCGTCAAACGCATAAGGCTGCACCCGATCATCGCGGAAGCGCCACATTTCGGACAGGAGGTACTGTTGATACTCCCTTGCTTGCCCGATGCTGGTCAAGAGCCGCGCGGTAAATGGCATCGGTCCGCTTTCCCATCAGCTTGACGTCCCAGTTCGAAAGATCCGTCGCCGCGGCGGCACCTTGGGCGAGGCAGGCCAGTCTTGCACGATCCTCCAGGAGGGCGGCAATGGCGTCGGCCATGGCTGCCAAATCATCCGCGGGTGTAATCACACCGTTGATACCAGGGCGGAGCACTTCGCGAAGACCTGGCAGATCGCAAGCGACGCAGGGCTTGCCACCGGCGAGATATTGCATAACTACGCGGGGCAATCCCTCCCGCATGGAACAGAGCAGGCAGAGATCCGCGAGCGCGATCAGCCGCTCGGGGTCGTCCCGATAACCGGTAAAGACCACTTGTCGCTCGAGCCCAAGCCGCTTGGCCCGCGATTCTACGGTCGAGCGAAGCGGCCCGTCGCCCGCGAGCACAAGCACCGCGTCGGGTAACCGGACGGCGACTTTGTTGAAAGCGTCCAGAAATTCCGTGTGTCGCTTGCGTGGCTCGAAAGCCGCGATCATCAAGAGCACGGACGGGCGCGGCGCGTCCGGGGTCAAGCGCAACAAATCGCGCCAACCGTCGGGCGGACCGGCGTTGCGAAAACGATCGAGATCGAATCCGGAATGGACGACATAATGTTTGTCTGGATGTCCCACTCCTGCGCTCAGGCATAAGTCGCGGATGCCCTCGCTCACACTGATGAACGCACTGGTGAATGGCGCTGCCAGCTTTTCCAAGGCGAGATAAGCAAACCGCTCGGCGACGCCGACATTGACAAAAGGCACGATATGCACGCCATGAACGATCGCTGGAACTCCCGCCGCCCATGCGGCGAGCCGCCCGAGAATGCCTGCCTTGCTGGTGTGCGTATGCACGATGTCGGCATTCAAGGCGCGGAATCTCCGGGTGAGCGCCAACAATGCCCGCATGTCGGAGACAGGCGAAATGGACCGAGTCAGGCCCGGGACGCCAATGAGTTCCACCCGCGGGTCCACTTTAGCTATGATTTCCGGCTGGACCGTCTCGCCATGTAGCAGGACAACATCATGCCCCCCTTGCGCGGCCCAATTGCAGGAATGGACAGTATTCTCATCAGCACCGCCATTGATGAGACGGGTGATGACATGAGCGATACGCAGTCGACGCCCCAAGTCAATCTTGCCTTCCGCGTCCTGTACTTTCATATCGCCGCACCGATCGCGCTGAATTTATCCGTTGGGTGCGTTCCCACGCCCAGCCGCGCTTTTGGTCCATGCGTCCCGATATCGGTGCTACTGCATTGGAGTGACATGTCACGCCTCGGTGGGTGCATGCCGTATGGAGATGAACCCCGAATCCTAAGTGTGCCCTTCCTTCTTGGGCCATGGCACATGCAGTCCGTAAGGAGGGTTATTCCAACGGCTTCCAGTCGATCAGATCTAACTTGTTGGATTTAAACGTCCCAGAGAACTGCCGCTGTCACCACGGGCACAGCGGAGTGATTATTTTGTGGTATACTGTGGTATACCTTGGACCAATACTTCTGCCTCACCGCGTTTGCGCGAAATCGGATCGGAACCGGACTCGTTCAAAAAAGTAGTGGAGGCAATGCTTTAAGGGACCTATGGGAGAGGCCGGACCCGCAGCTTGCGGATTTTTCGCGTGCTCCACGTTACTTATTGTCGATGTGCGGCGGCAGCTGGTTGGCGCGCGCGAGCGGGCAGTCGATCAAGACATTGTCCCTTCCCCGAGAAGCCAGCTTCGTTCGATCGCTCTGCAAGTGCCAGCGGAGACTTACTCCTCGGTTACAAACGAGACCACCTCATCAATCGGCCTGCGCGGCGACCTGGCAAATCTGATGGCAGTACCTGCCATAGGGCCAAGGGCGACGCATGCAATCAATCTCTCGCCTGCTCGAATTCGACCGACGTCACGAATTTGCCGTTCAACTCGACTATCGACCGCAAGATTGAGGGGGCAAGCCACGAGCCGAAGTGCCTCCGCGGCCAACAGGAAATGCATTAGGAACAGCGCACCATCGACATAAATCTGGTTTCGTTGATTGCTTCCTCGCCAGGCCCTTGTGTCTGACGTGATAATGGCCAGGTTTGATATGGACTGTGAAAAGCCTCGCGCCCCGCCCTGCAGGGCGAGTATCTGATCGATTTGATGACGGCCCTGGTAGAGGTATACTCTTGTCGCCTGCCTGTTGCATTGGGATGGCGCACCTTGCGCCAAGCGTACCAACTCTAGCAATGTGGTGCGATCTATTAATTGTTCGTCAAAGTATCTAACCGAGCGACGACACTGAAGTCCTTCCAGGAGTGTGAGGGCTGGCCCCCCAATTGGCAGAACGGCGCTTTGAACCCCGCCGGTCAAGGCGACTCCATCAAGCCCATTGAAACGCTCGACGAATTGACGAACTTTCTCAACAAAGGGCTGCTCAGGCTCCCCTGGTGGATGAAGGTCAACATAGGCGCGAAGTGCGCCAACAGCCATTTCAAGCGGAAACGCCCCTAGCGAGGCGTCGTAGGAGGACACCTCATTCATAAGTCGCTTGATTTTTTCCTGGCCAAAACCGGGCCTCCTGTCCTTTAGAGAAAGGCCCTTCTCAATCGAGTGAGCGTCCACGATTATTCGGTAATATAGCCGCTCTTTTTTTGGAACCAGCAGCGAATCCCCGTTGTAACGTAGGTAATTTCCAACGTCATATACGTAGGAGATGATTACCTTCGCTTGAGCAGACAGAAGAATTTGCAGCTTTCTAAGCATTTTACAACATCTTGATTTGTTATTTTACTTGGCCGCAGGCAGGGCCCTATCCAGAAACGTACGGCCAATCTCAGCTAGTTCCCGGAACCGGTTGTCTATCTTCATGTAGTCGTGAACAAGTTTTCCGAGGTTTTCGCACATGTCCAGCAAATGGTCCCTGGCACCCTTGCGGTGAATACACACGTACTGAGAGGGAATGCCCATCAGCGTCATCAAAGCCTCATTCTTAGTGGGGAAGCCGATGGCGGGTCGCCGGCTGTCCAGGCAAATTAACGGGCACCGGTTCCGCAGAGCAAATAGTGCCCCATGCATGCGCTCTGACAAGCAGTAGGAGAATTGTGATGCCAGATTTGCCCACTCGAGGGGATCAATCGGCTTTTCGGTGAGATCGATGTCTGCGAGGTGATTGCGATCCGAGACTGATACAATCTGGACGCCGCGCGCCCGCAGAGAGGTCGTGGCCTCTGCATAGAGCTCGTGCTGGCCGGCTATCACCAACGCCCGGGGCCGATTGAAATCCACGCCCCAGGAAGCCAGCTTTACGCGCAGGCTTTCATGAGTGGCATTCGACGTTAGATCGTGAGTGACTGTCGGGTCTGGGGTCAATGTCACACGATCCGCGAGGCTTGGATCTGCCCAGAGGACCAACTCACGTGTCCGCTCGTCCCGCACGCCGATCGCGACAAATTCGTTCAGGCATTTGGCCATCAAGTATCGATTGCGGCGCGGCATTTCGGTCCATTTGGTGCTGCTGCCGGTGCTCGCCGCATATGCTATCTTCGAGCACGCCACTTCTGGCCAGTAGACATTGGGAAATGGCGGACATAGTGGGTTGGTCTGAAGCTTGATCAGCCCACCGAGACGGGAGACGTAGTCGATCTTCCAAACCTCATCGCTACCCACCACAACCGCATCATAGCGGTCGCTTACGTAGCGAAACGTTGGTGACCTATCCTCCGAGTAGAACCTCTTGGGGCTGAGCAGCAGTCCATCGGCGAAGGCGGCAAGCGTTCGCTGGCGTGCGTTTGTCGCCGGCCCATAGCCAGTCTCCAGTCGTCTTGGATAGCGGTGGTCCACGATCTCCGCCGGCGAGCCGGGACGCAGGTCCGAAATGCAGCGTTGGAGGGCGAGGCTCTGAAGCTGCGCCCCCTCGTTGTAACCGGTGTGCAAAGTTAGTGTGCCAATCAACATTTAGCAGGTCCGTTGCTATCAACGGCGGCTATACGGCCAAATTGTTCCGTCAAGTTGTTACGCCTAGTATCACGCCAGCACGTAGGCAACAATTGCCTCCGAGGTCGAATTGTATTTAACGATCTTCAAAGAAGAGAGGCTGTTTTCAGGAGCGTTGACTTTGACATACCTTCCGACACCGAGGTGGAAAGATAGAATCAGCCTCCCACAGGAATGGAAAGACATTTTCGACCGCGCCAGCGAAAGTGACGCTGCTGGAAAGGCCCAACCGGGCTGCCTGTTCGTCGAGAGTGGCGCGGCATTGGCATCGCCCAGGATGGTGAGTTGCGCCTTTGCCTCGGCTGGAAGTGCCGCGAACTCGTCGATCATGTGCCCGAGCGTTCCGGACTAAGATGGCCAAGGCAGACAGAGCGTCGACTGCCATCGGCGTTCGGCTCGCGGCGCGGATTACGGGGCAGATCGATCCCATTCGGAATCGGCTTTCAATCGATCAGATTTAGCTTGTTTTTAAGCGTCTTAGAGACGAGTCGCTGTTACCCCGGGCACAGCGGAGCGATTTGTTTCTGATACACTTATGTACTTCTGCGTTTTATGTACTTCTGCGTTTGCGCGGAACCGGACTCGTTCAAAGAAGTCAAGGCATCCCTCTAAGGACCGGGGCGCTTTACCCGTCAGGGATGGGAGCCATGGGAGGGGGACCAGCAGCTTGCGGATCTTTCGCATGCCCCAAAGCCACTTCTTGTCGATGTCCGCCGGCAGCTGGTTGAGGCGCGCGAGCGTGCATTGGATCAAGACATTGTCTCGTCCCTGGTCGGCGGATCCTACGGAGACTGAGTCGAGAAGCATCCTGGCTTGGTTCGCCATAGCCTGCCAGCTGGCCCTCTTCATCGCGCTGGTCTATCTCCTCAGGCTCGAGACTACTGCGCTTGTCCGCGTCCTGCTCGTTGCCCTCGCCGGCTGGTGCGTGCACTACTTCCTGCCACAGCCTTACCGGCTGCCGTTTTTCGTGCTGCTCTCGTTCGCGACTATCGCCGCAGTTTTCGCGAACCTTGGGCCCAACTGGCACCACTGGAGATTTGACGGCCTCATCGATGCCGCCTGGATCGTCGCCATTGGGCTCGTACTGATCGGAATTGTCCACCTACCGATCGCTTTTGGATGGAGAGTGCTGGCGCTGGTTGGCGCCGGCTGCGGGCTCGCCGCCGCACGAATGGACTGGATAGCGACCCCGTGGACGCGCGCCGTCTGGCCAGTGCTCGCTTCCATGTTCATGTTCCGTCTCATTGTCTATGCATACGAAATGCGACGTGAACAGAAGATGGCGACGCTTTCGGAGCGGCTCGCGTATTTTTTCATGTTGCCGAACGTGTGCTTCCCGCTCTTTCCGGTCGTAGATTTTAGAACTTTCCGCAGCAGCTACTACAATGCTGACCGGCACTACATCTATCAAACGGGCATTCAGTGGATGTTTCGCGGCGCTATCCATTTGATATGCTACCGCATCGTATATCAGCGATTTGTTATCGATGCTGCGGACGTACACAATCAGATTGAGCTTTTGCAATTTATCATATGGCCATTTTTACTTTATCTGAAGGTTTCAGGAACTTTTCACATAATCACCGGGATTTTGCATTTATTTGGATTCAACCTTCCAGAAACCCACAATCTGTACTTTCTTTCCTCAAGTTTCACAGATTTCTGGCGTCGAATAAATATATACTGGAAGGACTTCATAATGAAGATTGTATACTATCCGTTGTATTTTCGCTTTCGACGCTGGGGAGAGAGCGTAGCGCTGGTCAGCGCGACCCTCCTCGCGTTCCTCGCGACTTGGCTGCTGCACAACTATCAGTGGTTCTGGTTACGTGGCACCTGGGTATTCACCTGGAACGACTTCCTCTTCTGGATGATCCTGGCCGTGCTTGTGACGATCAACGCCCACTATGAAATGCGGCACGGTCGCACGCGGCGCCTGCGTGGCGGTGCACTAAGCTGGAACGGTGCGCTGCAAACTGCGAGCCGGACCATTGGCGTATTCGTCGTCATCTGCCTCCTTTGGTCGTTTTGGAGCGCGAGCTCGGTCCCGCAATGGTTCTCGGTCTTCGACACTGTGGGCGTGGAAGTTCCTGGCAAAATGACGCCCGCCCTCGTACTGGTCGCGGTGGCAGCTATCATTGGCATTCCTGCGCTTGCGCTCGCGCGCGGCGGCGCCGACCGCCAGTACAGTTTCCGACGGTCGGTTGCGTCGGTCGGTGTCTGCGGGTTGATCGCGGTTTGCATCTCGCTCCCCATGGTTCACGATCGCCTCGGGGAGACGGTCAGTACCGCAATGGCCGACATTAGAGCGCCGAACCTCAATAGCCGCGACAACGCGAACCTGGAGCGCGGCTACTACGAGAACCTCGTCAATGTCGGCGCATTTAACCCAGAACTGTGGATTGTCTATGGCCAACGACGACACGACGGTTGGGACAATTTGGACAAGACGCCGCTGAGCGAGTTCACCGGTGCGCTTCCCACGACCTATCTGCGACCACTCTCCCAAGCAGACTTTAAGGGAACGCGGGTCCACATCAACCGCTGGGGCATGCGAGATCAGGACTATGAAAAGATTCCTACTCCCGGCACCCCACGAATCGCAATCGTCGGCTCTTCGCATGTCTTCGGCGAGGGCGTCGCGGATGACGAGACTTTCGAGGGCCTGTTGGAGCGGCGGCTGAATGCGCAGGCAGACGACAGCGGGTATCGACACTACGAGGTGCTGAACTTTGCCGTTGGGGGTTATGTTCCTCTGGACATTCTGGCCATCATCGAGGATCGAGTGCTCGCATTCAAACCAAAGTACATCTTTTACTTCGAGCACAGCGCGCTTGTTCCACGAACGCTAAAGCGTCTCGGGAAAGCAATCCAGAATGGCTCCGCATATCGCTACGACTTCGTGCGCGACATTGTACGCGAGAGCGGGATCGATCCCCGTGCCGACCACGAGGTACTTCAAAGAAAGCTCATGCCCTACGGAGACAGACTTCTGCGTGCGATCTATTCTCGAATCGTGGAAGCTGCGAAGCGAGAAGGGGTCGGGGTCTTTTGGATCTATCTACCCAGACCAGACGAGAGGACCAGCACCGAGCTAGAGAAGCGCCTCGCTACCGAGGCTGGCTTTAACGTTCTCGATCTTTCCGGTGTGTATGACGGGTATGACTGGCGGACGCTTCTTGTAGCACCTTGGGACGATCACCCAAACGCCGCCGGCCATCGGCTCATCGCCGACAAGCTTTACCAAGTGCTGCAGCAACACCAGGATCTAATTCCCCTGAACCTTGCGGTTGCTCCACACAAGGAGGAACAATGAACGCGATCCAGATCAGGACGATGGCCAAGGATTTCATATTGAAGGAGTTTCTGCCCGGTGAAAGGCCGGAGAATCTGACGGATTCAACGGAGCTGATAACTGACGGCATTCTCGACTCGTTGGCGACGCTTAAGCTCGTTGCCTACCTGGAAAAATCCTGCGGTATCGAAATCGCCCCTGACGAACTCGTGCCGGAGAACCTGAACTCCATCGCCCAAATTGCCAATTTCGTCCAGTCGAAGCAGGCGTCCACATAGAGCCCGCCATGACGGTTGCTGCCTTACACGAGTATCTGGAACAGAGCGCGAGGCGGCATCCCCAGACGTGCGCCGCTGTCGAGGCGAGCTCTGGGCGGCAGATCACCTACGGCGAGCTCGACGCGCTGTCGGACCAAGTCCGCGACCATCTGCGTCGGATCGGCGTCCGGCCGGGGGACCGCGTCGGCATTTGCCTTCCAAAATCGATCGCCTCGCTCGCTGTTCTGTTCGGCACCTTGAAGGTGGGCGCGGCCTATGTGCCCGTCGACTCTCTGGCACCGCCTGCGCGTAGCGCGTTCATATTTAACGACTGCGGCGTGCGCGCGATTTTCGTGGAGGCGTCCCGAGCCGAAACTTTGCGCTGTGAGTTGGCGCGCTTGGCTGCGGAACCGTGTCTCTTACCGCTCGACTGGTCCGACGGTCCCTCGCCGCTCGCGACGTACCTGGCTCGCGTAGAGGCCGGCAGCTTGGCGGTGGAGGACGAATCGGCGCGGCCGGGGCCGGACAACCTCGCTTACGTGCTTTACACTTCGGGCTCGACCGGCCAGCCGAAGGGCGTGATGCTGACGCATCGTAATGGCTCGAGCTACGTGGACTGGTGCTCCGAGATCCTCGCCCCTGACGAGAATGACCGCTTCTCCTCCCATGCGCCTTTCCACTTCGACCTGTCTATCCTCGACATCTTCGTACCGCTGAAGCACGGCGCGACCGTATTCCTCATCGGTGAGGAGCTCGGCAAGAATCCGACCCGGATGGCGTCGGTTATCGCCGAGCGGCGGTTGACCGTCTGGTATTCCACGCCCTCCGTACTCACGCTTCTGGTCGAGCACGGCAGCCTTGATGCTCGCGACGACCACGCTCTTCGGTTCATTCTATTTGCCGGCGAGGTTTTTCCGGTCAAGCATCTGCGCAGGCTAAAGGCTGTGGTCCCACGCGCACGCTACCTGAATCTCTATGGTCCAACCGAAACCAACGTCTGTACCTACTACGAAATCCCGCAGACGATCGCCGAAGACCGCTCGGCGCCGTTTCCGATCGGGCGCGCCTGCGCGCATGTTAAGGCACGCGTGATCGATGCGAATGGTCGCAACGTGCCGCGAGGCCAGGAAGGCGAGCTCGCAATCAGCGGTGCTCCCGTGATGCTGGGCTATTGGAACATGCCTGAGCGAACAAGCGCCGCTTTTCACGTCGATTCAAGCGGTCGCTGGTACCGTACCGGCGATGTAGTGATCGAAGGCGATGGCGGAGTCTACACCTTCCGTGGTCGACGCGACCGGATGGTGAAGAGGCGGGGATATCGGATCGAACTCGGCGAGATCGAGACGGCGCTCTATCGCCATCCAGCGATCTCCGAGGTGGCGGCGATCGCTCGCTCGGAGGAGTCGGGCGTCTCCATTAAGGTGTTCTATGCCTCGCGCGACGGCCATGCGCTGTCGCTCATCGAGCTGAAGCGGTTCTGCGCTCACAACTTGCCGGCCTACATGGCCCCGGACTGGTTCTCGCATCAGCCGTTACTTCCGAAGACATCGACAGATAAAATTGACTACCAGCATCTGATAAGGATGGAGTAGTGGATTTCGCGCTGAACGAGGAGCAGCGCATCCTGCGCGGTGAGATCCATCGCTTCGCGCAAGATAAGCTCAATAAAGATGTCAGGCAGCGCGACCGGGACCAAGTATTCCAGCACGAGTTGTGGCAGGCCTGCGCGCAGATGGGCCTGACCGGCCTGCCAGTCCCCGAGGCCTACGGGGGACCCGGTCTCGATTCCCTGTCCACGGCCATTGCAATCGACGCGCTCGGCTACGGCTGCGAGGATTCCGGCTTGGTCTTCTCGATCTGCGCCCACCTTCTGGCCTGCGTGGTGCCGATTTGGAAGTTCGGCACTGAAGAGCAGAAGAATCGATATCTTCCGAGGCTCTGTGATGGCACTTTGATCGCGGCCAATGCGATGAGCGAACCGGAGTCGGGCTCCGATGCATTTGCGATGCAAACCCGGGCGGAGCCTCATGGCGACGGCTTTCTAATCAACGGCACGAAGACCTTCGTGAGCAACGGGCCGGTGGCGGATGTTGCCGTCGTCTTTGCTGTCACTGACCGCGCCAAGGGGTATTTCGGCGGCATCACGAGCTTCCTCGTGGACCGCACGCTGCCCGGCTATCGGGTCGCGCAAAAGTTCGAAAAAATGGGACTGCGGACGTCTCCGATCGGGGAGCTTGTCTTCGAGGACGTATTTGTTTCGAAGGACGCTGTTCTCGGTGGAGTGGGCGGCGGCTCCAGGCTGTTCGTCCATAGCATGGACTGGGAGCGGGCGTGCCTATTCGCCAGTCATGTAGGCACCATGGAGCGGCTTCTGGAAAAGGCAGTGGCCTATACGCGCACCCGACGTCAGTCCGGCCAGACCATCTCCAAGCACCAGGCGGTCGCCCATAAGATTGCCGACATGAAGATGCAGGTGGAGGCGGCCCGACTGCTCGTCTACAAAGCGGCGTGGGGCCTTGAACGCTCCCAGTCCGTATCCCTCGACGCCGCCGTTTCGAAGCTCTTTGTGAGCGAATCGCTTGTTCGCACCACGCTCGATGTCGTCCAGGTCTTCGGCGGCTATGGTTTCTTGAGCGAATTCGACGTCGAACGTGCCGTGCGTGATGCCATCGGCAGCAAACTCTATTCCGGAACTTCTGAGATACAGCGCAACATAATTGCTGGCTGGCTGGGGCTTTGATGACGGCTGTGGTCAGAACCTGTCCGGTGAAGGGCGGCGTGTGCTGTCGCTGGGCCTGCCCCCAGTTCGCGAAAAAGGGCGCTCGATTTTGGTGAGGCAACCGGCGAGTGGTACTATCACAACCCATGGAGCCACCGGGGCGGAGGGCGCTTTTGTCGTTCGACTTGGTGCGTCTGCCCAGCCCGTGGTCTCCGAACTTGCGGCTCAGAGGCGAAGAACTAGACCAGCCGCGAGGCGTGAAAGATAGGCTTTGTGGATGCGGCTTCTCTATATACATTCTGCGCACGTTCCGGCGCCGGCCGCCAATGCGGTACAAGTCGCAAAGATGTGCCATGCATTTCGGGTTGCCGGAGCGGAGGTCCTACTAGCGCTTCCACGCGCCTCCATGAATACACGGGATCATTATGAGAAGATCGCGCGCGAATACGGATTCGGTACCGAGTTCCCATTCCGCGTTCTCCCTGTACCCTTTTGGCCTGTGCCCGGCCGGGAGCTTTTTTTTGCTGTGTTGGCACTTCTTGCTGCGGTCTGGCTGCGGCCGCATGTCGTCTTTACACGCTCGGCTACTGTAGCGCTTGTTTCTGCCGGACTTTTCGGGTTCACGACCGTTTTTGAGCTTCACGACCCGATTGGCAGTTTGAGCAGACGTCAGCGTCAGCGCCTTGCCAAACTGATAGGCCTAGAGGCATTCCGTATGCTGGTCGTCACGTCGCAACGTCTGCGGGACGACAGCATCCGCCTCTTTCCTCAACATGCGGGAAAATTTCTCATCGCGCCCAATGGCGCGGATCCGGTTCCGCCGAATGTCGAGCCATGCAGCCTCAGCGGCACGTTCAAGGTTGGTTATGTCGGACATCTGTATAAGGGAAAAGGCATGGAGATAATCAGCGCTATTGCGCCTCGATGCGGCTGGGCGACATTTCACATCGTCGGCGGAACACCAGGCGATATAGAGTATTGGACATCGAAGCTGGCCAAATGCCCGAACACAGTGTTTCACGGCTACGTTCCTCACGCCGCGACATGTGCCTACTTGGCCGAAATGGACGTTGTACTCGCGCCCTATCTTAGAGATGTAGAGGGCCAGGGCGGCGGTCGAAATATCGCTGAGGGAATGTCGCCGCTCAAGCTCTTCGAATATATGGCGCATGGCAAACCCATAGTGTCCTCCGACCTGTCAGTTATCCGAGAAGTTTTGAGGGATAGCGTCAACAGCGTTCTGGTGTCGCCAGACAACCCGTCCGACTGGGTCAAAGCTCTTCAGCGCCTGCGCGAAAACAAGGCGCTTCGGGATCAGATCGGTCAGCAGGCGAAGGCAGACTTTCTGGCCAGGTATAGCCGCATCGCACGCGCAACCAACATCCTAAAGGAAATCGAGAACCGGATGTCGTCGAGCCGAAGCTTATAGGCTGCACAGTTTTTCTTATTGAAGGCGGCCGCGCCGTCAGCAGGTTTTCCTAATCCACTTCCCGCGCCAGAAGAAATCATGCGCTCATAAAGATCCGGCGACTGAACCGGCGCGAACCCGAATTTTGGGGCTCTATATACTCACTGGCGCGGGAGCGCTCGAGCATCAAAATCAAAACTATCAGTTCAATCCCGGACGATGGATTGCCTATCCATGCCGCTTCTGAGAGTCCGTTTTGAAATTCACGGATGAGCGTTTCGGCGGATGAGATTGCCGTCCATTGCGACAAGGATCATGGCTTGCGAGACAT
>NZ_JAMYRN010000038.1:0-23866 GCF_040321435.1 Mesorhizobium sp. M0410
CAAATGGCTGACGAGGCAAATATTGCCTGCGGATGAGCGCGCCGCCATCGAGCGCCACCTCGGCTTGATTAACCAGATCAACGAGGCGTTGACGGTGGTCGAGGCGGATATCGCCGTACATGCCCTTCAGGATCCGACAATCCGCCGCCTGATGACGTTACCCGGCCTCGACGTCACCGTGGCTGCGAGCGTTGCCGCGGCAATCGGCGACATACGGCGCTTCAGCGATCCACAGAAGCTCGTTGCCTATCTTGGCCTGAATCCCAGCGTGCGGCAGTCCGGTGAGGGGCCAGCCTATCACGGGCGCATCACGAAGCAGGGCCGCGGCCATGCGCGGGGGATGCTGGTCGAGGCGGCATGGGCGGCTGTGCGATCGCCAGGACCTCTTCGCGCCTTCCACAAGCGGATCGCCTCGCGCCGCGGGAAGCACATCGCGGCCGTCGCCACTGCGCGCAAGCTTGCAACGATCATCTGGCACATGCTGAGCAAGGATACCGACTACATCTGGGCCCGGCCGGCCTTGCTCGCCCGCAAGTTCAGATCGGTCGAGCTGCGTGCCGGCCTTCCGACCAGCCATGCCAGACGCGGCACCGCCTTCGACTACAACATCCCGGCCAAGCGCGCCGAAGAACGATCCCGCGTCGAGAAGGCGGAAGCTGCCTATGCAGCAGCGACTTCCCGATGGCGAACGAGGCCGGAAAGGCAGAAGGCTGTGGAAAAAGCCGCCGAATGAGAAGAACGGGCTATTCTACAACATCCGTCTGCATCGGCTTGCCGGGCACAATGTAATGCCATTCGACGCGGTTCTGATCCGCCCAGGAGAGGATGGCGTTCGAGGTGAACTCGCTGCCATTGTCGCTGACGATCATTCTCGGCCGGCCGCGCTCGGTGATGAGCCGGTCCAATTCGCGGGCAACCCGCATGCCGATCAACGATGAGTGCCAGGCACTCTCTCGTGCAGTCGTCGACGACGGCCAGGATGGGGAAGCGGCGCCCGTCTGTAAGCTGGTCCGATACGAAGTCGAGCGACCAGCGCTCGTCGGGCCTCAGCGGCACCACCATCGGCGCCCTGGTCCCGATCGCCCGTTTGCGGCCGTCACGGCGGCGAACGGCGAGCTTCTCCTCCCGATAGAGCCGGAACAGCTTCTTGTGGTTCACGACCAGGCCCTCCCGCCTCAGCATCACGAGAAGACGCCGGTAGCCGAACCGGCGACGCTCCTGCGCGATCGCCTTCATCCGCTCGCGAAGCTCGCGGTCGTCCGGCCTGCTGGTCTCGTAGCGAACCGTCATGCGGCAACAGCCGATGGCTTTACACGCCCGCCGTTCGCTCATCCCGAAGCCTTCCTTCAGGCGAGCGACAGCTTTCCGCTTGGCCGCGGGCGTCACCATTTCTTTCCCACAAGATCCTTCAACGCGGCATTGTCGAGCATGGCGTCGGCCAGAAGCCGCTTCAGCCGCGTGTTCTCGTCCTCCAGAGCCTTCAGTCGCCGAGCCTCGGAGACATCCATCCCGCCGAAGCGGGCCTTCCAGTTGTAAATCGAGGCGTCGCTGACCCCGTGCTTGCGGCACAGATCGGCAACCGATACCCCGGCCTCATGTTCCTTCAAAATTCCGATGATCTGCTCTTCAGAGAAGCGGCTACGTTTCATGTCCTGGTCCTCTCGATGGGCCAGAACGAACTTCAAACCGGATTAGATAAGAGGGGCAAGGTCACTAGCGCTGAGCTTGATAGGATTGGCAGGGCGTTTCGCCGGGTACAAGCAGGTGCGTCAACTACCAAATGCCGTAGTATCGACGCCCCCCCGAAAACTCTAGAACTGAGTTCGTTCCAACGCATAGACGAGAGATATCGCCGTGCAGAGCAACGTGACTACGGTAGAGGTTCCGAAGTGCGTCAGTGCAGCAGTTGAGCTGTCGCGCGAGTCCGGTCTCCCTTTTGTCGCGGACCTTTTTGAGGAGCGTGTCGGCATTCCGAACATATTCATGGGAAGTCACGACCGTCCAAAGTTCCGCCCGGACCGTTCCGATCTTCAAGTGAAGCTGAAAACAACCGCAACAAACCAAACGCATTTAATCACTTGCTCGTTGAACGCGACGCGGCACGCAGAGGTACCCTGAAATGAACACTGAAGTTTTTACGGCTCATGAGTCCAACGTTCGTCGCTACGGGCGGTCGTTTCCCACAGTCTTTACGAAGGCTCTTGGGGCGACAATCTGGGACGAGGCCGGTAACCCTTATATCGATTTCCTTGTAGGGTCCGGCGCACTCAACCACGGACACAACCATCCGACTATTATGGCGCCAGCAATTGAATACCTGGTTGGCGAAAACATTCTTCTATCGCTCGACATGTATACGGTGGCAAAGCGTGAATTCATTGAAGTGTTTGTGGATTCGATCCTGAAGCCTAGAGGCCTTGCCTACAAAATACAGTTTCCTGGCCCGACCGGCACCAACGCTAACGAAGCGGCGCTGGCCCTGGCGCGAAAATATACCGGCCGCTCGAGCGTTATGGCCTTCACGAATGCGTTCCATGGCATGTCGCTCGGCTCTCTGGCAGTGTCCGGTTCGGCGTCAACCAGAGAACTGGGCGGCGTTGCTCGCCACGATGTGATCCGTGTACCCTACGACGGCTACCCAAGCCAAGCTTTCGATTCCGCGAGTTATATCGACTCCGTATTGGGCGACCCAGGCAGCGGCATTGAAAAGCCCGCCGCAATCATTCTGGAGACCATTCAGGCAGAAGGCGGCATGAACACAGCATCCGCAGCTTGGCTCACAGAAATTCAGCGCATCTGCCGCAAGCACGGTGTTGTTTTGATCATCGACGACATTCAGGCGGGTGCGGGACGAACGGGCGAGTTCTTCTCATTCGAGTTCGCGGGTATTGATCCCGACATCGTATGCCTTTCAAAGTCCCTAAGCGGTTCAGGCAGTCCGTTCTCCGTCGTTCTGATTCGCCCCGACCTGGACATTTGGAATCCCGGAGAACATAGCGGGACCTTCAGAGGCAACAATCTCGCCTTTGTGACTGCAGGGGCGATGTGCAAAATGTGGTCCGACAGGCAGTTTACTGCTGGCGTCGAGCGGACGGCCGCCAAACTGCAAAGACACCTTGATAACCTCGTTGCAAAATTTCCAAATTGCATCGAACAAAAGCGCGGCCGCGGTCTGATGGCCGGCCTCAAATGCCGTTCGCAGGCCGTAGTCGGCCGTGTGCACGATGTCGCATTCGAAAATGGCCTGCTGATCGAATCGTCAGGAGCAAATCGCGACGTTATCAAAGTCCTGCCACCGATAACCATCACCGACGACGAACTCGACCATGGCATCGCCATCCTAGATCACGCGCTAAAGGAGCAAGCCAATGACGATTAACCACGTATCTCACGAGCCAGCCATCTCCCCTGTTACCGTTAGACACCGAACCGGCTCAATCAGCACTTCGGACATCATCTCAGTCCTGAAAGGTGAGATCACCGCTCTGCACATCAGGCAAGCTTTCAGCACCGAAATAGCCGGGGAGATCACCGCGAACTTCAGTGGGAGTCCCGGTCTCAAGGAGCGTAAGGATGGCGTCCCCGGACAATATGTCGGCGCATCCCACTACAGGAAGGATGCAGCCACCTATTTCGCAGAGGCGGAAACTGCGCGACCGTACGTCGACGCCCTTTTTGAGAATCTGGTTGATCCGGTCCGAGCATTGTTCGACGCGTTGAAGCGCGAGCTTCGCAAACAGGGCATTGAATTGCGGCTGGCCCGTTCGGAGCACGGTCAGGCTAATGTTTGTCGCGCTCTCAGTTGGTCTGGCAGCGGCACATTCTCCTTGGACCCCCACGACGACGTCGCTCAAGTGTTATGTGCTGGGAACGATTACGAGCTTTCTGCGGTGGCGCACAACACCGTCGCAGCACTCAACTTCTATCCCAGCATGCCCGAGGAAGGTGGCAATCTGCGGCTCTGGAGCCACAAGCCGACAGTCGCCGACCGAAAGTCTCAAGGTGTGGAGACTACGGGATATCCCTATTCGGCAGCCTATCTCGAGGGCGTTCCTTGTCGCGACTTCCAGCTCAAGGCCGGGGACATCGCCCTAATTGATGGCGGTTTCGTTCACGGGGTCACCGGTCAATCAGGCTACGGAAGGCGGCGCCTGGTGCTGAACAGCTTTTTCGGGTTTGCGCGGCCGGACCTTGTTCTCTGGTGGACCTGACGTTGGATGTCGCGGGGACTGACCGGCTTCCCCCGGGCAGCTAATATCAGCGAAGCTGATTTCTGACTCGCGCGGCCAAGATTCCTCCGCGGGCTAATTTCGTTCCTTTTGGGGCGAAGGAGAGTCGCCCATGGGCTCGGCAGTTGAATTGCGGACGGACTATTCGGCCTCGAATCTTCGCCGATTGGCTCGCTCTTCACAGGACGCGCGACAGCGCAGTCGGTTGCTTTCGCTGGCGGCGGTGCTTCATGGTATGAGCCGAGCGGATGCCGCCAGCATCGGCGGGATGAATCGCGCCAGACCTTGCGCGACTGGGTGCATCGCTTCAACGAAGCCGGGCGGGAGGGACACAAGGGTCTCGCGCCGCGGCTTTTGCCAAAGCAACTGTCAGAGCTGGCCCGAGATTGCAGAAACCGGTCCCCGACCCTGCCGTTGATGGTGTGCTGGCGGCGGGTCGATCTCCAAAAGGTCATTAAGGAGCGCTTCGGGGTTGATTATCACGAGCGCCATGTGTCGACCCTTTTGAAGATGTTGCATTGCCTCGCCTGAATTGTTCCTGGATGTTGACCCGGTGCCTCATCTGATTTGCTCCCGCATTTGTGTACAACATTACCGCGCTCACCAGCTCGTCCCGCGTCGCCATGGTGACCTGCCTCATCTGATTTGCGCGTCGCGGCGGCCGCGCAGGCGGCGATCGCCGGCGTGCGATTGGCGTGCTGCCCGCTCTGGATCTGCCGATAAAAAGCGCCGAATCCTACTATCTGGCTGGCCCCGCGAGCGGGAGAACCATTCCCCGTTCGCTTTTCGAAACTGGCTGGTCGCGGAGACGACCGCCGATTGATAAGGACCGCCAAAATGCCACTGGAAACGCCTGCTCAGGCCGCAACGGTCGCACCACGGCCCTTCGTCGCTTCCCCTTGCCCGTAATAGACCCCGAAGCGGTTCTGCAGAAATGCGTCGAGCTTAATATCTTCCTGCCGGATGAAGCCCTGGGCCGGGATCTTGCCGCTGGCAAGCAGGTCGAGAACCGCGCAGATGCTGGATGCGGTCGTGACCTGGATCGCGCTCGTGATGCGTCCGCCAATCTCGGTGCTGTAGATCTTGTTCGCGTAGGTTTCCTGGATCAAGCGGCCGCTTCTGCGCCCGGAGATGGTCACGAAGACAATCACAACATCCTGTAGCGTGGTAGGCAGGGCGTGTTCGAGTATGTCCTTGAAAACGCCGCGGCGGTGCCGTAGCCCCAAGTCGTGCAAAAGCGCCTTCATGATAGCGGCATGACCGGGATAGCGTATGGTCCGGTAGTTGAGCGTGTTGACCTTGCCCTTCAGCGTTTCGCAGAGCGTCCCGAGGCCACCTGAGGTGTTGAAGGCTTCATAGGTGACGCCGTCGAGCGAGAATTCTTCGCGCTCCTCCAATGCAGGCACTTCGACGAGTTCGCCATTGACGATAGCCTCGCAGGGCTGGATGTACTCGTTGATGACCCCGTCCGTGCTCCAGGTGAGATTATAGTTCAAGGCGTTGCTGGGAAACTGCGGGAGGGCGCCGACGCGCAGCCGCACGCTCTCAAGGCTGTCGAACTTGCGCGCAAGGTCGCTCGCTACGATCGAGATGAAACCTGGTGCCAGGCCGCATTGTGGAATGAATGCGATTCTGGCGGTCTTCGCGATTCGTTTCACCTGCCGCGTGGATTCAACGTCTTCCGTGAGGTCGAGATAATGCACACCGGCCCTGGCCGCAGCGGTGGCGATGGCGACGGTGAGCTGGAAGGGCGCCGCGCTTAAGACCGCGAACTTGCCGGACACCTGCGCAGCCAAGGCTGCTTCGTCGGTGATATCCAGCTTGGCCGTCGAATGCGCGGGACCGCTTTCAATCTCCGCCAGCTGTTGAGCGCTGCGGTCGACGACAGTGACATGATAGTCCCCGGTATCCGCGAGCAACCGTGCAATCGTGGGGCCGATTTTGCCTGATCCGATCACGACGACGTCTTTCATTATTCCCTCCTGCAACAGCACCACAGTCTGACATCGTCATACTTAATCAACTCGCGCAGCTAATTTTGTAAAAGTTCCATCAAATTTGAGCAGATCGCAGGGGCAACTTGACGAAATGCAGGTTTCGGACAAAGATCGCCCACTTCTGGTGTTGCTCACGGCAAGCGCGTCGATACGCTCACAACCGAGCCGCCGCCGTCGACCCATTAGAGAACGGCCTCGGCTACAAGGAATTGTTTAGCAGCTGGCGATTTTGCGCCTGCCAAGCTTTCCAGAAAGGGGTCCTGTGCCGGCCATTTATGAGCACACAGCCGCGCCGAATGGCGCGGCGGATGCGGTCACGCAAATAATCGCGATGAAGAAGGCCTGAACCCGCGGCTCGCCGATGAGCGCCTCGGCTATTTCCCGGTGCGAAGCCCCTCCAATCGAACCATCGAGTGGCTGGAGCGCGAACCGGAGGTGTAGGCCACGCGCTTCCGGCGGAAACAGCCTTTTCGGCAGCTGTCCGTGTGCCGAAAGACTATTGAGGCATTCAGCTGCAGTGCTTCGACTGGGCGGCAGGCTAGATCGCGTCGATATGGAATCGGACGGGCAGCAAAACGCTAGCGCCAGGCACGACAACCTGGAGATGCTGGTCGGCGCGCCGCAACAGAAGATGTTGGCTGCGTCGCCCGTTAACAGACCGATGTGCGGCATGGCAGCGCCGTCAGGTCGAACGGCGGTGCCGCTCGGCGCGGCGGGAACGAGTTCCGCCCTGTGCAGTCTGGCCTCCAAGCTTCAGGGCTCAATCCCATCCTGCATGGCTGGGCGAACTACTCTGCGCTTTATGCCGGGTCGGATGTTCACCGGTCTCGACCGGTACCTCGGCACGACGATAGCGGGGGCTACAGAGAAGGCGCCCAAGCGGGGTCGCGTGACGCCTGGGCCTTGCCAGCCCAGTGGTTGGCGGCCCGGAGAGGGCTTTGGCGCGAATGGAATGGTCGAGCTGCACATGCGCGCCTAGCCCCCCGTTTGCCGCTTCCGTCTCGCATGGATGGCGATGCCTTACGTCGCAATGTCTTATGGAGAGCGGGAAGAAACCGGCCAGAAGCGGCGGATTCAAACGCGCTCCAGTGCAACCGCAATGCCCTGGCCGACACCGATGCACATGCTGGCGAGCGCGTATCGGGCGCCGCGTTCACGCAGCTCCAGCGCCGCCGTGCCAGTGATGCGCGCGCCGGACATGCCGAGCGGATGACCGAGCGCGATGGCACCGCCATTCGGGTTGACGTGCTCCGCATCCTCGGCAATGCCGAGCTGGCGCAGCACGGCGATACCTTGCGAGGCGAAGGCCTCGTTGAGCTCGACGACGTCGAATTGTTGCGGCTTCAGGCCGAGCCGGGCACACAGCTTCTGCGTGGCCGGCACCGGACCGATGCCCATGACGCGCGGAGCGACGCCGGCGGTGGCACCGCCGAGGATGCGGGCGATCGGCGTCAGCCCATATCTTTTCGCGGCTGCTTCCGAGGCGACGATCAGCGCCGCGGCGCCGTCATTGACGCCCGAGGCATTGCCGGCCGTAACCGTGCCGCCTTGCCGGAACGGCGTCGGCAACTTGGCCAGCGCTTCGATCGACGTGCCCCCGCGGGGATGCTCATCTCTGTCGACAACGACCGGATCGCCCTTGCGCTGCGCGATCGTCACCGGCGTGATTTCCTTTGCCAGCCGGCCATTGGCTTGTGCGGCTACAGCCTTGTCCTGGCTGCGCACGGCAAATGCGTCCTGGTCGGCGCGGGAGACAGCGAACTCTTCCGCCACGTTCTCGCCGGTCTCCGGCATCGAATCGACGCCGTATTGCTTCTTCATCAGCGGATTGATGAAGCGCCAGCCGATCGTGGTGTCGTAAATCTCGGCATTGCGCGAAAAGGCGGTCTCTGCCTTCGGCAGCACGAACGGAGCGCGGCTCATCGATTCGACGCCGCCTGATACTATCAACTCCGCCTCGCCGGCCTTGATGGCGCGGGCAGCAATCATCACCGCATCCATGCCCGAACCGCAGAGACGATTGACGGTCGAGCCGGAAACCTCCTTGGGCAGGCCGGCCAGCAGCAGCGCCATGCGCGCCACATTGCGATTGTCCTCGCCGGCTTGGTTGGCGCAGCCATAGACGACGTCGTCGATGGCAGCCCAGTCGATGTTTGGATTGCGCTCGATCAGCGCCCTCAGAGGTATCGCGCCGAGATCGTCGGCACGGACCGCCGACAGCGAACCGCCGAAGCGCCCGATCGGCGTGCGGATGTAGTCGCAGATATAGGCCTCGGCCATTATGCAACCTTCTCTTTCCCGATCCCTTTATGCGCGGCCTTGGTCCGGGCCTGCAGGTCACGCAATGTCTTCAGTTCGAGTTCGGTCGGCGCCGGCGTTTCCTCCACCGCGCCAGCGAAGCTCACGGTCCAGCCGCAGGTTGCCTGCACCTCTTTACGGGAAACGCCGGGATGTAGCGACACCACTGTGAACTCCTTGCTGGCCGGGTCCGGCTTCCAGATGGCGAGGTCGGTGATCAGCAGCGTCGGCCCGGCCGTACCGATGCCGAGACGTTGCCGGTGGTCGCCGCCGTCGCCATGGCCGAAGGAGGTGAAGAAATCGATCTTCTCGACCATGCCGCGCTTACCTTGCGCCATGGTGATGTAGATCTGCTTCGACGAGGTTGCGATCTCCGGCGCGCCGCCGCCGCCCGGAAGCCTTGTCTTGGGCTGAAAATAGTCGCCAATGACCGTTGTGTTGATGTTGCCGAACTTATCGAGCTGGGCAGCGCCGAGAAACCCGATCGAGACGCGGCCGCCCTGCAGCCAGTAACGGAACATCTCCGGCACCGAGACGGTGGTGAGGGCGCTGTCGCACAGCTCACCGTCGCCGATCGACAGCGGTAAAACATCGGGCGCGGCGCCGATCGTGCCGCTCTCATAGATCAGCGTGATGTCGGGCGCATGCGTCAGCCGTGCAACGTTGCAGGCGGCCGACGGCGCACCGATGCCGACGAAACAGACATCGTCGTTCTTCAACACGCGGCTGGCGGCGATCGTCATCATCTCGTTGGGCGTAAATCCCAAGCCTGGATGGTCGCTCATGCCGCAGTCCTCAAATGTTCGACTCGGGCCGCGAAATCGTCGGCGCTCTTTTCGAGCACGTTCCTTCGCATCCAGTCCTGGAAGCGCCCGCGGTCGGCGGCGATCTCGTCCCATTCGAGATAGGCGGCATTGTCTCTGATATAATAGCCATGCGTGTAGGAAGGATGCGAGCCGCCGGGCACGACGGCGATGGCGGCAATCGTCCAACTCGGCAGCACGGTCAGGTTGGGATGCAAATCGTCGAAATCGTCGACGACTTCCTCGACGCTCACTACAGCCCGCTTTGCCGCCAGGACCGCCTCTTTTTGGATGCCGATAATGCCCTCGGCCAGTACATTGCCCTTCTTGTCGGCCTTCTGCGCATGGATGAAGGTAACGTCGGGACGGATGGCCGGGACCGCGGCAAGCACCTCGCCGGTGAACGGACAGATGACCGATTTGATGTTCGGATTGACAGCCGCCAGCCCGGCGCCGCGATAACCGCGGAAGACGGCGCAAGGCAGGCCGGCAGCACCCGCCTCATAGGCACTGGCCATGCCGGCATGGCTGTGTTCCTCGATATCGATCTTCCGTGGAAAGCCGTTCTCGATGGCGTCGCGGGCGCGCCGCAAAAGCCCGACGCCGGGATTGCCGAGATAGGAAAAAACGATCTTCCTGGCCATGCCCATGCCGATCATCTGGTCGTAAATAATGTCCGGCGTCATGCGTATCAACGTCAGGTCGCGAAACCCCTGGCGTATCGCTTCGTGCGCGGCCGCCGTGGGAATCAGATGAGTGAACCCCTCGAAGGCAACCGCGTCGCCGTCGTGCAAATTCTCGGCCACGGCCTGGCGGAGCGGCAGGAAGCTGACCATCGCAGGAACCCCGAAAGTTCGTATTGCGAACAAATGTTTAATATGAGATACTCTCTATGCTGGATTCTCGCGTCGAGTCAATCCTGGCGATACGCTGGTGTGCGGAGGCCACATGGAAGACGAGCAACCTTCGCGTGACCATGTCGGTTCGCTCGAACGCGGGCTTGCGGTCATGGAGATACTCGCCCGGCATCCGGCCGGCATGACGCTGACCGAGATGGCCGAGGAAGCTGGGCTGACGCGTGCCGGCGCCCGCCGCTTCCTGCTGACGCTGGCGGCCGCCGGCTACGCGACGCAGTCCGGCCGGCTGTTTTCATTGTCGCCGCGGCTTTTGACCATTGCCCGTACTTGGCTCGGGGGCGCCTCGCTATGGACATTCGCAGCGCCCATTATGCGCGAAGTCGCCGCGCAACTGAACGAAGCCTGTTCGGCGGCGATCCTGTCCGGAGAGGACGTCGTCTATGTCGCCCGTGTTCCCGGCCGACGCATTCTCAGCGTGTCGCTCGACGTCGGCACCAGGCTGCCGGCTTATTGCACGTCGATGGGGCGGGTCCTGCTTGCAAGCCTCGCGCCGGATGCTCTCGAAACGTTCCTCCGCCAGGCAAAAATCGAGCGGAGAACGCCGAAGACCATCACCAAAAGGCCATTGCTTGCCGCGGCCATCCGCAAGGCAGCGGCGGACGGCTTTGCCATCGTCGATGAAGAACTGGAGCTTGGCCTGCGTTCGATCGCCGTGCCGATCGACGATCGGACCGGGCGGACGGTGGCGGCGATCAATGTCTCGACCCAGTCGGCCCGTTTCTCGGTCGAAGAGATGGAGCGAGAGATACTGCCTGAGCTGCAGAGGGCAAAACAGCGCGTCCAGGAGTTCTTCTTCGTCTGAGCGATCAGCGTCGAAGAGCCGGCGGACCAAGCAATGACTTCGGGCCGGCACTGCCCCTCACCCTTACCCAAAAAATGGGGAAGAGGGGGATCACCAACGCCGGAACTTGTCCCTTCCGTCCTTCTCGGGGAGGAAGGTGCCGCGGGCGGATGAGGGCTGCCGCGCCGACGTCGGCCAATTGATGGTTGCCCGGACCAATGATCCTGCCCTCTGAAAGGCGGCACGGCGCATACCGCCACTCCACTATCGGTAAAGAGCTCTCCGTTTGTATTGTCGACGAAACCGGAGCGATTTGCCGCAAGGTGAACGTCGTCAACCAGACTGACAATCTCAGGACCAGTGACTTGTCCTCAAACTGGCGTCCCTTGAGGCCCGAAATCTCCGATTAATCTAGGGGATTGGTGTCACCCCGCCGGCAACCAAAGCGTTGCAACAGATCCTTCAAACAAATTTACAGAGTCTTTGCGACCGCAGATACCTGCCAGTGATACCTTCACAACAAAGTCTGAGGTAGGCAGAGCTGAAAACTAACGCCGGTTACGCTCGGATCGCCGCACAGCATGCAACGGAGGTCGATGCCAATGACAAGAAGAGCGCTCATCCTGCTTGAAGGCCATGGGAGTATTGGTCTGCAATACGTGAAAGCGGCCCGGTATCTTGATCTTCATCCAATTACCCTATCGGCTGATCCAGCTCAATATGACTATCTTGCGGGGGAAGGCATTGAGGCAATCCGTCTCGATACAGGCAATCTCGATGCGCTGATTCGCGAATGTTCCCGGTTACGTGCGACCTATGACATTGCTGGCATTACTGGCTTTTCGGGCGCGGACGAGTCGGTCTATGCGACAGTCGGCAAGCTCTGCCGGCATTTCGACCTACCGGGACCAAACCCCGCATCGATTGAACGATGCTGTGACAAATTCACTCAACGTGAGCTCCTCGCCGAGGCCGGCGTTCCAATGCCTGCTTATCGGTTGGCAGCGAATGCGACGGACGTAGAAAGCTCCGCCGCGGAGATCGGCCTGCCGGTGGTTCTTAAGCCAGCCGTAGGCAGCGGCAGCAGCGGTGTCCGATTGTGCCGCAATCTCGACGAGTTGACCGAACATACGACCTACCTGTTGGGCGGGCAGCACATATGGCGGTCTTCGCCGAGGATACTGGTCGAAGAATTCGCACAAGGCCCCTTTTTTGGCGCTCATATAATGGGAAATGAGGTCATTGGGATTGACACCGCTGACTTCGACCGCCCACCGTATTTCGTCTTCCGTCATTTGACCTGCCCGGCCCCGCTAACCGATGACGACCATAGCCGTATCGCCGATGTATCCCTGAGCTGTTTGCCAGCTCTCGGCCTTGGCTGGGGGCCAATGACTGTTGAACTCCGGTGGACGAAGCGTGGCCCAGTCGTCATTGAAGTCAATCCGCGTGTTCCGGGTGGGACCAGTCCTCGGCTGGTTCAGGCAGCCTGCGGTGTCGATCTCATCACCGAGCACATCAAGCTTGTCATCGGCAACGAATGGGACTTGCGCGGAAGGCATTCGCACATTGCGGCCGCGCAGTGCCTAAATGCTGATCGCGATGGCATCCTCGATTGGATCGATGGCGACAGTCGTGCGGCTGCTGTACCAGGTGTCGCCGAGGTTAAATTGTATATTAAACCCAAGACGCCGATCGTCAGGAAGGGCGACCACCGAGACCGCATCGGACATGTCATCGCCGCTTCACCCAGCCGCGCCCAGACCGAGGCGATACTTCAGCGTGCCATCGACTTAATTCGTTGGTCGATCACACCATTTTCGACACTTAGCGAATAGGAACAGGAGCTGAATTGGGGCGCACGGGAGGACAGGACGCTGCGGATCAGGCGGCGAGAATGGAGAATTGCTCGGCGAGGTCGGATTTGGATTGAAGGCCTCCCTAAGCTGTCGCTCGTGCATCACATGGGATTATTATCTCTATCCCTTCGAGAATAGCACCGTGGCCGGCGAAGGACTTGCGATGTTCCTGCTCGATGCCAGGGATACTGGCTTCAGCGAACCCGGATCGTCTTCAGCCGGTGCCCGGAGCGATCCTGCAACGAATTCGTGGTGTCCCAGGAGATAATCGCCGGTCGGCTAGTCTGACTGCTGTCGATGACGATGCGATCGAGATAGCCGCACCATCGAACAGTGAGCTCGATAGGACGGCGATGTGATCGGCCAGGTCGATGGCGTCGAGATAACTCAATCGTGAATTATTCCTCTCGACGCGATTCCGGCGCTAGGTTGAGATAGTTTTGACCCCGGCGAAGGCCTCGAACTCTGCGCATCTCAAAGAGGCCGGTCTTGCCGTTGTCGTCATGTCCTCGCAGGCTCAATTAGCTCTGGAGAACCTGCTGAGCTGACGAAGGTCCGCTTCAGGACCCAGGACCAACTTGAGGGCCACCCTTGAAATGAATTGTATGGATGTAGAAGATAAAAACTGTGAGTTCCGGTCATACGAGGTGTTTAGCCTTTGCAGTCGGTAAGTCACCGCAATCTGCCGTCCCACGCCCTGTTGCGCAGCTTTGAGTGCGCTGCGCGGCACGAAAGCTTTACGCAGGCGGCGGAGGAACTTCATCTCACGCAAAGCGCCGTCAGCAGACAAGTCAAGGAACTTGAGGAGACGATCGGCATGACGATGTTCCGGCGGGTGGGACGACGCGTCAAACTGACCGAGGCTGGCAAGCGGTTCGCGGCAGATCTGGCAGTTGATCTTGAGAACCTGAAGCAATCCGTGGCGCGGGCGATTGCCGCTGGCGAGCGAAATGCCACGTTACGCATTGGCGTCCTGCCAACATTTGCCAGTCGTTGGCTGATCCCGAGATTGGGGACTTTTCTGAACGACCATCCCAGCGTCGAGATCAGGCTGGAGACCCGCACCGAACCATTTGACCTCACACGAGAGCGCTTCGATCTCGCGATCCATTTCGGAAAGGCCAACTGGCCAGACGCACGTATGAACAAGTTATTCGATGAGGAAATGCTGCCGGTTGCATCTCCCAAATTCCGCGATACGTACTCGGCAAGCGAGCCTGCTCGCCTCGCGGAGGCTCCACTTTTGCATCTCATTACTCGCGAAAGCGCATGGATTGACTGGCTCGCCATGAAAGGAATCACTGATAAGCGGCTGCCGAGCGGCCGATATTTCGGTCAGTTTTCCATGATCATCTCGGCTGCCGTTTGTTCAATCGGCGCCGCCCTTTTACCCAGATATTTGATCGAAATGGAGCTCGAGTGTGGCGTTTTGATCCCGCTAAGCGACACGCCCCTGAAGACGCACAGGAGCTATTTTGTAGTCAGCCCGGCCGGCGACGTTAACCCGCAGGTAAACGCTTTTACGCGCTGGCTGATGTCGACTACGCGGCGCGTCAGCATGACGCCGTTCACACCATCATCGTGAGGGACGACCGCCTCGACCAAAACCCCTCAGTCGCCGGCGCGAGAGGCCCGTTAACCCATCTAGACTCGCATTATCAATATTGATCTATGCTTCGCAAGCCAAAGTACAGCGGTTCGACGCTGCGGGGTGGGGTCAACATACCTGCTCGATTTATGTGAGCGGTCATCAACGGAATTCTGATAGGAGGATCTCCCGAAGACAGCGAGGCCTGCGCTCGGCCATGATGTCATATTTCGACATGGCGTCATTCGATGAGGTCCTGATGAGCCACTCCGCTAGCCAAAGCAGGATCTCGACATCGCCCGAAAGGAGCAAGTCTGTCGGCGGCTGATGAGCGCGCCCGGCGTCGGTGCAACAACTTCATAATGCCCGCTATCAGTCGGGTGAAGCGATTATCCGCTATCGATTTCATCCCCGTTGCGGGGAGCGGTTGCTGTTGCCGGACGCAATCGCCATGGTGACGAGGTCGCTCTGATCATCGCCAGCCTGACGGCACGTTGGTGCAGTTGCCAGTCTGGATGACGGAAGATCGGGCGGAAGCGATGATGGTGACGGAGCGTCCCCGTCTGCCACTGACGTATCTGCGTGAGCTTCGTCTGGAGCTCGATGCCTGTCTAAGCTTGCTGCGCGACGATACCCGTCGCGAAGGAGGAGACAAGCATGAAGCATCGTCAATCCTGTCACCGCCAATTGGATCTCTTCGTGCGCAAGCCCCCACCGGTGCCGATAGCAACGTCCGAACGGACGAAGCTGGTGCCACTGGTAAGCGTGCTGCTGTCGGAAGCACTGAGCGTCGCCGCAGCGACGGAGGCCGGCGATGAAGATCACGTCTGACCACCTAGACTAGCGCGCGGCGCCTTCATCTACATCCGCCAATCGACCGTCGACCAGCTTGCCAACAACCATGAGAGCCGGCGGCGTCAATATGGCCTTGCCGAGCGCGCCCGTGCACTTGGCTGGACGGATGTGACAGTCATCGATAATGACCTTGGCCGCTCTGGTTCGCGCGTCAGTCGTCCGGGCTTCGAGAAGCTGCTGTAAGCGATCTGCGAAGGCCCTGTCGGTGCTGTGTTCGCAATCGAAGTGTCGCGCTTGGCGCGCAACGGACGCGACTGGCACACGCTGATCGAATTTTGTGGCCTGGTTGGCGCGGTAATCGTCGATGAGGATGGAATCTACGAACCCCGCCATCCAAACGATCGGTTATTGCTGGGCATGAAAGGGACAATGAGCGAGCTCAAACTGTCGCTCCTGCGGGCCCGTTCGATGGAAGCCCTGAAGCAGAAGGCACGCCGGGGGGAGCTCTTCTTCACGGTCGCCGTCGGCTATGTGAAAATGGGGCCTGACAAGATCGAAATGGATCCCGACCTGCGCGTGCGCGAGGCGATTCGCTTGGTCTTCACCCGCTTTGCCGAAATGCAAAGCATCCGTCAGGTGTTCTTATCGCTTCGCAGTGACCAGATCGCGCTGCCGTACATCAATCCCAGGATCTGGTGCGCGGGCCGGTGCGCAAGGGCGAGGCTTTGCTCGCCGGTCTATTGCGCTGCGGTCAATGCGGCCGCCGGCTGCTTGTTGGCTATAATGGCGCGAAGGGTGATGTCGGCCGCTATAAGTGTGATGCGACCCGGAGCGATCCGGAAGGTGATCCCTGTATCTCGTTTGGCGCATTACGGGTCGACGAGGCGGTGGGAGCCGAGATCGTGCGGTTGCTGCAGCCGCTCGGCGTTGAAGCGGCCATCCAGGCGATCGCGCAGCGCGAGCATCAGTCTGGCGAAAAACAGCGCCAGATCGAGTTGGCGCTCGAACAGGCGCGATATGAGGCCACCAGGGCGCGCCGACAGTATGACACGGTCGACCCCGAGAAATCGTCTGGTTGCTCACGAACTCGAGCGGCGGTGGAATGGGGCCCTCACGAGCGTACGCGCACTCGAGGAAGAACTGGAGGTTCTGCTCCGACGGCGACCGACAGCTTTGAGCGACGAGGAGCGTCAGCGCCTATTGCGCAGGTCGACCCCGACGGTCGGGCTTTCGTCCTTTATCCGCATCCGCCAGCATCCAGGATCGCGACGGCGCCGGCCCGGTCCTGAACGCCTCGCGGCGACCATTCCCCTTCATCCGAAAGGTGTTCGCCGATTCTGGATATCAGGTACCGCGTGTGGCCGAGGCCACCTCGATCGCTGTCGAGATCGTCAAACGAAAACCCGATCAGGTCGGCTTCGCCGTGCAACCGAGACGTTGGGTCGTGGAACGTTCTTTGCCTGGATCAGCCGCAACAGGCGGCTATGGAAGGACGCCGAGCCACCATCGAATTCGCAACAGCTTTCCTCTCCGCAGCAGCCGTCTGATCCTTATGCGACGCATCGCGCGACATCGATGAGTTTCGGCACGGACTCTAAGCCAGTGATAGCAGCCTGCAGGAACATGACGTTGCCGCGGGCGTCCAGGCAATTGATCAGTACAGCAGGTTAACGTTTCTGGACAAAAACAGCTCCGACCTGACAGCTGTCGTCATTGCGTCCATGTTAGGTGAGCCCGCTTGCGAAATCTACTCGGATGTTCCGGGCGTCTATACGGCAGACCCTTACCTTGCCCTACGGGGCACGATTGATTCCGGAGATTGCCTACGGGACGATCGCGCAGATGTCGCGACATGGTGTAAAGGTGCTGCACCACAGGGCAGTGGAGTACGCCGAACAGCACGCGGTCGCCGTTGTTTGTAAATCTCTTACCAGCGACGGTGCCGTCACGGGCACTATCGTAACAGGCCATGAGGACTATGGGGATGCCCGTTCCGTCACAGTGGTCGCGACGCAGCGGTGATTTGAGCGCCAACCTTGCAGAACGCGACGACCTCCACAGTTTTGATAAGCGCGACATTAGCGCGATCTGTACGGAAGACGAAAGCGGGGCAGACATATGCATTCTAAGCGACGTTGATTTTGCCATGCGACTTGCTGCGATGACGGGGACTCCTTCGGTCTCCGTTGGTCTGAGAATCGCGGTGACAGAGCATGATTCTTCAGTCGCGCGTCCACTTGGAGAGTTCATACTCGTTGAGACTGCCCATCAATCCCAGCAGCAGCCGATCATTGCCCTGGCGCGGCCGTCTCCTGGTCGATCAGCACAGTGTCGACGACGCGGCATATCTCGATGAGCTGCTGCCAGTCGCGGCTATTGCGGGCAAACCGCGATCCCGTGCCGCAATCGCCCCGACCTTGCCGAGACAGACCTCGGCGATCATCCGGTCGAAACCGGCGCGGGCGACGCCGCCAGCGGCCGAACGTCCGAGATCATCATCTATCGTCTCGATGCGAGACCAACCGAGCGACGTCAGGCGATCGCGCATCGCATATTGCAGCGCGCTGCTCTCGCGATTGTGCAGGACCTGATGGGCTGACGATTGCCGCACATACAGGATCGCCTTGCGCTCCAGATGGTGCGGTCTGATCTTCTCATGCATCATGACGCACCTCCTCCCGTCCGGGAGAGCGGTCGCCGTCGACGTGATCGAGAATCAGGCTGACAATCAGCTTCGTCACTGATCGGCGCGTCTCGGCGGGCAGCGCCTGCCATTGCGGCGTCTGCACCGTCTCGGCGTCGTTCAGCTTCGAGAACAGATCGAACTGGTATGTCGTGGGCTGGCGCGGCATGGACATCTCCCCGATTCGCGTCGTGAGAGCCCAATGCTGCGCCCATTTCCTGCGATTGCGATGGGGCACCCGTGTCCCGGAGCAGTGTCGCCAGGGCGCCAAGCGCGGCAAGGTCGACATGCGGAGCAGTAGTGATACGCCAGCTCGCGCTCGGGCCCGATCGAACATCCACGCCGGAACCTCCAACCACCGGTGCAATGGCTGGCCAGAAAGGGTGCAGCGGAAGACCGACGCGTCACCCTTCTCGATCACTTCATGGATAAAGACTTGCCGCTCAGCCCAGGGATGCCATGGATAAACAAGCTCGCGTTGGTCGGTCCCGTGGGTGTTCCGTCGCTGAGTTGTATAGTAGGCGACGCCCGCACTCAGCCTTCGGCGGCAGGACACCCGACGAAGTCTATGCTTCGGCGGAAATGAAGGAGGCAACTGGTGGCGTAGAAACAACCGCGATCTACCTTAGCCGAGCCGCCAAACTGTCTCACCAGGCGGGACCACTTCTAACTGCACACGGCTCATTGCCGCGTCCCTACAACATACGCACCCGATTTTACCGACTGCGGCAACCAAATTCACCCCGCCCCGCGCCGCGCTCGGCTGCCCCGTTGGTCAAGCAGGCATGGCAAACGGCGTGCTATTCCGGCGCACGCCTTCGAAAACACCTGCGCCAGGAACGACATCGAGCACTGCAGGACCAAGGTCAGGCACCCATAGACCCACGGCTAGTTCGGGAGAATGAACCGGACGATCTTAGACATTAAACATTCTTTTCTAATGCTACACTTTCAGAAAACCGACGTAATATGTACTTAACCCAAAATAACTTTATGCCTTTCGGTAAAGTGATAAGCTTTAGTGATCCGGCCTGCCAACGGCCGCGAGAACCGTAGCCCTACTGCCGGCAGCTTTGTCCACCAGGGACAACATCCGATACAAAAGGCGGAGGAGAGACAATGGAACACCCGCGGATGGCCGCGGTCTCAACGGCGAGGGCTGGCGACCAGCGTGTCCGACCAACTTTCTTTGGTCCCGTCGATGCATTTCCCCAAGGCATCTAGGGAGGTGTTTGCGGCTGAGTTCGACCGATTTCTCGCCCAGACCGATGGTGTTGCTCAATCCGAGGAGTTGTTTGACCTACTATCTGCTTTTGCCCTGAATTTTGATTGCCCGTGGATCGCCTATCGCTCTCATTCAAGCGGTCCGACGATCATGCTGAATTATCCCAATGAATGGCAGCAGCGCTATTTCGAAATGGGCTATGACAGGATAGACCCCATTATCAAGACGAGTCGCAAGCGTGCAAGCGCCTTCCGATGGAGCGAGGTGTACAATGACGAACGTACGACTGAAGACGAACGGCGCGTTTTCGATGAGGCTGCGACGTTCGGCTTGAGGACAGGCGTTAGCGTTCCACTGCACGGCTTGGATGCCAGCTTTGCGATCATGAGCTTTGCACAACCCGGGGACTGCGAATTCCAAAACAAAACAATCACCTACTTGCAACTTGCTGCGTTACATTTCCATCTGAAGGTCGCAAACTTCGCGGATCCGGTTGGCATCGAGGAAGCTCCTGATCTTTCTCTTAGAGAAAAAGAGTGCATCTTGTGGACAGCGAGAGGGAAATCGTCGTGGGAAACAGGAATCATTCTGGGAATTAGCGCAAACACTGTTAATTTCCATATAAAAAATATATTAAGAAAACTGGATGCTTCCAGCAGAACGGCTGCAGCTATAAAAGCAATAAACTTCGGAATTATCGATTTGTAGGAGCGAACCCAAGAAACTAGTGCCTCATTACGGCCTGCCTCGTTCGAGCCCTGTTACAGATGCCCGTCTATGCACGACGGAGCGTCTGAGAGGCTGGCGGATGTAGCCTTAGCGAATATCTGGCATAGGACTCGGTTGTCCAAGCCAGCCCTGCCACCGCATCTCGCGAGCCACACCCGCCATGAGCGACGATACGTTGCTGCCGCTCTTATTTCCAGCCGTTGGACGCAAGAAGATCTCAGCTGCATTTGATGGTGACGCGTCACCTCCGATGTTGGCGTCATGCTTTTGGCCGCGGCCGAGCGACGCCTGCAACTGGCCGACAGGCTGGCCGCTGCGATGCACGATCCGCGCGACCCACAGCGGGTGATTCACGCCATGGCCGACATTCTGCGCGCCCGCATCTTTGCGATCGCATGCGGCTACGAGATGCCAATGAGTTCGACCGACTGCGCACCGACCCGGCCTTCAAGCTCGCTTGCGGGCGGCTGCCTGGCAACGGGTTTGATCTGTGCTCGCAGCCGACTTGCTCGCGCCTGGAGGAGACCTGCCTGACCTGCGCACCGTCATCCGGCTCGGCTGGGTGCTGGTCGATCTGTGGCTGTCGAGCTATGCCGCGCCGCCCAAAAGCGTGTCGCTCGACATCGATGACACGGTTGATGTCGTTCCCGGCCATCAGCAGCTCCGGTGAGCGCCGCATTGTTTAAGCAAGGCTGAAGGGTGCGGCTTTCAACAACAGTTCGAAGAATACTGTCTTCATGCATACAAGTCATAAAGTGGTGACAAATATGCGCTTGTAAGTCCGAGCGTGGCATCCGAGAAATCAGACCAAGAAAATCAACACGTTCACGCGGATCGGCCTCTATCTGCAGTCTGTGCCGGCCGGACATAGCAGCCTGGAGGTGTGCGCCATGTATACCGTAGAAAAGTACTCGCCCTCACAGCGTGAGCAGGCGTTTCTGGACAAAGTCATCAACGGCAAATACGACCGGCAGATCATCACCGGCATAGCCAAGTTCGCCAGAGAGGATGTGCCCCAAGAAATGCGCGGCTTCTATTCGCGGGAAGAACTCGATCAGATCCTCGAGCTGAAAGGCACCCCAAGAGATCTGGAAGCCAGGATGCCGATCAAGATCACGCGGCACTACTATGAGCAGGCGCAATACAGCCGGCCCATGCGGACGCTGGTGAAAGCCAGCCCGAGAGAGACCTACGATCTCGACGGCGCAGAAGATCCGGGCAAGCAGATGACTTACAGCCCGCGCGAAGGGCTGATCCATAAATACGAGCTTGGTCTACTCTACGTGGCATCCACCTGCTCCGCCCACTGCCGCTTCTGCTATCGCGAGGAACTGATCGGCCGCAAGCAGATCACTCGCGAGGACGGCACGCTAGCTCCAAAAGGCCTGGCACAGTTAAGTGAGGTTATCGAATACATTCGTGAGCACAATAGGCTGGTAGCCGCGAACGGCGGCCGCCATCCCACGACCGGTCGTGTAAAGCTTCGCGAGATTCTGATGTCAGGTGGCGATCCAATGGCTCTTGGAAACAAGAATATCGCTGCATGGCTGGCGGCGCTCTCGGAAGCCGGAGTCGAGCATATCCGCATAGGCACCAAGGAACTGGCGTTTCATCCGCAGCGGTTCGACGGGACTTTTTTTGCGATGCTCGATGCCTTCCACGAGTCCTATCCTGAAGTTAGCGTCCGAATGGTGGTGCACTTCAATCATCCCGCCGAATTTCTCCGCAAAACACCGGATGGCGGCTATATCGACAATTCTGACGGTGCGCTCGAATGGATTCCCGAAACGCGGTCCGCGGTCAAGGAACTAGCCCGGCGCGATTGGATCACGATTCATAATCAGTCTCCGATTATCCGCCACATAAACGACAATGCCGAAGCGCTAGGGATTATGCAGCGCGAGTTACTCCGAAATGGTATTGAGAATCACTACTTCTTCTGTGGCCGCGACATAATCGGCCACAAGGCGTTCAATGTCCCGATCGAGCGTGCTTGGCAGATTCTAAATGAGTCGCAGAAGGGCCTCTCCGGCATCGAGACGCATGCGCGGCTCTCGATTACCCACTACAAAGGCAAGACCGAAGTGGCTGCCGTCACCAACGAGTTCGTACCTGGCGTCCCTGGAGGCGAAAAGGGCGTCGTGATCTTTAAGCTACTGCGTTCGGCCGCAGATGCACCGGACCGATGCAAGGTGACGATCGTCGGTCGGAACCCGAACGCCATCTGGTTCAGCGGCTATGACGACCGTGTGATCTTCGATGAAGCCGGTCTCTACTCGATGTACGGGATTAAGCCTGCATTTCTCCACGCGGCGGAGTAGGCGCGATTGGGGACTTCGGCATTTCCGAGCAATACGGGAAGCCACGCATTGACTGCGACACCTGCGTACGAGTGTGCCCCAGCACCGAAAGACATGACGCACTTTCTCAAGCTTCATCGAAGAGTTTTCGCGACCGTGCCCAACATAACTGGCACCCAGAAGGCGACCTTGGCAGCGAAACGCCCAAGGAACGCTCGAACATTTTCGCGGTGTCAAACTCAACCGCTGTGTCTTTACCAACTGGACGATCTCGGCGATCGACGTTATTCTCGGCACGCCACCTCAGGTGCAAGCGACATACAGCTGGAGATGCCTTTTCGCACAGAGACTTCAGAGCCGCCGCCGCAAACGGCTGGCTTGCCCGCGAGATTACGTCTGTCACGATCCCGCAGCGCTAGAGGGAACCGATCCTCGTGCAGAAGGACGAGCATTCCCGTCCGGAAACCACGAGTTGCAGCGGCCGATGGCGCAAAGCCGGCATCTGGGACCGCCTGATGCGCGCGGTCACAGAGGCTTACGATTGTGAACGGCAGATGATCGATACCTCCGTTGTCGGCGGTCCACCAGCAGGGCGGACCCGCAAAAAGGCGGATCGAGATTCTTACCACTGCTTGCGGGGGGGCGCGATGCTTCTGGAAGACAAGGGCTATGACGCTACCGCGCTGCACACCGCCGCCTTCGAGATCGGCCTTATCATGCCGCCCTTCGGTTACAACCTGTTTGTCTTTGCGGCGCGTCGCCATCTTCGGTGCAGATGACCAACATCTATCGCCCGATTCATCGCGCTGATAATTCCGGGCGCTGCAGATCCGCATGGCGTGCCGCGGATCATCCGAACCCCGTCCAACGCGGTGTTCTGAGATTGGGCAGATCACCAAATCCCGGCAATCGACTTCGGTATATACGTCCGCCGTCACGGTAGTGGCTGGTACGCTCCCCGTTGAACCCGGTCGTGCAGGTCAGCGATCCGTTGATCGAGATCTGCCTCCTAGGTTCGCCACGTCTTCCCGTCCACGCCGGGGCAGCGTCTCGTTGATCACGTAGAAGGCCGTCTTCAGCAGTTCCGGACTGATGTGGTGGAAGAGCGCGGTGAACTTCTCCTTCTTCCTTTGCCTTGCGGCATTCCGTATGCGGTCCCGCGCAATTGACACGCTTTCCCGGTCCTGCGCCCGGCGCGTGTTTTGCTGATCCGCATTCCCCTCGGTTCCCGCCCTTTGCTCCACCTGCTCCGCAGCCGGCAAACCGGCTTTGTTCGCAAGGTTCCTCGCTACTATGGCGGGATCAGACCCCTCGTGATCGTGCATGAACAGCTACGGCTCCTCGCCTTCCCGTTGCGGACCAGCAGAGGCGTGCCGCTCTGGCCGCTCACGAGGTCTCCGGGTCCCGCGCAAGGAGCGTCCATGCATGCCAAGGTCTTCGATCACGCCGGGCCGAGCGGACACTTGCGATAGCGTATCCGTTCGTGTTGCCTTCCGCTGTGTGGAAAGCGTCGGCACCCGGAATCAAGCGCATTTCGTGGCTCAGTGGCTGGCGTGCATGCTGCCCTGTCAACGCTTTGTCAAGCGAAGTGAGGATTTGACCCCTGGGGCGAAACGAAGGACTGACCCCCTCATTGCTTTGCAGTTTCGTTGGTGTCGGGCG
>NZ_JAMYRN010000039.1:0-21454 GCF_040321435.1 Mesorhizobium sp. M0410
GGGGGCCCCCGCCCGCTGCGGTGGGGGCGCGCGCCGCCCCCCCGGGCCCCCCCGGGCGCGGGCCCGCCCCCCCCCCCCCCCCCCCCCCCCCCCCCCCCCCCCCCCCCCCCCCCCCCCCCCCCCCCCCGGCCCCCCCCCCCCCCCCCCCGGGCCTGTTCCATTTCATGGAGATCGATATGTTCGACTGGAACAGAAGCTGCTCCTATGACGAGCAGCAGAAGAGACGTTTTCACACGACAGCCCGTTCACGGCTGAAGAAACTCGCTAACGAACTTGCCCTGCCGCAGGAAGCTTCGACCTGCGCTCGAACAAGGCGGGCATAGCCGTTTCCGGTGAAATTACCCTGCACCATCACCGCGCCTACATCCAGGTCGGCCAGTTCGGTTTGTCCTCAGGTCCGGCATCCTGATCCGCACCTGCAAGGACCGCAAGGACTATACCGGCGGGGCCAACCACTTCGTCGCGCTCGGCATGCTCGACGATATCCCGGCGCTCGCCGCCGCCGTCCGTGCCATCACCGGGGTTGGTCGAGACGCTTCGCCTTCCTCCGAACGACGCGCCGCCTGAACCCTGCAAACCCCATCATCGCCGGTGCACACGCTGGCCGCAGGCTCGGCCAGTCGACAGCCACAACATCACCAAGCACTTGCGACGACGCGGTTCATGCCGCGCGCGGCCGACCCGCGTTCAGGAGAACCCCATGACCGCACATCCACCCTTCAGGAAGGTGCTCGACGGCGTCGCCACCCGCGAGCAGATGTTCCAACTGTTCAGCCGACACAAAGATACTCCCGGCATCGATCTGCTTTCCGGCACTCCCTATTCAGGCGAGTGGTTCCAGATCACCGCGTCAGAATACCATTTCATGCTCGATTTGCTGCCGCCGCTCTTCAAGCGCACCGGCATGTTCGGCATGTCGGAGTTCAAGGCCGGCAACGTGACCAGCGTATTCTTCGCGATCCGGATCCGGGGCCGCGAACGCTGTTTTCATGGCTTTTGCGACCTCACGGATCGGCAATCCCCGGATACAAGATGCGCGCCGCAATCATCGCCCACGAGACCGGCGCGAGCGACAGCATGACCCGCGCGGAAAAGCTCGAGGCGATCTGGAACGCGACGCATCCCGACTTCAGGGGGATCGCCGGCGAGATCAATCCCCACACCTGGCCCGCGGACCACCGTGGCAAACGCGTCGTTCTCGTCAACAACGGTGGCCACGAACGATCCTGAAACTGCTCGAAGACCTGTCGGACGACGAGATCGACAGCCGCTTGCCGGCAACTCGCGCACGAGGCGCCAGGAGGGGAGGAGACAACGATGCGGACCCCCCGTAAACACCCGCCAGGGGCCGGCAAGGACACCTATGGCGTACTCGACCTACACCGCAAGCCCCGGTGCCCCAGATCGCCGCCAATACCGGCGCACGCCCCCAGGAGCGCTAACGGTCGCCGATCTCGTACGTCCCGGCGACACGGTCGCCACCTCCTACAGCACCGGCGGGGTCGTCATCGAGGTGGAAGAGCACTTCTATGCGGCGCCGACGGGCGAGACGCTGTCACACTTCACGATTGTCTATGTGCCGCCCGATCGAACTACAAGGTACCGCGATTCCGATCGTCGCTGGATCAACGAATGTGTCGCCATCGGCGACCGCATCCTAATGCTGTTCGAGGCCAACACGGACGAGGTCTTCGTCCTCAGCCGTGCCCGACCGTCCCAACCTCCGCGATCCAGAACCATCCCAGCCGATGGGCCTTTCCAAAGTAGAGTTCGAGCGCTGGCTGCCGAAGGCGATCGCGGCAGTCGAGAAGGCCAGGGCGATTATCGAAGAACGCCGCGACCCGCCGGATGACTCGCCATAACAGCTAACATCCGACTTGATCTTCGTCAGCTCCCGCGCCGTTTCCGCGTCGATCGCAGCGAGATCGAGATTTCCCTAGATCGAACGCTGCCGCGCGGATTCGCCACGCTTCTTCTTCACCTCGACGATGAAGGGTCGGCTCTGCCGCTTCATTTATTGCACCACCTTCGGATGGGAATCGGTCCGTTGCGGGATCGGGTCACATCTACGCTGGCCAAGGCCTATCGTCCACCCAACGCAACCATCGACCGCGGTGCCGCCCTGGACGGACGCCGATGCGAAAGCCAACTCTCCAGCGTCTCGCTCGCCGATGCAACGCGGGGTTCGGACAGCTCGAATGGCATGCCGAGTTCAACGCTGACAACGATCAGGCGCCCACTGTGCTTACGCCGCGGATCTTCGCAAACCCACAGCATGGTCACCGAAAAAGACGATCGCTGGTCACCCCTCACCATACCGTCATGGTCCAAGACAACGGGGATCCTTGTCCAACGCATGTCTGAATCGATGGCCGCCAATCGATTCACGGCATTGATGGAAATCTGAGATGTCGTTCCCAGCCTATGGAAGGGCCGGCATCTCCCCGTCACCGACCCGCCAGGTCCACGCACCCATCTCCGGCCGGTTCGCGACCATATCCTGCAACGAAGCCTCGAATGTTTCGTCCGCACCGGCGGGGACGACAAAGAGCGCGATCGGCTGCTGCCTGTTCTGGAGCAAAGCGTTGGCGATCGGCTGGTCGGTTTGCAGGTCGTAGCGCAATCCCTTCACGCTCTTCTCGCGAAGGCGGGCGAGCGCGTCGACCAGCCGCTTCTCCGGAACCGTCTCGTAAGGAATCCAGTTCTCGGACACCACCATCAACGCGACCTCCTCGACAATGGCGAGACCGGCCGGGTTCAATCCGAAGGTCGCGATCACTATCAGATGTGAGCTGGAATCTGCTCCCCACAGCGACAATTCTTTCTCGAAACGTACCGGCAAACGCCGATGTAATGCATCGTCGATGATGAAGGGAAAACCGGGCAGGTGCCTGATGACGAGTTTCTGACCGGAGCGGGCAGGAACAATCTCTTTCACCTCGCCGACCAGGACCAGCAGCTTTCGTGGGCCGGATTTCGGCGGGAGCGCAGGTGCAAGAACCGCATTGCGACGCTGCTCGATCGCTTCCTTGTTCTCGGCGCGAAATGGCTCGGGCACGAACAGGATATCCGCGAGCGGCCCGCCCCTCACCGTCATTTGCCCGGCAGCCTCGAGCAGATGCCAGCGGACATTCCACCAATGTCGCTTGCCAGCCCATCGGGATGTCCAGACCGTCAATTCGGCCTCGTGCCACAGATAATGGAGGAGGCCACGCAGCGACATCCTCCTGGGGTCGGCGGCTACACTGGCGGAGCTCTGGCCAGCAGGCGCGGACGCTGCCCGGCTCCCCGTCTTCGACAGGCTGAAATCGAGTTTCAAAGCCGCCAAGCCGCTTTGCGGATCGAGCTGTATCGCGCTGCCCATCAAGGCGCCCAGGCCGGACAGCTCGTAAGGCGATTCATATGAATCACAGGATGGATCATGCCCGCCGCCGCTCAGCGGCATGCGCTTGATCAGGTGAAGGTCGCCGATGCGGGCGATGTACATCGGGCAGCCCGGCTCGCGGCACAGGCATAGCGGACGCTCGGTGCGGGCATAGGCGTTCGCCAGCGCCGCCTGCAGGTCAGGCGCTGCCTCCTCGTAGACCTCACTGCCAATTCTGAACCGTCGCATCACCTCCGCAGCTCCAGGTCGCCGCCGCATCCCTGTGCGCGCATCAAGTCATGGGTTTGCGCAGAGCGCAACCCGTTTGTTGGATCGGCGCCAGAGGCAGAGGGGAGCGGGGAGAAGCGCGGCCCGGCTGGCGCGGAGAGAGTGCCGGCGCGGGCGCCTCCCCTCTCGCGAAGGACATCTCCATGAACATCGTTTCGACCACACCTGCCGTTGCGCGGACTGCCGCTCCCCTCGACGCGCCGACGCCGGCCTCCATCAACAACGCCCAGGCAATCTATCAAGCGGCAATGCGGCTTCTGCCTTTCCTCGAGCAGGGCAAGCCTGTCACCACCGCCGCACTGCGCACCGCCATGACGACAGGTTTTGGCGGCAGCGATGCGCAAGGGTTCTGGGTCTGGAAGGACGCCTATGAGGCGCTCGAAGTCGCCCAGGTGCTGTTCTTGCGCCGGTTCGGCCCTGCGATCCTGTCCCGGTCCACCACGCCCCAGGCAACGCTGGCGATGATCAAGCGCATCGCCGACCTTCTTCCCACCCATACGCGACGGTCCGACGAGAGCCAGGCCATGCAGCAGCTGTCGACGCCCTTGCCGCTTGCCTTCGTGACAGCGCACGCCGCGGCGATCGCATCTTGCGACCTCGTTCTCGAACCCTCGGCCGGCACCGGTCTGCTCGCCGTCCATGCCGAGATGGCGCGCGCCTCGATCGCCCTCAACGAGCTTGCCGCGACGCGGGCCGATCTCCTCGGCCTGCTGTTTGCGCGCATGCCCGTCTCTCGGCACGACGCTGCCCATATCGACGATCATCTCGAACCTGCGATCAAGCCGTCCGTCGTCTTGATGAATCCGCCCTTCACCGTCGGCGCCTATGTCGACGGCCATGTCGCCGATGCGGCATGGCGGCACCTCTCCTCCGCATTCGCACGCCTGCGTCCGGGCGGGCGCCTGGTCGCCATCACCGGCACCGGGCTGTCTTCGGAAAGCCCCAAATGGCGGCCGGCCTTCGAACGGTTGCAGCAGCAGGGCACCATTGTCTTCACCGCAGCGATCGACGGCCGTGTCTATGCCCGCCATGGCACCACCACTGAGACCCGCCTGACAATTATCGACAAGGTACCGGCCACCGACCCGACCGGCTTCATCCGGTCGCCCGGCAAGGCCGCAGATGTCGAAACGTTGCTCTCCTGGATCACGGATCTGCCGCCCCGGACACCGGGCGGCTTTCCGGATTCGATCGGCGCTCTGTCGCACGGGATCCTGAGGAAGGCAGCAGCGCACATGGGTGCCCGATCGGGGGCGAGAGCCGCACCCCTCGCTGTCTCAACGGCTGCTCCGAAGGCCATCCAACCGTTCCGCCCGATTGCGCAGGCGAAACCCGCCCGCCAGGTCAAGGCAAACAGCACGCCGGCGGTCCCCCTCGCCTATGAGCTACGCGACTGGATGCCGGAGGAGGGCGGCCGGCTCACCGACACGATCTACGAACCCTACGCGCTCCAGTCGATCGACATTCCCCGCGCAAAACCGCATCCGACGCCGCTCGTGCAGTCGGCCGCAATGGCCGCCGTGGCGCCGCCAAAACCTTCCTATCGCCCGCTTCTTCCTGATGAGATCATCGACGAGGGCCTGCTGTCGGACGCCCAGCTCGAAAGCGTCATCTACGCCGGCGAAGCCCATTGCGGCTATCTCGCCGGGACCTGGACGGTCGACGAAACCTGCGATGTCGTCTCGGCCGCGCCAGAAGGTGCTGCGAACGCTGTCCGCTTTCGCCGTGGATGGTTTTTGGGCGATGGAACCGGCTGCGGCAAGGGACGGCAAGTCGCCGGCATCATCCTCGACAATTGGCTGCAGGGCCGCCGCCGTGCAATCTGGATTTCCAAGTCGGACAAATTGCTTGAGGACGCTCAGCGCGATTGGGCGGCACTTGGCCAGGAAAAACTCCTCGTCCAGCCACTGTCGCGCTATCGGCAGGGCACGCCGATCCGCCTTGCCGAGGGCATCCTGTTCACGACCTACGCCACGCTCCGCTCGCAGGAACGGGGAGGCAAGAAATCCCGGATAGGCCAGATCCTCGACTGGGTTGGACAAGAGGCGAGGGCCGAAGGCCCGGCGGGGACTGGAGAGAAGCCGGCGAGGAGGGACGAATGCCCGACGGGGAACAGAGAAAACTCGGCGGGAAGGAACGAAGGCCCGACGGGGATTAAAGAAAGCCAGACAGGGATTGGAGAAAACCAGTCGGGGGCCAAAAAATCTTTCGATGGCGTCATCATCTTTGACGAGGCGCACGCCATGGCCAATGCCGCTGGCGGCAAAAGCGAGCGTGGCGACGTCGCGCCCTCGCAGCAGGGCAGGGCGGGGCTGCGGCTGCAGCACGCCCTTCCCGACGCGCGCGTCGTCTACGTTTCCGCGACCGGTGCGACCGCCGTCGAGAACCTCGCCTATGCGCAGCGTCTCGGCATCTGGGGCAGCGAGGATTTTCCATTCGCCAACCGAGCCGAGTTCGTGGCAGCAATCGAGGACGGCGGTGTCGCGGCGATGGAAGTGCTCGCCCGCGATCTCAAGTCGCTTGGCCTCTATACGGCGCGTTCGCTCTCCTATGACGGTGTCGAATACGACTTGCTCGAGCATGAGCTGACCGACGAGCAGATTCGCATCTACAACGGCTATGCGGACGCCTTCCAGGTCATCCACAACAACCTGACCGCCGCACTCGAGGCGACCAACATCACCAGTGAGTCCGGCACGCTGAACCGCAACGCCAAGGCGGCGGCGCGCTCGGCGTTCGAGAGCACCAAGCAACGTTTTTTCTCGCATTTGATTACCTCGACGATGACGCCGACCCTGATCGGCGCGATCGGACAGGATCTTGCCGATGGCCATTCGGCAGTCGTGCAGATTGTCTCGACGGGCGAAGCGCTGATGGAACGACGCCTTGCCGAGATCCCGACCGAGGAATGGTCGGACCTGCATGTCGACGTCACGCCGCGCGAGTATGTCGGCGGGTACTTGATGCACTCCTTCCCCACCCAGTTGTTCGAGGAATATTCGGACGCCGAAGGCTATGTCTGTTCGCGGCCTGTCCACGACGAAGATGGCAACCCGGTTCAATGCCGGGAGGCTGTTCGCCGGCGCGACGAGATGATCGAAAAACTCGCATCGCTGCCGCCGGTCGGTAGCGCGCTCGATCAGATCATCCATCACTTTGGCGCCGACACCGTCGCCGAGGTGACCGGCCGGTCCCGCCGCATCGTGAAGAAGACCGGCCGCGACGGCATCGACCGGCTTGCCGTCGAGAATCGCCCTGGCTCGGCCAATCTCGCCGAGACCCAGAGCTTTATGGATGACGAGAAGCGCGTGCTGATCTTTTCGGACGCCGGCGGTACCGGCCGTTCGTATCACGCCGATCTCGGGGTCAGGAACCAGAGGCTGCGCAAGCACTATCTGCTCGAGGCCGGCTGGCGCGCGGACAACGCCATCCAGGGTCTCGGGCGGACCCACCGCACAAATCAGAAGCAACCGCCGCTGTTCCGGCCCATGGCCGCCAATGTGAAGGCCGGCAAACGCTTCCTGTCGACGATCGCCAGGCGGCTTGACACGCTGGGCGCGATCACGCGCGGCCAGCGCCAGACCGGCGGGGCAGGGCTGTTCCGTGCCGAGGACAATCTCGAAAGCCCCTACGCGCGGGCCGCACTTCGCCAATTCTACATGCTGCTGCATCAGGGCAGGATCGAGGGCTGCTCGCTCACGACCTTCGAGACCGTGACCGGCCTGTCGCTGACGACTGACGAGGGCGGGCTGCGCGACGAACTGCCGCCGATCACGACCTGGCTCAATCGCCTGCTGGCGCTGCGCATCGAAACCCAGAACCTGCTGTTCGAGGTGTTCGAGCAGTTGATGGCGGCGAAGGTCGAGGGCGCGATCGCTGCCGGCTCCTATGACAAAGGTCTGGAGACGATCACGGCGGAGAGCATCGTCGTCACCGATCGCCGCACCGTCTACTCGCACCCGGTCTCGGGCGCGCAGTCGCATGTGCTGACCGTCGCGCGCAAGGACCGTACACGGCCGCTCAGCCTCGTCGACGCGCTGGCCATCGTCCGGGCGGAACCGCAAGCGGTTCTGTTGGTGAACACGCGATCGAACCGCACGGCGATCCGGGTTCCCACGGCGAGCCTGATGCTCGACGACGGAACCGTCGAACACCGAGTGCGCCTGCTGCGGCCGACGGACGAACTGCGCTTCGGTCTCGACGCCCTTGCCGAGACCCACTGGCAGCCCGCCGACCGAAAACTGTTCTGCGAGCTGTGGCAGGCAGAAGTCACCGCCGTCCCGGAGTTCACCACCAGCACCTTTCACATCGTGACGGGTCTGCTGTTGCCGATCTGGCGTCGGCTGCCGGATCATGATTGTCAGGTCTACCGGATCCAGACCGATGCCGGCGAACGCATCATCGGTCGTCACATCGCGCCGACTCTTTTCGCGACCATGTTGCGCAATCTGGGGTTCGACGATGTACCCAAGCTCGCGCCGGAAGATGCCTGGACCGGGCTTGTCGACGGACGGATCGGACTGCAACTCGCCGATGGCCTGATTCTGCGCCGCAGCCGCGTCATGAACGACTACCGTGTCGAATTGATCGGCTTCATCGATGCCATGGTTCCCCGGCTGAAGGCGCTGGGACTGATCGCCGAGATCATCTCCTGGAAGCTCCGGCTGTTCATCCCGACGACCGAGGAAGGGTCCTCCATCCTCGCCTCCCTCTTCGATCGCCACACGCTGGTTGGCGTCACCGACCGTACCTCGGCGGCTTGAGGGGAGGCGATCATGACCGCCTCGGCCTCCGAGCTGGCACGCCGCCTTGGCGATCATGCCGAGGCGGTGTGCCGCGAATATCTCTCCAAGGGCCATCGCTCGGGCAATTACTGGATGGTGGGCGATGTCCGCAACACACGCGGCCGTTCCATGCATGTGCGGCTCAAGGCGGTTGGCGGCAAGGCAGCCGGAAAATGGGTCGACGAGTCATCGGGAGAATATGGCGACCTGCTTGACGTCATCGAGCAGAGCTGTGGTCTGGTCGACTTCCGCGAGGTCGCGGATGAAGCACGTCGCTTCCTCTCCATGCCGCTGCCACCGCCCCAAGCTCCTGACGCGCGGCGCCAGCTAGCCGCGAAACGCGGCTCTCCCGACGCCGCGCGTCGCCTGTTCGGCATGTCCCAGCCGATCGCCGGCACGTTGGCCGAACGCTATCTTGCCGGCCGCGGCATTCTGCTCTCCCCACGTGAGCGTGCCCTGCGCTTCCATCCCGGCTGTTACTACAGAGATCTCGTAACGGGCGAGACGCGGACGCTTCCTGCGCTGATTGCCGCTGTCACCAACCTCAACGGGCAGACCACAGGCCTGCAACGCACCTGGCTCGATGCTTCGGGCAACGGCAAGGCGCAGCTCGCCGATCCCCGCCGCTCGCTCGGGCATCTTCTTGGCAACGCCATATGGCTCGGCCACCAGCCCGGTGCGCCCGTCATGGCCGCCGGCGAGGGGTTCGAGACGATGGCGTCGCTCCGGACGGTGATGCCGGCGCTGCCGGTTGCCGCCGCCACTTCGGCCAATCACCTCGCCGGCCTGACCTTGCCGCCTGGCTGCCGTCGCCTCTACATCGCGGCCGATGCCGATGCCGCCGGCCGGCACGGCATCGAGCGTCTCAGCCAGCGAGCCGGCGAAGCCGGGATCCTCGCCCTGGTGTTGCGGCCGCAGCTCGGCGATTTCAACGACGACCTGCGTCATCTCGGCCCGGCCCATCTCGCGGCATGGCTCAGTGACCAGCTCGTCCCGGAGGATGCCCGTCTCTTCCTGCCGCCCGGATGAATGGGTCGGGCCGGCACGCGGGCCGGCGCGGCGTCGCCGGACAGCCTGCAGACATGGCGGCGCTCCACCAGAGAGGCCGCGCCCGCGGCCTGCCCGAGAGGCGACCCCTGCCACGCCCCGGTCACGGCCGCAACGGCGGCGCCGTCCTCCGCTTGCGCTCCGGCCTTCGGTGCGGCCGCGTCCGGGGCGCGGCCGGGATGCGCTGTCAGGCCGCGATGGGCGCGGCCACAACCGACGGAGACACGCCGTGACCTACGAGCTTCCTCTCGACGACGCCTACGAGCCCTACCACGCCTCCTCGCCGACCGACCGCGTCATCCTCGAACTGCAGATGTACGGCCACCGTCCGCATCAGGACGAACCTGATCCTCGGCCACTTCCCGACGACGAGGTGATCCGGACTGGCCTCGCCGGGATCGTCGAGACCTTGGCCGGCATGCTCGGCGACACCAGGCTCGAACCCGATCTCGACGACCTGCTCTGGTCGTTCGCAAACGTCTTCCACCGTGCCGCCGAGCGCGTCGCCCGCAGCCTCGACCGCAACGAGGAGGCCCAGCGCTTGAGCCAGCAGGAACAGGACGGTTCCGAGGTGAAGTCGGTCGAGCTGGAACGGCTCACCGCCGAGGGCATCACCTACATCGAGCGCCGCAACGTGCTGGAAATCATGCGCGATGAGGCTGCCGACCTCTACGAGGCACAAACCGGATCGGCATGGCGGCCGCGCACCGGCTCCAAGGTCTCCCACCAGGCGATGACCGCTTCGGTGATCGACTCCAGAGACTTCCTCGCCGCCCGCCGCCACGCCGAAACCGAGGTGCTCGTTCCTGCCGGCACCAAGATTGCCTTCGCCGGTGGTCTCGACTGCAACGATCACGACCGGATCTGGAACGCGCTCGACAAGGCCCGCGAGAAGCATCCCGACATGGTCCTGCTCCACGGCGGCAGCCCGCGTGGCGCCGAACGCATCGCCGCCTGCTGGGCCGAGAACCGCAAGGTCACCCAGATCGCCTTCAAGCCGGACTGGACCCGGCACGCCAAGGCGGCTCCGTTCCGCCGCAACGACCAGCTTCTCTCGGTGGTGCCCTACGGCCTGATCGTCTTTCCCGGCTCCGGCATCACCGAGAACCTTGCCGACAAGGCGCGTCGGCTCGGCATCCCCGTGTGGCGGTTCGCGGAGGACGGCGCGTGAGCGCCGTTTTCTTGCAAATCTAGAAAATCCAGATAATATGGAGATCGATAAGGAGTCCAGCCATGCGCCAGTTCACGACGGGGGATCTCAACAAGCAGGTTGGCGACGTCACCGACGTTGCCAGCCGCGAACCCGTTATTCTTACCAAGCACCGGAAACCCCGGTTCGTGCTGATGAGTTACGAGCACTACGAACGGATGCGCATCGGCGGCGATCCCCGCCGCGCATACCGTGTCTCCGAGATGCCGGAGGAACACACGGAACTCTTCGCCGCCGAGATCGACCGATTGGCGCGCGGGGAAGGATACGATGAGGAGCGGTAGATTCCTGCCTGGTCAGGTGATCTCCTACCCGTATCTTTGGGCATGGCAACACGAGCGCGGCGAAACGGAAGACCGCAAGAGCCGGCCCACCTGCGTGGTCATCGCTGTCCGCGGCGCAAGAGATGGCCTGACCCATCTCGCGCTCCTGGCGATAACCACCCAGCCACCAACCAGCGATCGGGTCGGTTTGGAAATCTCCACTATCGAGTGCCGCCGCGCCGGTCTGACCGATCTCAAACGCTGCTGGATCGTGGTTGACGAATACAACTACGATATTGCCGAACGCTCCTGGTACATCGAAGCCGACGGTAAGCCCCTCGGTCGTTTCAGCAAGGCATTCATGATGAAAATCGCAGGCGCCTTTGTCGAAGGGCGCAGCGAGGGCCGCCGCGTCAGCCGTCTGGATTGACGTTCTCTTTCGCGGCCATGCGCTCGATCCAGGACGTGAGCCTCTGGCTGGCCGACAAAGACCACTAGCTCCAAGCGCGAAGCGCAACTAGCCAGATGCGCGTAGCGCCTCCGGCAGTTGCAGGATCCGGGCGCGCCGGCCTGCGGCCGGCCGGGCTCTCGTCGCGGCGTCCCGCCGCTTCCCGAGCCAGCTTTGCCGTCTCGGCCTTCGGGTGACGATCCCTCGCGCAGGGCCAGGGGAGAGGGCGGCCGGCGCGGGGCGGGGGACGCGGGAGAGAAGGGAAAGTCACCATGTCGATGATATTCATAGGTGGATCACGCGACATATTCGAGCTGCCGGAACCTGCCATCGCTCGCATCGGCGCAATCGTTGCTGCCGAGCACGGCGTGCTGGTTGGCGACGCGCCTGGAGCCGATGCCGAGGCGCAGGCCTGCTCGCCGGCTACAAGTACGAGCACGTCGGGGTCTTCCATGCCGGCAAGGAACCCCGCAACAATCTGGGCGACTGGGCCGCCTACCATGTTCCTTCTCCTGAAGGAGCTCACGAGCACTGGTTCCACGCCGCCAAGGACCGGGAGATGGTGCGGCGCGCCGACTTTGGGATGATGGTCTGGGACGGCGCATCACCGGGCACGGCCGTCAACGTGCTTCGGCTCGCCATCGCGAACAAGCCGTGCGTCATTTACGATCTGGCCAGGGGCCGGATGGCGACCACGTACAATGTGGAAGACTGGTGCGCGATGCTCCGCCATGCTGATCCGGACATTCGCCGCCAAGCCGAAGCCCGCATGACGCCGGATGAGCGTCTAACGTTGCCAGGATGATGGATGCGGTCCTGCCGACAGGCCCTGCGGGTTCAATCCGATATGTGATCCGGCTCCTCGCCGCCTAATCACTTGTATGAGCGGACGGAGCCGGCCCCTTTCGAAACCGGTCCACGCGCAGAGCCGCGGGGCGTTGTACGGATGGTTCATCTTGACCCGTCTCGCATCTGAAGCGGGTGAAAGTGTGCCGAACATCCTGGCTTGCTTGGTCATCCAACCTGGCTGCGAGGCATCGCCCAGAGGGCGTGAAGTTCGCTGCCAGTCGGCTCCGATCTCGAAACCGCTGTGACGCCATACCGAACGCGCTAGGCGGTTCACGCGCCATGCTGCTGTTTGAGGCATTGACGACGCAGGCGACATGACCCGAGAGGCTGCAGCCTGTTCCTGCGATCCGGCAGCATTGCGTCGGCGGTCAAGCGATGGCGGCCTGAGGTCTTGTCCATCTGCCGCATCCGGGGCCATTCCCGTTTCATGTCGCCTTTGTAGACGACCGCCTGCTTTGTGCGGTCAACCCCCGTTGGGGGTACACTCGGCGAATATTCAGGAAAATTCGATTTCTGTTTTTTGTCTGCGGGCAGGCGAAGGGCCTGCCCGCTATTTTTGGGCAAATAGAATTTTCCAGAATTTTCGCCGAGATGACCGCAGCAGGACGGCCCTCTCCTTTGGCGCCATCGGGAATGGTCCCGATGCAACCGAAGGAGAACTACCATGGCCACCACGATCGCAAACCTCACCACCAAGGCCGACGGCTCGATGGAAGGCGTCTTCGCCACGCTCCGGGTCAATGCCCCGATCACCCTCATCCCGAACACCAACAAGTCGCGCGAGGACGCCCCCGACTACCGGATCGTCAACAAGCGCACGGGCTTCGAGATCGGAGCCGGCTGGCACCGCATCTCCCAGCGTTCGGGCGAGGAATACCTCTCGGTCAAGCTGGAGGCCCCCGAGATCGGCGTCATCTTCGGCAATCTCGCTCCCGCCCCGGGTGGCGAGGAAAACAAGAAGGTCATCCTCTGGAACAACCCCCAGTGAGGCATTGGTGGCCGGCCCCTCGAGGGGCCGGCTTCCCCACCGGCAAAAGGAGGTTGCAATGAGCCGCTACACCATCACTGTCACTGGCACCGTCACCGGAAAAGTCCGCTCGGATCCAGACGCTGTCATCGGTTACGACCCACCGCTTCGCACCTACTTCCTGCAAGCGTTCCCCCACGAAGTGACCGACGAGTCCGCGCTCTGGCTTGGCACCCGCGATCACGCGTCCGAAGCGCTTGAGGATCTTCGCCATGCAGCCATCTCACACGGCTACGACTTCATGCCGCTGTCGCCCAAACTGACCGCAAAGCTGGTCGACGACAAAGCGGCAGCCAGCGGGCGTCCGGTGCGAGACGCAATCCTCGGCGAGGTGCTGAAACACCTCAACCAACCCAAGTAGGCAAACACGTCTCAAGGGCCCGCGACGGAGTGCTCCGTCGCGGGCCCTTTTTTTGCGCGTCGCAAAAGAGCCACGAACATCACCCGTCGCGGCATGCGATAGCGACTCCCGACCGCTGATTATTCCTTCGGCAGTTTGTGCTTATGAATGCGGATATAATCCTGCACAGCCTTTCGCAGCAGTTCGGTCATGCTGTGCCCGTTGCTGATCGCCAGCAACTTGAACTGCCGCTGCTCCGCAGCCGTCAGGTAGTAACCGCAGCGGATCATCTCCTCCTCGCGAATCTTCTTTCCGGCGATGGGGTCCTTTTTCTGACCCTGCCGCAGCAGCTTGCGAAAATCGGGCCCGGCTGCCGGGGACGGCTTTGTCGGTTCCTGCATCTGTGGCGTAGCTTGCTGCCTGGTCCCTGACGTCTCGACCTTTGGTGGGATGAACAGGCTCGGCAGCGCTGGCGGCTGCGTGGAGATGGCCTTCATCATGCGGGCTTTCTTGTCGTCACCGGGTTTCGGCGCGGTTTCTTCACTCATGCCGCGTTCCTTGTGGCTTCGATGAAGGTTTGCAGAAGGTCGTCAAAGACCCCTTCGCTCTCGGCAACCGCCTTCGCGTCAGGCAGCTCGGGGCTGTAAAGGGTCTGCCCGGTCTGAAGGTCGCGGTAGGCAACGCGATTGTGCAGGACGTGTTCTGCAATGGGCGTGCCGTTGGCCTGGATGATGGCGCGCAGTTCGGTCAGAGCTCGCGCCCTGCCATCGATGATGGTCTGCTTGGTCAGCACGAATATCGCTGGCAACGGTCTCCCCCGGCTCTCGACCGCCAGTGGGATGTAGTGGTCGGTGATCTGGATGGCGGCGGTCACATCGTCGAGGGCAAAATAGACCGGCACGACGACAATATCGGCGGCGAAGAGCCCGGCCATGAGGTTATCGTTTGTGGTGCCTTCCGTATCGATCAAGACGACCGAGCGTTCACCGTTGTGAGTGGCTGCCGCGCGGAGGATTTCCTGCGGGGTCATCGCGCTCACTATCTGGAGCGTGTCAGGACAATTGCCAGCGTCGCCCAGCATCTGGAACCAGCGATTCATGTTCTGCCGCCGATCGCCGTCGATAAGGGTGACCGAATAGCCCCGATGCAGCGCGACGGATGCGAGGGCGCGCAGCATCGTCGATTTGCCAGTGCCGCCCTTGGGGATCGCAGCGGATATGATCATGGGGGCCTCCTTCCGGCGTTGTCTCCTTGTTTCCATGTTAACATGGAAACAAGTCAACATGGAACAATATCACGGTCGAGACATGGTGACATAGTCAACGGGGAAGACTGGTTTGGCAACCCAGGCGCGCACCAATAAGGGCTCGTTCACGGTGCGGTTTTTGCGCAGCTGCTATCTGCAGCGAAGGAATAGGTCCGGTGGCCCATCGACTGCGCATTTCCGACTACGCATCAGAGGGCGGATGTTTCCATGTTAACATGGAAACAAGTCCTCAACGCATCATAGACACACTACATCAAGTCACGATGGAAACACATCGCGACCGGCCCGCTGCGGTTGACAACTGGGCTGGTGAGAAAGGAACGTCGGCTTTGTCCTTTTCCATCTCCTCTGGCAGGATAGCCTATTTTGTGATACACACAAAATAGGCGGCGCGGCCCTGTCGGGCCTTAGCGCCCGCAAGCGGGCTTGAGAGATGGATGCAGGCGCCCAGAAAGCAGCGGTACAGAACGCGTCACGACGCTACGGCGAGGTGACGCACATCCGGTTTTCGGCTGACGAGCTGGCCAACCTTAAAGCCATTGCGGAGCGAGACGGCGTTACCGTCAGCGAGGTCGTCCGGCGTCTGGTGCGGGCAGAGGTCGGGCATCTGCCTATCGCATCAGAGGCGTTGCGGCCGGCGATCGTGGACATGACCGATCAGCTGCGGCGCGTTGGCATCAATTTCAATCAGGCCGTGCGCGCCATGAACGACGGCCGTGTTGCCCACGATGAGGATCTTGAACAGGCGCTGGTCGCCGTGGGCAACCTGGTGCGGCAGTTTCGCGAGGAACTGAAGGCGATGACTGGCGGGTCACGCAAGGCGAGGGAGGCCAGGCCATGAGCGGTCGTCTTGCTGGCTACGCGGCCGAAATCGAACGCTATCTGCGGGGCGAGTCCGGCGTGAAGCGTGAGGAGCTCGACGACGACAAGTCCGTGACGGGCATCCGACGCGCGGCCGGTGAATTCCAGGTGATGAAGAGTTATGAGCGGACCGGTGGCGGCGGACGCCTCGGGCAAGGAGGCGGCTCGACGGCAGGTGGCGGCAGGAGCGCCCATTGTTCGTCGCCGGGAGGATTGGGGGCGGCGGGGAGCTCCATGTCCAGCAGGGCACCGAAGTCCACTGCTGCTGCGAGTTCGCCCAAGGCCGCTAGCGCGCCGATCATGATCTATGGCGTCACGCTCGCCGGTTTCCGGCCGGAAGAGGAGGAGGAAGACTGGAAGCGGCGCGGCGGCGGTGGTCGTGGTGCTGTTCGTCCGAGCGGTACGGCACGAGCGGCGCGGACGGGCTATCAGGCGCGGGCCGTGGCGGCACGGGCAGGCTATGCGGCGGGCGCGCAGCCTGCCGTGTTCAAGGTCATGCCCAATCCGCCATCGACCAAGGAAGCTGCCGCCCGGCTGCTCAATTACATCGGGAAGCGCGAGGACGAAAAAGGCGAGAAACACGACATCGAGATTTTCGACGAGGACGGGCAGGTGCTTGCGACAGGTGCCGCAAGAAAGGCGTTCCTGGAATCGTTTTGCGAGACGTTCGAACCGCCCTTGGAAAACACCAATTTTATCGAGGTTCGCTTCGATCTCGCTAGCGAGGTCACCGATGCCGCCTTGAGCGAGGCGCTGAGCAAGGCCTTCGGGGCAAAACCGTTCATCTATGCGCAGGATGGACAGACGGTGGAGGTTTACGCGCATACCGATGAGCGGGCCGGACCGCTTGCCAAGGTGCTCGCCGGCGGTCGGGAAAAAAATTCGCGCAGCAAGGCGCTCGACAAGATCGAAGCGCGCCTGTCTGAAGCCATGGGCGAGGCGGGGGTGGTCGCCAAGGCAGAGGTAACGGCGGCCGTGAGCCGTGAACCCAAAGCGAAATATTTCCTGCAGAAGTTCATCCGCACCCACAGCCACATCCGCCACGCAAATGGCGAGCCTGTGCCTGCTGTGAAAAGCTCCACCAAGGCGGCGGCTTCGATCTATGAACAATGGCGCCCGCAGTTTTCGGGGCGTGAGCGGCGCAATGCCTATCACCTGCTTTTCTCGGCAAGAGCCGGCACCGATGCCAACGCCGTCATGGCTGCGGCGCGCGCCGTGCTCGAGGAGCGAGCGCCAGGATACAAGTTCGTCCTGGCGCATCACAAGGACACCAAGCACGTCCATATCCATGCGATGGTGCAGGCACGCTCTGCCGACGGCGAGCGCCTCAAATTCAACAAGCCAGATCTGGTGGCCTGGCGCGAGGCCTTTGCTGAAAAGGCACGCGAGAACGGCATTGCGATGGTGGCGACGCGGCGCATGGACCATGCGATGACGCGTCCGTTCACGAAGGAGCATGCCGGAGCCTACAGCCGCGCCCAGAGCGATCCGCGCTACCAGGTCAGCGCCAGGACGATCGAGCGGGTGGAGGCCAAGCGGCAACGCCGTTTGGATGGGCAATCCCTTGTCGTGAACGGCGATGCTATCGCTGCCGCATGGCAAAAGACTGTGACGACGATGCGGGCCGCGGGCGTAGTCGGTCAGGCTCTCACGGCAGCGGAGTCGATCGGCAACAATTTTCTGCAGTTCCGTCGCGACCGGACAGGGGAGGGGCAGCCAGGTCCTGCCGCGGGTCGCGGAGCTGATCAATCGGGGCAAAAGTCTTTCCTGTCCCATCCCGGTATGAGAGAATTGAATGCACTGCTAGGAGATTTGAACATGGCGCAAACCCCCTTGGAAATGCGGCGTCAGATGGCCCGCGTCAATCAGGCTCTGGACAACATGCGCGAGACGCTGCCGCCGGCCCATCAAGGACAGTTCGAACAGTATCGTGAAGAGGTGAACGACAAGATGCACGACCGTCTCGCGCGGCTACAATTCGAGCGGCAGCAGCAGCGTCGTGGTGGTGGCGGTGGCGAGCCGATCCCCGAGCGCGAGCCGCGAGGGCGAGACCTTCCAACTCGAGACGATCCCCGCGAGCCGGAGCAGCCGCGCACCGGCACCGAGCAGGAGAAGGTGGCAGCCAAGCAGAAGGACGCCAACAAACAGAAGGCACGGCAGTCGGAAGAGCAGGACCGCAAGACCCAGCGCTCAAATGATAACGATTACGAGCGCTGAGCCGAGCTCACTGCCGCCTGCGGCTAAAGAGACCGAGAGTGTTAGTGACCTCATGTGCCGAGGCCCATTTGGCGCCTACGAGATTCAGGATGATGGCCACGCAGATCTCACGCCGCGCATGATCTTGAAATCTGCTTTGTGCCGCATTGCAGGATGGACCGAAGCTAAGGCTGTGACAGGCTGGTTTTCAGGTCCGTCCAGGTAACCGCAGCGCCATTGGATCGATCGGTGACGGGCTCGAAGCCCGGTCGTAAGTTTGCTGATGGGTTAGGGTCCGGACTCATAACCGTCGGTCGACTGCGCTGGCGGCTCTGGTTGCCGTTAATCGCGGGGCGCTGAGCGGGGCTCGATAGGATCAACCGAACCTGCGATACTCAAGGCAATCTGTTGGAGTGATGATGCGCATCGTAACCCGTCTCACTGATCGGCTTAAACTGCAGCATCCGATCATCAGCGCGCCGATGGCATTCGCATCGGGCGGGGAACTCGCAGGTGCGGTCAGTTCAGCCGGAGGGCTTGGTCTTATCGGCGGCGGCTATGGCGACGCTGATTGGCTGACGCGAGAGTTCGAGCGATCTGGCAACCGACCTGTCGGCTGCGGCTTCATAACTTGGTCACTCGCCAGGAACCCGCGCCTGCTCGATAAGGCCTTGGAGCGGCGACCAAGTGCGATTTTCCTATCCTTTGGCGACCCGGCGCCTTTTTCGCCGGCGATACGGGCCGCCGGGGTCCCCTTGATCTGCCAGGTCCAGAGCCTCGACGACGCGCGCCGCGCTCTTGATGCCGGAGCCGACATTGTCGTCGCCCAAGGCGCGGAAGCCGGCGGTCACGGTGAGAAGCGAGCGACATTCACATTTGTTCCGGAGGTCGCGAACTTGGTACGGCGACGGGCGCCGGACACGCTCATCTGCGCGGCCGGTGGCATCGCCGATGGTCGTGGGCTTGCAGCGGCGCTGATGCTTGGCGCTGATGGCGTCGTGATGGGATCACGTTTCTGGGCCTCGTTGGAGGCTCTCGTTCATCCAAATCTGCACCAGGCTGCCCTTGCCGCGACCGGAGACGACACGGTTCGAACCTCGGTGATGGACCTAGCGCGCCGCCTGGATTGGCCATCGCGGTTTTCACTGCGCGTTCGGAAGAATGCTTTTACGGAAGCCTGGCACGGCAATGAGGCCCATCTCCTCGCCGACATTGACGCGCAGTCCGCTGCCTACCGGGAAGCGTGGGCAAGCGGCGATCCCACAATAGCCGCGATCATGATTGGTGAGGCCGCCGGCCTCATCCACGACATCGAGCCGGCGAGTGACATACTCCTTCGCACCGTTTCTGAAGCGATCACCCTGCTTCAGGGCGCAAGTTCGCTTCTGTTTGTCGAGGACAACTGTCACAGCCAGTAACTGACCGTAGCGGCTAGGCAGACGGCAGCGAGGAAGTTCGTGGCCGATCGATCGTATCTGGTGGCGATGCGGCGGAAATCCTTGAGCCGTCCGAACATGCGCTCGATGGCGTTGCGATCACGGTAGAGGAACGGGGAGAAGCAGTTCTTCCAGCGCCGGTTGGCTTCGGCGGAATGTTCGGCATCGCCCCTTTAGCCTAGACCTGTGGCGAATGGCATTGGTATCATAGCCCTTGTCGGCGTGCAGGATCGGGCTCTTGGGCATCTGCTCCAGAAGCAAATCTCCGGCGCTGCAATCGGCGACCTGGCCACCGGTCAAGAGGAAAGCGATCGGGCGGCACAGGCCATCGGTCAGGGCGTGGATCTTCGTGGTTCGCCCACCGCGCGACCGGCCGATCGCCTGATTTTGCTCCCCCCTTTGCCGCCAGAAGCGCAGCGATGCGCCTTCACGGCCGAAGAGTCGATCAGGACCTCAGCCGGAGGACCGCCAGCCGAGGCCAGGGCGTGGAAGATGTCGACCCAAACGCCTTTGGCAGCCCATCGGACAAAGCTATTGTAGAGCGTCTTTCTCGGCCCGTAGACTTGCGGGGCATCGACCCAGCGGCCGCCGGACTTGAGGACATGGACGATGCCGCTAATCGCTCGGCGGTCATCGACTCTTGGCTTGCCGCGCGTGTCGGTTGGCAGCAGCGCCTGCGGCCGCGAAACCTGCTCCTCCGTCAGCCAGAAATAATCGCGATTCATTTGTGGCCTCCCTTGGGAGACCGTGACTCATAAAACCACCGTCAGTGGAATCCCTTTATGGGTCCGGATCCTAGCCTGAAAAATTCATGGGGGTTGGTGGATGTGGCGCAAGCCGTTGAAATGACGTAGGATTTGGTTGCTTAAGCCGATCCGAACCATTTCCCGGAGACCACACCCACCATGAACGATCTTGCGCTGCCGCTGAGCGGTTTGTCATCAGTCGGCGGCAAGTCCGTCGTCGCCCGTTTCGACGGCGGCATGCTGTCGTCCAACAGCGGCGTTCTGGCCTTGGCCGAGGTGGAAAAGCGGTTGCGGGTGGCCGACCGTCTGGCGCGTTGCATCGACGATCCGCGCTGCCCGGACCAGGTCGTCCACAGCCTGGCGGACATGATCGGCTTTCGCATGAAGATGATCGCCGCCGGCTACGAGGACGGCAACGACGCCAACCGGCTGCGCCGCGATCCGGTCTTCAAGATGGCCCAGGATGTGCTGCCGTCGGGTCGGGATCTGGCGTCGCAATCGACGCTGTGCCGGCTGGAGAACCTACCCGGCGTGCGGGAGCTGGTCGCGATGGGACGGGCGATGGTCGATCTCTATTGCGCCTCGTTCCGGCAGGTGCCGAAGCGGATCGTACTCGACATTGACGACACCTTCGACGCTGTGCACGGAGGCCAACAGCTTCGCCTGTTCAATGCCCACCATGACGAGTACGGCTTCCAGCCGACCGTCGTGTTCGATGGTGCGGGACGGTTCGTCAGCGCGATCCTGCGACCGGCCAAGCGGCCGAGTGGGGCTGAGATCCGCCCCCACCTGCACCGTCTGGTGCGGGCGATCCGGATCAACTGGCCGAACATTCGAATCCTGCTCCGCGGCGATAGCCATTATTGCAACCCGCAGGTCATCGACTGGTGCCGCGCCAACGACGTCGACTTCATCTTTGGCCTCGCGCCCACCACGACCCTGCGCAAGCATGTCGCGGATCTGGAGGCCAGCACGACGGCGCGCTTCGAAGCGTCGGCCAAGACAGGCAAGCGTCCGCAGGTTCAAGGAGTTCGTTGACGGCGCCGCTAGTTGGAGCCGCGTCGAGCGCATCATCGCGCGGGTCGAGGTCGGCGCCCAAGGTGGCGATATCCGCTTCGTCGTCACCAACCTTGCCGGTGGGAAGGCCAAGGCGCTCTACGAGGATGTCTACTGCCGGCGCGGCGCGGCCGAGAACCACATCACGTGGAAGACGCATCTTGCCGCCGACCGCACATCCTGCACCAGAGCGACGGCCAACCAGTTCCGGCTATTCCTGCATGCCGGTGCTTACTGGTTGATGTGGGGCTTGCGGGCCGCGATGCCGAGGC
>NZ_JAMYRN010000040.1:0-20840 GCF_040321435.1 Mesorhizobium sp. M0410
CGAGAACAGAGGATGAAACGGATGCGTGATCCGCACTAATTGCGTAACTGCGTTCGTAGAGTCTGCATTCCCAAGTGAGGTACAAGCGGCTGGAACGCGGGCGCTTCCTATGGCCGTCGATCGCGGATGGAACGGTGACGATCACTCCGGCTCAGCTCGGTTATCTGCTGTTCGGAATCGACTGGCGAAATCCGCAGGAAACCTGGCGTCCGACGAGCGTCGGATAACATTTTTGGCCTTTGAAATCGCTGGCGAATATGATTCTCTCGCCTTGTGAGTTTGAAGTCCGCCGCCCTTCCTTCAGACCTTGCGAGCGCCACGCGATGATCCTCGCCGAGCGCGCCGCCCGCGTCGAGGCAGAGGCAGTTGCTGCTCGCGCGCAGGCGGTGAACTCCAGCACGGAAGCGCTGATCCCCCATCTCAAGCTGGAGATCGAGAAGCTTCGGCGTGAGCTTTATGGCAGCCGTTCGGAGCGCAAGGCGCGGCTGCTCGAGCGCTCGAGCAGATGGAACTGCAACTGGAAGATCTCGAGGCGACGGCTACCGAGGACGAGCGGCAGAACAAGACCGCGATCACAAACGCAATCACGAAGGGCCCGGAGACACCGCTCTCCAGCGGCTCGCCGATTAACCAGCCGCGCAAGCTCGCCCATCGTCGTACCGTGAGATTAACCCAAAGAAAAACTGCGAGTACCCAATCGCGAAGCGATCAACACCAGCTTTGGACGAGCACCCCGGATCCAACTATGTCCTTATGGAGCATTGACCCAAAAAAGAGCGACCGGTACACGCCTCCCGGCCGCTACAGCTTACGACATTTACTGTTTCACGGAGCGATCCATGCCGTACCACTTGATCAATATCTTGGAGAGCGTGCCGTCATCCCTCACGCTCTGGAGGGCCTCCGCAATCTTGTCGCTGAACTCCTTGTCGCCGCGCAGAACTGACATAGCTCCAGGCGAGAAGAATAGGGACTCAGCGAGCTCTTTCACTGGATAGCCGGCTTTGAGTGCGCCGGCTACGTCCTCTTGGTCACCGAGGACCGCACCGAGACGAACACCGTCCCCAAGCCGAAGGTCGTCAAGAGCGATATTGACCGTTCCATAAATCTTCACGTTGCCCGGCGTGAATTGAAATTCTATTGGCTGAGCGCCTACCCAGTCAGCTATTAAGGTGTGATTGGCATAAGACTCCTGCACTGAGTTTGTTGAGACGCCGATCACCTTGCCATCGAGATCGGAAAGCTTGGCCGCCTTGCTATCCTTGTGAACGATGGCGACCGCCGGCGAGTAGGCGTACACATGGAAGTCCAGCTTTTCGGCGCGGGCCTTGGTGGGTACCATCTCGCCCATGGCCATATCCCAGCGACCCTGCCATTTGCCTGAGGTAATGATATCCCAGCCCGGTGTCACGAATTCGACTTTCACGCCAAGTTTTTCCGCGATGGCTTTGGCGAGGTCCACATCAGAACCATCGAGCTCATGTTTGTCGTTTAAGAATGAAATCGTCCCCCAGTCCGTCCCGGCTGCCACTCTTAGCGTCTTTGTGGCGAGCACGTTGTCGAGTACGTCGCCGGCATTGGCCGTGATCGACGAAGACACGAACGCAATTGCGAGCGATGCGGCAGCCGCTATGATCGTCGTCAGCTTGTTCATCAAGTCCTCCCTTTGTGTGAAATTAGCCGTGGCAAGGGCTCCGTTCCGCATCTGAGACTTGGATTTGAAGACCACGTTCAAAGATCTCTGGATACCGTTGCGCTCACATTTTGTTCGGTCGGCCAACAGGTGGCAAGAATGTTATCAATATCCTAGTTATCTAGAACCTAGATGGTTGAACGCTCTTGAAGCGATCCGTTATGGTCGACATCTTAAATGAAGGTGCACCCCTTCTTTAGGCTGGCGTTCATCGCTGGCGTCGATCAAACGCCTGGAGAATGTGTGGGCTCCGCGCTGTGGTGCCCCTTGCTAGCCCGGTGATGCCTCGGATTCGCGGCAATATGCGCGGCGATGTTGCTCTCGTTCTCTCCGACACGGATGAGTGCCTGGTTCCATTGCACCTGCAGTTCCGCCGTAACCACCTTTTCTGAGTATCGGCGCGTTATCCTCCGAGTAGCGGGCACCTTTCCGATCACGGCTGAGGGGTCCGAACCTGGTCGCAGTGATGCTCCTTGGCGGGAAGGCGGTCAGGCCGGCGGCATCATCGGACCGCAAGGCATATTCGGGCCTGGGGCCAGGGCGAACTCGTCGGCGTAGAGACAGGCCTGCCTACGCCATGGTGATCTTGATAGGCGCACCGACACGCGGACCCGGGTGCAATCTTCAGGAGCTTCAGCCGGATATTGCCGGAGGTCGCATTGGCGAGGCGCGTGCGCGTCAGGCCGATGGCCGATGCGGCGCAAGGCGTAGATCAGCTCGTAGGCGAAGGAGGCAAACAACAGTCGCAGCTGTTGGAGCGCATGGTCCGGGCGCTATGTACGGTCTGCATTGATTTGGCATTCCTAGATCCTGTCTTCTGTCGCCGAGCTAACAGTAGCGATCTTCATAAAGCTATTTGGCTAGCATCGCACCGGAGCCTTCGACAGACGACGACCTCGAGGCATTGAACGGCCCTCCTTATGTCCTGACTCAGCCGCTGCCAATTTAGAGTCCGTGTATTGGCTAACGACGATGCTCTCGCTCGCTTGGACTTTCAGAAGAAAGAAATAGTGGGAGGTCAGTATCGGCCTAGTCACGGCCGCAAGTGGAAGTGTCAGCGTTCTGCCTTGGGGTGGGCCCGGTTCTCTTGTCCGCTCGCAACAATCGGGACTAGACACGGGGGCTTCCGTTGCAGAGTCAGGTCACTTCAGATATTCTGCGACCGCAGCAAAAGTGAAGCCCATGTCGATTTAGGACAACGCCGGATCGCGCGGTGGCAGCCCGCCAAAACTTATCCTGAGGCAGGTCACGGCGCCATCTAGGTCCAAAATGCCGCCGATACAGAGATTGAATTTCAAATTCTGCGAGACATCCACTAGGTGTTTCGAGTCCCCCACGCGCTGTCGCAATGCGTAGGCTATCTGCCGCGGGGGGGGCAGTTTCATAGAGCCAAACGAAAAAAGGCGGGGTCATGCTTCCGAATGGCGATGGCGGAGGAGCTAAGCTATCATCCGAAATTGGTCATCGCGCCGGTTAAGACGTGGAGGTCTAATGATCGCGAATCGTCGCTGAGGTCTCGACCGCGAGACGCCGAGATGCCAGCTTTATGCTCGGGATGGCGGCCATTTTCATGCTATGGCTTTTTCGCGCAACCGGAAATCAGCAGCAGCAAAATCCAAATGGAAGATAGAATCCGTGTGGCTAAGTGGACATGTAAAATACGACGCCACCGGTTTGGCTTCGCTTGTGAACGCCGGCGCCGTGACGCCTTTGGAATTGACGCGCCTAGCCCGCCAAGCCCACGACGAGGTCAATCCGCCCATCAACGCCGTCATCGAATTCTGCGAAGATGCTGACACCGTTGCTGGCGCGAACGCAGGACTCTTCGGCCTGTGAACGGTGCCAATGGCCGTTAGGCTTGGCGTATCGAAATAGCCGGGCAGATACTCGATGAAGACTGGATGAAGCGCGCGCGCTTATCTAGTCGGCCGTGAAGAATACGGAAGCCGCTGATATCGCATAGGAATAGTCTACTTTTCAGGCTTCCGAATTGCAGGTAACGGCCAGTTTGTGGATAGTTTTCTTGCAATTCCAGTTTGCGATTTCGCCGCCTGGCGAAGCGTGATTCACTGCTTTCATCGCAGTGAATCGGAGCCAGGCGATGGGCAGGCCACGCGAGAAGCGCGAGACGGGAGAGCAGGATCTTTTCCGCTCCAGGCTCGATCAGATCATCAACATGAAGCACGAGCTGGTGCGCCTGGCGCAGGCGATCGACTGGCCGGTGCTGGAGGCGCGCTTCGGTGCGGTCTATTCGGACGGTCCCGGCATGGCGCCGCTGCCAACCCGGCTGATGGCGGGGCTGGCGATCCTCAAGCACACCTTCAACCTGTCGGACGAGGTGCTGTGCGAGCGCTGGGTGGAAAACCCCTACTTCCAGTATCTGTGCGGCGAGGAGTTCTTCCGCCACGACCTGCCGTTCGACCGCTCGTCGATGACGCGCTGGCGCAGCCGCATGGGCGAGGAGCGGATCGTCGCGCTCTTGCAGGAAAGCCTCAGCATTGCAGTCAAGACCGGGGCGATGAAGCCGACCGACACGCGCCAAGTGATCGTGGACACGACCGTGCAGCCGAAGAACGTGATGTTCCCGACCGACGCCAAGCTCATCCATCGCGCCCGCGAGCGGCTGGTGCGGCTGGCGAAGAAGACGCGGCTCGACCTGCGCCAGACCTATGTGCGGGTTGTCGATGCCGGCTCAATACTCCCCAGAAGTGCCGTTTGAATCTTCCCCAGTTTTAGCGCTGCCGCCGGTCTTCCGGAGCGCGCTCCGGGAGACCGGCGGCGCGTGATCGTTGATGCTTCTCCTGATGGTCGGGAGAGGGATTTCGGTGATCAAGATCGGGGAGATGATGATGATACTGGATTTGCATCGGCAGGGCCTGTCGGTGTCGGCGATCGCCAGGGAGAGCGGGATCGACCGCAAGACGGTGCGCAAATACATAGCGCGCGGGCTCGAGGCTCCGGCCTACGGACCACGCAAGCCGCGTCAGGCGGTAATCGATCCCTTCACGGCCTATCTTCGCGAACGTGTCACGCGATATCCTGGGCTCACCGGCAGCCGGCTTTTCCGCGAACTGAAGGACCTCGGCTATGGCGGCGGCTACACGGCCGTTACCGACTTCCTGCGCGACGTCCGTCCTGCCGCGGCGGAGCGTGGATACGAGGTTCGCTTCGAGACCCCGCCCGGCGAGCAGGCGCAGGTCGACTTCGCCCAGTTCAATGTCGTCTTTGCCGATGAGCCGACCACGCCGAGAATCGTCTGGCTATTCTCCATGGTGCTTGGCTTCAGTCGCCTTATCTGGGCACGCTTCGTCGTCCACCAGGATCTGCCGACTGTCTTGCGCTGCCATGCCGGGGCTTTCGAGGCGTTGGGCGGCGCTCCTCGCGAAGTGCTTTACGACCGTATGAAGACGGCTGTGATCGGCGAAGGCGATACCGGCGGCATCGTCTACAACCGAGTCCTCGTCGATCTTGCCCGCCACTATGGTTTCCATCCCAAGGCCTGCCGGCCTTACCGCGCCAAAACAAAAGGCAAGGTCGAGCGACCGTTCCGCTACATTCGCGAGGACTTCTTCCTGGCCCGGTCCTTTCGCAATCTCGAAGACCTGAACGCCCAGTTGCGTCATTGGCTGGACACGGTCGCAAACCCGAGCGTTCACGCCACCACAAGGCGTGTCGTCAACGAAGCTTTCGCCGAGGAGCGGGCCGCGCTGCGGCCGCTGCCTTTGGCTCCGTTCCGATCGGTCCTAAAGCTCGAGCGACGTATCAGCCGGGAGGGCATGGTCAGCGTCGGCGGCAATTTCTACAGCGTGCCCGACGCCACCAGGCGCCGTGTCGTCGAGGTACACACGCTGGCCGAAGAGTTGCGCATCTTCGAGGACGGCGCACTGATTGCCACCCATCCTATTCTCGAAGGCCGGCACCAGCGTCATGTCGAGCCGGGTCATCGCAACATCCACGTCCACAAGCGCCGACAAAGACTGAGGAACGACGAGGTCATTCTTCATGGCTCAGGCGACAGGGTCGCTCAGCGCCCGTTGGCCTTCTACGATGCCGTCGCCCGGGTGATGGCGAAGGAGCAGCGTCCATGACGAATGCGCTCGATACCACGCCATCCACCATCGACCGGATCCGCCACGATCTCGTCGGCCTGAAGATGCCACGAGCGCTCGAAGCGCTCGATCATATCGTGCGCCGGCTCGAGCAAGGCGAGATCGCCGCCCTCGAAGCCATGGACATCCTCCTTTCGGAAGAGTTGACCCTCCGCGAGAACAGCCGGATCAAGACGGCACTGCGCATGGGGCGTCTGGCCACGATCAAGACGCTCGCCGGCTTCGACTTCTCTTTCCAGCCCTCGCTCGACCGAGATCGAATCTTCACGCTCGCCCAACTCGGCTTCGTCGCCCGCTGCGAGGTCGTCCACTTCCTCGGCCCACCCGGCACAGGCAAGAGCCATCTGGCCATCGCACTTGCCGTCGAGGCTGTGAAGGCTGGAAAGAGCGTCTATTTCTGCACGCTCGCCGAACTCATCGCCGCACTGGCAAGGGCCGAACGCGAAGGCCGCCTGCAGGAACGCATCCGCTTCTTCTGCCGGCCTGCTCTGCTCGTTGTCGATGAGATCGGCTACCTGCCCGTCATCCACGGTGGCGGCAATCTGTTCTTCCAACTCGTCAACGCCCGCTACGAGAAGGGCGCAATGATTCTCACCTCAAATCGCGGCTTCGCCGAATGGGGCGAGGTCTTCGGCGATCCTGTCGTCGCAACCGCACTTCTCGATCGCCTGCTTCACCATGCGGTCGTCGTCCAGATCGAAGGATCGAGTTATCGGCTCCGCCAGCACGCCGAGCTCATGCCCGAACACTTGCGATCGAAAGCCTCCATCACGCCGCCGACATTAAATCCACCATCGCGGCCGCGCGGCCGGCCACCGAAAAATGGACACCCCTCCGCGACAGTCTGAGCGGCGAAACTGGGGAATTTTACTTCGGCACTTTTGGGGAAAATTCGAGCGGCATTGACACGGGTCGGCAAGCTGGCGCTGATCAAGCACCAGCGCTACGCCCACGCCAAGCAATTCAAGCGGGCCAACAAGGCCCTGCGCAGGCTCAGGACGTATCTGGGGCGCACCGCGACATCTCCCGTCAGATCGCCAGCGACGCGGAGCTGGACGCGATCTTCAAGTGGCCGCTCTACCAGGCCTCCACCGTTCTCGAGCAGCGTCAGCGCCAGCGCGGCCGCAAAATCTACAGCCTGCATGCGCACGAGGTGGAATGCATCGGCAAGGGCAAGGCGCATGCGCCCTACGAGTTCGGGGTGAAGGTGTCGGTGGCCACCACGCTGAAGCGCTCAAAGGGTGGCCAGTTCGGCCTGCATGCAAAAGCGCTGCCCGGCAATCCCTATGACGGCCACACGCTCGCAGCGATCATCCCTGACATGGAAAAGACCATCGGCAGCGAGATCAGCCGCGTTCTCGCCGACGCCGGCTATCGCGGCCACAACGCGCCGCAAAGCCGTAAGTTCAGGGTCTTCACCGCTGGTCAGAAGCGCCGCGTGACACCGGCCATCAAGCGCCAGATGCCGCGGCGATCGGCCGTCGAGCCGGTGAGCGGCCACATCAAGAACGAACACAGAATGGGCCGCAATTACCTCGCTCACACCCAAGGCGATGCGATCAACGCCATCCTGGCCGCAGCCGGCTATAACTTCTCCCTCCTGCTCAGGTGACTGAAGCAATTTTTGTGGCTCTTGATCGCCGCGTTCCTGAACCGGCCGAAGCAGCTTGGCGCTTAGCGGTCAAGATTGTTCACGGTCGACTATCTAGCCGCGGCGGGAGAAGATAAGGGCCATCTCAGCGCAGAAAACATTCCCGGGTGAGGCAATAGGGAGGGTCAATTCTTCGATGCGCTTGACAAGCAAGAGCTTTGGGAGCGCTGGGTCTTAATAGGTGAGACCGTATGTCCCAAAGACGACCAGTGCGCCACGATTCAGCCTTGAACCAGTCCAGTAGGTCCGCAGTCACCCCCGCCAGAGGACCTGGGCGGGCGTGTTGATCGAGCGCCCAGCTCATGTTAACACGTACACCTGCAGCAATTGGGCAAGCGTTGCGGATCCGAGCACGATGCGGGAGTGACTGCAGCGTCGTCCAACTCTCCCGGATCTGTCGCAGCAGCAGGATAGAATCCAAGGTCAACAACAGGTTTTCCAACTGAGCATTGACTCGGCTGGCACACGCGGGTGTTCTGCAGTCGCTGATAAGGTGTGGCCCATAGCACCCCCATCGCGCTTCTGCCGCCGGCTCCTCAGGTCGGAGTCTGGCAGGCCGTACTCACATCGCTGCCTCGGCCGACCCAAGCACCCCTCGTCGGGTGATGGCGAATTCCTCCACCGCATCGACGAAGCGGTCGAGATCCGATTGTTGGACCGGGAGGCTAAGCGCGATCATGCCACGTCGGGCGAGATAGAAACCAGCTCGCAGCATGTCGAGAAAGAACAGTTCGCGCAAACCATCCTCCCGGGCAGTCGGCGTGTAGGGACGGAGTTTCATGGGGGCGCGGTAATGTGCGTTTGCCAGCGAGCCCACTCCGCTAAAGTGCATCGCCACGCCGAGCTTCGTGAGCCGATCGTTCAGTGACGCCCGCAGACGCTCGCCGCGCTCGTACAAATCCTCCGCTGCAGCTTGTGTGAAGATTTCACCCAGCGCGACGCGACCCGCGGCCATCGACAGAACATTGTTATTAAATGTACCCGCGTGCGGCAGGCGCCCGTCGAAGAGAGACATCACGTCGGCCCGACCGCCGAAGGCCCCGAAGCTCATGCCGCCGCCTATGTACTTGCCCAGTGTCGTAAGATCGGGAATAATTCCTAGGCGCTTTTGGAGCCCACCATCAGACATGCGCGATGTCATGACCTCATCGAAGATCAGAAGAGCGCCGGTCTCCCGCGTAGCCTCCCGCAGTGCTTTCAGGAAACTGATCTCCGCTGGGATACAGCCGCCACTACCGAGCATGGGTTCGACAATCACTGCTGCGAGCCGATCCCGATTCTGCCCTATCACCGCGGTGGCTGAGTCCGTGTCATTGTAGTCGGCCAAAAGGAATGGGAACGGAACAGTAACCGGGGACGAACCCTGGGGAGTAAACAATAGCACACCGCCATGATAGCCGCCGCGGAATGCGAGGATCTTGTCTTGGCCGGTGTGGACACGGGCCGCCGTCAGCGCCATTAGATTGGCTTCTGTGCCGCTGTTGGTGAAGCGTACGAGTTCTATCGACGGAAACCGCGCGCAGATGAGCTTTGCAAGCTCGTATTCGGCCCTGCCCACTGCTGCGAGGCTTAAACCACGCGTCATAGCTTGCTGAACTGCAGCGTGGATCCGCATTTCCGAATGGCCAAACAGACCAGCCGTGTATTCGCCGCAGAGATTCACAAACTCATGGCCATCGATGTCCCAGAGCGTACTGCCCTCCCCCTTGTCCATCGCAATCGGAAACGGTTGATAATACAGGACCGAGCGTGTGTTTCCACCAGGCATGACGGTACGGGCTTGGTTGTGAAGTTCGCAGCTTCGGCGGTGCTCAGAAATAAAGCGGTCCCTAGCCTCCAGGAGGCTCGATTCAAGTGCGCTGTTTGATCCGGTGGCTGCCGACATCTTTTAAACCTCTACTGTAAGCGTCGTTATCGACGCACTTCGGGAACGGCAACTGGCTGCTAGCCTAGCAGATCACGGGCCGTCGGTGCGCTCACGACTATCGCGGGGACAAATCCCGGCAAACCGCGACCAGTAACGTGGGCCGCAACTGTATCAAGCTCGTGATGAATACCTATGCCTGGGCTAATCTCGCGCGTAATCGGCGCGCAGCATCCTCTAGCAAGTTCTTAACTCCTCACTCATGTGTCGCTTCAGAACGCCCCAGTCGTCGTGAGATTGCTCATTAGAACCAATGGCCACGAACAGTGCCGTCTCGTCTACCCTTTGATCGAGCTTAGGATTTCAAAGAAAGTCGCGGCGCTGTTTGGTTGCCTCACGCTGAAGTCTCTCGGCATCGTTCATTTGACAGGCAGAACTCCGCCCTCTCGATCTATGCATAGTACAGCGTGTGAGGTGTGCGGCTGAGTATTTCCGCGCCTTGCTCTGTTACTACAACGTGCTCGCTGGTTCCGAACTGGTAACCACTCTCTCCGCGCAAGATGATTGGCATATGCAAGGTCATGTTTGGCTCAAGGATGTCGCTAGCACCAGGTTGAAGGCTGATGTTACCGCGCTCAACCCAATTGATGCCGGTTTGGTAGCCGACCCGGTGGTTAAGCAACTCCGGACGCCCATTTCGCTTGAGCACCTCTCGTCCGGCAACATCAACTTCGCCGGCGGTCGCACCAGGCCTAATCGCAGAAATAACTGCCTCAAGAACTTCAATCGAGAGGTCGTGGAGAACCTCCGTTTCGGCATGCCGACCAAGTACGGCACTCCGGACCAGTGCACAGGGATAACCGTTCTTCAGTCCAGCAAGTTCGACGAAGGCTGGCTCATTGTTACTGATCGGATGCTGATTCGCCCTGCCGTGCGAAAGCTTCGTCCGCTCGCCGAACAGCAAAGTTATCTGCGGCTTTTTGATTACACCACCAGCCTTTTCAACTTCCTGGTCAATGTTCGCAAGCACTTCCGCTTCGGTAATGCCCTCTCGCAAGGAATGTTGGAACGTTTTGATGGCCACATCAGTCAAATTCATCGCGAATCGCATCGTTTGGAGTTCCAGCTCGGTCTTTACAGCTCCTACCGTTGCCACTAGACGAGTCGCATCGACGAACTTCGCATTGGGCAGATGCGCCTGAAGTGCGTTAACGTCCGCCGGCGCGAGGTTCCAGCAGCCGAGCTCAAGCCCAATTCTGCGGCCAGTTAAACTAAATCGACGGATAGCATCGGCGCAAACAGCGGCAAAACCCTCCTCGTCCCGATAGGTTAGTATTTCCTCCACGCAGCTGTTTGCACGGACGCCGCCGAGTTCATATTGTCGGACGACGAAGGTCGGCTTTTGCCCCGGTACGAGGATCAATGGGAACGGCATAAAATATGCACCGGTCCCGTCGTATCCGCTGAGATGTTGAAGGTGGCCATGAGCGGTTACCATGAGGGCATCAAGGTTGGCTCGTTCCATAGCCTCTAAGACCTTTTGCTGTCGGCGTTCATACTCGATGATGGGGAACGGAAGGGTCGTCGAAAATTCAGTGGTCATAGATCACCTCAATTTGGAAACTTATTTTTCGAACTGGCTATATAACGGATGCAAGTGTTAGCCGGGAAAGGTCCGTAATGTCATAGGTCGGTAATCCTGTACGGCGGCGGAGTGCCTTCGTGATAAGAGGGAACCCCGTGCATTCGAAAAGCAGCATCCCGATTTCAGAGTGCTCAGCGCGAAGTCGCGTGACGCAGGCGGAGACTTCACTTTCGATCTGTTCGATTCTTGTCGGGATTGGAGGACGCATCAGCGCATTGCGGAAAAAATCGCCGGCTTCAACGCCGCCGATGACCACTCTCGCTCGATCTCTTGGATTTTGCAATCCAAGCAGATCCTCCCCGAAATGTCTTGAGTCAGCGGCCACGACAGCAATCTTATGACTAGGTGCCAACAGTCGCAGCAACGTCGGCACCAGGAGCAGGCTGGACATCACAACGGGAACATCGACCGCAGCGGCGACTGCCGCTTGATGCCGCATGAAATATCCACAATCAGAAGAAATCACGGCTGCGCCTCGTTCGACCAAGCGACGAGCGGCCGCCAAACAGGCGCCTTCAAGTGAAGGCTCGCCACGAATGACCGTGTCCGGCAGTGCCCCCTGTACGACTTCCGTAATGATTGGGCGATCAAAGGTTACCGGGTCCAACAGGGAACCCGGACGCGGAACGCTCGGTGGGCTTTCGCTTGAGATTCCTTCATCAAGCTCAAGAATTCCAAGAGCGCGGCGGGATTGAAACGTCCCCTCAAATTGCGAACTCAAGGGATAATCGCATCCAAGTTGGCGGATTCCTTGCGTTACGCGATCAGTAGCGCTTGGCGCAAACAGCCAGCGCAGTCTCAACTGAGCTTGCCCAATAGTTGATGCCATAGGAGTCAGTCTGGCCGCTCTATTGCGAACGTACGCGTTAAATCGATTATTAAGTACATATCGTTCTCGACAGCGCTGAGACCACTCTCGTCGATCCGCTCGGGGTGGCGTGTGCACACCTCAGTGTGAGAGCGAACTATCAAAGAAGCCCACCGGAGTTTTCGTCGTTCGCTGACTACAAAGCTTCGCGTAAGAATGGAGGCTCAGCCTGAACGCGGAGTGTTGCAGTCTTAGTGGGAACCGCAGCGAAAAAGACGCGTTCATCTCGAGAAACCTAGCGGCTACAATTGATGCATATCGTTGAGCGACAGTAGACAGCCGGCGGCCGCGGGCGTCCAATTCAGTTTGCTGATTGGTGTCTTCTCGCGATGAGATGACAGCATGCAAGGCGGTGGCCGGACCCTTGCGAGCAAGCGTTGGCGCGGGATCGGCCGCGATACGCCGGCGCCATTCGCCGCCGCGCTCATACCCCACGAGCGGATCTGTCGCCACGCGATGTCCCACACTATGGGGCAAGGCTATGCCAGGTTAGTTGCGGGTTTAAGGACGCCATCGTGAGTTGGGGAACCCTCAATATCAGGTTTGGGTGAGGCGGAGGTCTGCTCTGTTTAGGTTTTCGGATGCCGGCCCAAGCAGCTGTGCGTCCTCTGGCACAGCAGCTGGCGTCGAGAAAGCCTCAAGGGGAGGAAATCGCGGGGGCAAAGCATCCTGGCAAGGCTGATCCTGAGTGCGGCCGACCAGGTGAGCGCTACCGCGTCGGTGATCCTCGTACGCTAGTGCAGCGACTGGAAGCGGGTGCGGCTGGAGGGAATACCCTGTACTGCGGTGGTGCGATCGCTTTTCCTGCTCACCACTACCATGCAATGGCACAACGGCGAAAATTGTTGTGATGACCTAACTAAGACTCCACGTCACTTTGTTTGTTCCTCAAAGCCGGACCGGACACTGCCGCCTCCAAACTGAAGGTCTTTTAAAAGCAGCGTTGTCGAGCATCGCTTACACCAGAAGCCGCTTTTGCATCGTGTTTCGTCCTCCAGCGTCATCAGCCGCTTGGCATCGGGCACGTCCATGCCGCCGAATTTGGCCTTCGACTTCTTAGATGCTGGCGTCGCTGACGCCGTGCCTGCGGCAAAGCTCCGAGACCGGCGTGCCCGCCTCGTGCTCCTTCAGAATGCCAATGATCTGTTCGTCTGTGAAACGGTTGCGCTTCATTCCCTGCTCCTCTCAATCGGCCAGAGCTTACTTCAAAATGGATTATTTCAACGGGGCAAGGTCAGCGGGTAGATGGGCAGCCCACTTCGACCGGTTCGAGGTACTAGTCAGTTACCGTCCGCGGAGGCGTCGGCAATCCACTTCCTCAAGCTCTCGCTGAGGCTGCGTGGGACGAAAAGGTCGCACTCGAGTGTGCCGCTGCGCAACAGCAGGACCGGCACGCGATGGAAGCCAGTCTGGACCGCCCGTCCCTCGCCCAGTGTCTCCCAATCTATCGGGCCGCACCGCTCCAGCAGGCGTTTGAGACCCTCGCCGGAGAGCCGCAGCCGCACCCTGCCCTCGCCGACCGGGAGCGCGCAACCAAGTTCCGCATCGACATCGACAATTGGAGGCGTTCCATCGCAAAGCAGCCAGAACCGCCGCGGTGCAATGCGAATGACGAGCCAGTTGTCCTGACGAGATGTCTCGCCCACCTTGGTTGGCAGCGGGCCGCCCAGCATCCCATTCAGTTCGGCCTCGAATGGTGCCATCGCGCCGTCCCACCCCTCGCATTGGACGATCGCGCAGTCATACGCTGCCATTTTGAGCCTCGCCGTGTTCGAATCATCACCCATGCAGTCGCTCCCCCTTCGGGTCAAGAAATACGGGCGAGACTACCCGGGCCCGCACAGTCTGGCCCTTGGTCGGATAAGTGGCAACGATCTCAGTGCCCTCTACCGCGGCATTCCGGGCAAGCAAACCGAGCCCAATCCAAGCGTTGAGCGTGGGGCTATAGGTCACCGAAGTGATAACGCCAAGACCATGGCCCTCCAACGGCTCGCCAGGCCTGAACAGAAAAGCACCTCCCCTCAACTGCTTGCCCGGCTCGACACATTGCAGGCCGACGAGCCGCGGCCGATTCGGGTTGGAAAAGGCTTCGCGTCGGGCCAATACCTCGCCGACGAAGCCACTCCGTCTGACGGCCATGCGACCTAAGCCCAGGTCATCGAGCGTCGTTCTGCCGTCGATCTCCGGCCCGGCGATATGGCCCTTTTCAATGCGCAGCGTACCGAGCGCCTCAAGGCCGTAGGGCTTAAGACCGAACGGCGCGCCGACTTCGACCAACCGGCACCACACCTCCTGACCAGCGCTCGCGCCAACGTAGATTTCGTAAGCCCGCTCGCCAGAAAAGCTGAGACGCATGATGCGCAGGGGCCTGTCGCGATATTTCCCCTCGATCAGTCCCATATGGGGCAATGCCTCGTTGGAAACGTCTAAATCGGAAAACGCGGCGGAGAGGATATCGCGGCTCTTCGGACCGGCAACCGACATCGCGGCCCATTCGTCGGTCACCGAGTTTACTGAGACGCGCAGACCCGACCAAGCGGTATCGAGCAGGAATTCGAGCCGGGACATCACGTCCGCAACCTTCGCCGTCGACGTCGTCATAAAAAAGTGCCGCTCGCCGAGCCTGGTCGTTGTACCGTCGTCAAAGACGATGCCATCGTCGCGCAACATAATGCCGTAACGGGAGCGGCCGATCGGCAGTTTGGCACCATTGACATAAATGCGGTCGAGAAACTCAGCCGCGTCCGGCCCCTGGACGTCGATCTTGCCCAACGTGGAGATGTCCATCATTCCGGCGGCCTCCCGCACCAGCCGCATCTCGGCGACATATGCCTCTTCTACATCGCGGCCGGAAGCAGAATAGAACAAGGGCCGCGTCCAGGCTCCGGTTTCCAGCATCTGCGCGCCGTTTGCGACATGCCAATCATGCATCGGCGTGCGCCGGATTGGCTTGTAAAGGTGACCGATGCTGCGCCCCGCCAGCACCCCGACGGCGACTGGGGTATAGGGCGGCCGGAAAGTTGTGGTGCCAACTTCCGGAACCGCTATGCCGCGGAGGTCGGCCATCACCGAAAGCGCAATGAAGTTGCTTGTCTTGCCCTGGTCGGTGCCCATGCCGAGCGTCGTGTAGCGCTTAAGGTGTTCCACCGACTCGTACCCCTCGCGATGCGCCAGCGCGATGTCACTCACAGTTACGTCCATTTGCACGTCAACGAAGGCCTTCCCTTTGGCACCTTCGACCTTCTGCGGCCGCATGCCAGGGCTCTCATCCTTACCTTTCTTGACATGGCGAGGTCCCGGGCGAAGCGAGGCAACGGAGAGGTTATGACCAGGTTCCGCGTTGCTCTCGGCAACAGCGGGCCTTGCGGCCGACTGGATTAATCTCGCTGCACCGCAGCAGCCAGACGATGCCTCGGTCCCTGCGCGACGGCCTCCCTCAATTGCGCCTGCCGTGATGAAATCTCCTTTCACAGCGCCGGCCACGAATTGCCCCGCGTCGAGCTTTCCGGGAACGAAGGCGTGAATGTCCTCGCAATAAACGGGCTTTACCCCGAGATGGGAGGTCAGATGAACGGTCGGGGACCAGCCGCCGGAAACCGCGACCAGGTCGCATTCTAGCGTATTTATACTAGCCGGCTCGCAAAGCGTAACCGCGCGCACGGCTTGACGCCCCAAGGCACCGAGAATTATCGATTTCGGACGTACGGCGATACCAAGGCGGCGCGCTCGTTCCAGAAGCTCATTTGTCGGTTCGGCGCGGCTGTCAGCTATTGTCACTTCTGCCCCGGTCGCCGCAAGATCGAAGGCTGCGCCATAGGCGCTGTCGTTGTCGGTCGCCACTATCACTCTCGCACCCACCAGTACGGCAAACCGGTTCAGATACGTTCGCGCCGCGGAGGCCAGCATGATGCCAGGCCGGTCGTTATTGGCGAAGGTAAGCGGCCGCTCGAGCGATCCCGTGGCGTAAACGATCGATTTCGCACGCAAAAGCGCCAGCGTCTGGCGATTCGCTCCTTTTGCAGGATCGACGCTTCCTGAGCCATGCCGCTCAACAAGTCCCAGCACATTGCCGTCATAAGTGCCGAACGCGCTGGTGCGCGTCATGACAGAAACATTCGGCAGGTCGGCGAGCCTTGCAAGTATATCAGCAAGCCAGCGCCCGGCTTCGCCGTCCGCCGGCTCCGACAAAAGCATACCCCCCGTCAGGAAATCCTGCTCAATGAGAACCACCCTAACGCCCGCCTCGCCTGCCGCCAGCGCGGCCGAAAGTCCCGCCGGCCCGGCACCAATCACCGCCACATCGGTGAAGAGATGCCGAACCTCGTAGCGGTCCGGATCAGGCTCTTCTCCCGCTCGGCCCAAGCCAGCGGCCTTGCGTATGAAATGCTCATAGAACATCCAGGCCCGCCGCGTTGGGCCCATGAAGGTCTTGTAGTAAAATCCAGCCGATAAAAATGGCGCGAACAGCCCGTTGACGCTCTGCATGTCGAACCTCAACGATGGCCAGCGGTTCTGGCTCTGGGCGACTAGACCGTCGGCCAACTCTACCGTGGTGGCCGGCAGGTTCGGCTCGCGCCGGCCAGCCATACCCAAAGTCACTAGAGCGTTCGGCTCCTCCGGCCCCGCCGAATAGAAGCCGCGCGGTCGGTGATACTTGAAGCTGCGGCCGATAAGGCCCACACCGTTCGCCAGCAGTGCCGACGCGAGTGTATCGCCTCGGGCACCGGCGAAAGCCTTGCCATCGAAATTGAATTCGAGCCGTTGCGACCGGTCGATCCGGCCGCCTTCATCAAGTCGCCTCATGTGCTCGCCTCCCGCGCGAACCGGACCGAGGCGATCTTGTGGTCGCGTGTATCGCGTTCGACCACCAGCCATTGACGGCAGCCCAATACGTGCTGCCAATATTCGCGATGTGGTCCGGCCGGATTCTCGCGCACGAATACATAACGGTACCAGGCCTCGAAATTGGTATCATCGTGAGCAGGACGGATGACTAACGCGTCGCCGCCGTAGCGGAACTCGTCGTGGTCGCGCGGACCGCAACAGGGACATTTGATGCGTAGCATGGTCGTACGACCTCTCGTTTATTGGAGCCAGGCGAACGGACCGACGCCAGCCTCGTCGAGGGTGTAGCCGGTACGGAAGCGGTCGAGATTGTAGGCGGCGACAAGCGGATGGGGTGCGCCAGTGGCGAGGGTATGCGCGAAGCACCATCCCGAGGCCGGCGTCGCTTTGAATCCACCATAGCACCAGCCGCCATTGAGATAGAGCCCCTCTATCGGCGTAGGGCACACAATAGGGCTGCCGTCCGGCGTCATATCCATCACCCCGCCCCAGTGGCGCAGAATCCGCAGGCGGGAAATTCTTGGCATTAGTGCGACTGCCGCCTCCGCGACTTCGCGCACCATGCCTAGATTGCCGCGTTGGGCATAGGAATTGTAGCCGTCGAGCCCGCCGCCGAGCACCAGACCACCCTTGTCGGACTGACTGACGTAGAAATGGTCGATGCCGTGGGCCACGATCTGGTGGACTAGGGGCTTGATCGGCTCCGTCACGAGAGCCTGCAAGACATGGCTCTCGATAGGCAGCTCAAGGCCCAACATCCGACCAAGCACCGAGGTGTGACCAGCCACCGCAAGCCCAACTTTCCCGGCCCCAATCCGACCCCGCGTCGTCTCGACGCCGATGATGCGCTCGCCGTCACGGACGAACCCCGTCACCTCGCAGCCTTGGATGATGTCGACACCAAAGGCGTCAGCGGCGCGCGCATAGCCCCAGGCGACGGCGTCGTGGCGCGCCGTGCCCGCCCGGCCCTGGAAGATGGCGCCATGGATCGGGAAGCGGGCAGTTTCGGAAAAATCGAGGTATGGGACAAGCCGCCGAACCTCGTCACGGTCGAGTATCTCGGCGTCAATGCCGTTCAGCCGCATGATGTTGGCGCGGCGGCCGAAGCTATCGAGCTGGTCGGCCGAATGGGCCGTGATTAGCATGCCGCGCTGCGAGAACATGACGTTGAAATTAAGCGCCCGCGACATATCCTCCCATAGCTTCATCGAGAACTCATAGAACTGGGTGTTGCCGTCGAGGCGATAGTTAGAGCGGATGACGGTGGTGTTTCGGCCGACATTGCCGCCGCCGATATATCCCTTCTCCAGCACGGCGACATTGCGGATGCCGTGGTTCTCGGCGAGATAGAATGCGGTCGCAAGCCCGTGCCCGCCGCCACCCACGATGACAACATCATAGGTCGGTTTAATATCGGGGGCGCGCCAAGCGCGCCGCCAATACTTGCCTCCGGTAAGGCCATTGCGAAGGATGGAAAATGCCGAATAGCCGCGCATGTTAATCCCGCTATTTGAAGAAGACGGCGAGCGAAGCTGCAGAAGGTTTCCGCACCCCTACCGGGGATGATGCTGGGATTGGAGAACGCGACATACCACTACCAGGCACGAGCAGGATACCTTTCATTTGTTGCATTTCACTTTGCATCGGCGGGACGAATGCGGTTCAAAGCACGGTCCATCAACTATGGGCCACTTGGCATTCGAATCACCAGCATAAAGTCACGAACGGCGCCATCGCGTTTCCAGATGACTTGCCGCTAAAATGCGGCTCCGTCGAAGATGGACCGCTGGCCGGAGCAACATAGCTATCAGTGCACCGCACCGAGAGTCATTGTGTTAGTTGCGTTGTGGATTTTGCTGCCGCTACGCCATCTGAATGCGAGATAGGCGAAATGGTGCGCGATGACACCTCCGCTCGGAACTGGATGACGAGCGCGCTTTACTCTCCATAGGCTCCATCTCGCATTGTTCAATGCGCTGTTCTCAAGCGGGCAAGCAGCCACCAAATCCGCATTGAAAATAGGCTTGCCGCCGAAACTGGTTCGACGACAGCCAGGGCCTTGGGAGGCTATACTGGGCCTACCAGACTATGTGTAAGCGCTATTTTCCCGGCACGTTGACGCCAGCGATTTCGACGGATCGCCTTCGAATTGGAAAGGGCATTGGTCTTATCAGGCAGTGGCGGTTTTGGCGAAGTTGAAGGGTAGGAGATCGTCGATTTCGGCGTCTTCGGTGCAGGCTACTCAGTGAGGACATAGCGTAACCACGCCAACTGCCTCGACGTCGCAGGCTCGGCAGGTCAACATCATGCTGTAGATGATGGCGCTGGCCTTGGCTCCGTGGACAGTATCGCTGAACAACCAACTCTTCCGGCCAGTGGCCGGACCTGAGTCATTGTGCAATCTTTCTTTAAGGGTCTGTAAACATTGGAGGTGTCTCCATGTCAGCGATGCGACACGGGCGACCTTTTCGGGCTGTCGCGGCTTTGAAGGGCTTTCGGCAGGTTTGCGCGCTTCCAACTCCCGCACGCGGCGTAGCGCGATCTCCCAGTTCTTCTCCAGTTGCGCGGCAATCAGGCGGTTGTCGGGGTCGCAGGCGGCGTAGCGGCGTTCGGCGAGGCCGGCCTCATAACGGGCCTGCTGTCGCGTCTACCAGTTCCTTCCGCCAGGTCGCGATGGCAATCTTTACCCTTGTCGAGTTCAAGATCGGCGCTGCTTTCGTCCCGTGCACGCCGGCGGCGGCGCAGGTCAATACCGTCCCTGCGACGCCCGTCCTCGGAGCCGCACCATTCAATACCCATAGAACCTGAATCGCGCCCGCGGCTTAGTCCAACACGTTTTTAGCTCACCGTCGATATCGGCCTCGGTGTGCCTCTCATCGTCGACATAAGCGACGCCAAGCTAAAAACGCTCTGCATTATGCAGCGTCAGCCATAACAGCGCCAAAACTGCATCGTCGATCTTGTCCTCATCAATCTCCATGAACCGACGTTACCTCGCGCGACGCCCGAAATCCCGCGGCCCTGCTCGGATGGATGGAATTCAATTAGCCGCTTCTTCCCCTCATGGAGCGCCAAACCAAATTCGAGGACCTCTTGCGCGTTCTCGAAGCCTCGTCGGCATAGCGTACGATCACGACACGGCCGAGTGCATGGCGACGACGCCACTGACGTACCCAGAGATCAAGGATGTAGTGCAAGAAGATGTTGGCGAGGAGCGGACTGATGTCCACACGCCGAATGGTAGCGGACCACCGGGACTATCTTGCTCAAACAGCTCTATCAGGTCCGATGCTGTCCAGCCTCTGATCCGAATGCTGTCCGGTAAATCGTCGGAATCCGGAGGGTTATGTGAGGTCGCCGCTGACGGTTCCACGCCGTTCGCGCGACCTCTGCACTCCATAGTAGGAGCCACCACCCATCTCGCTTTCAGATGACCCGATTACATAATCTATATTTGACGGATGCGCCTTGGGTGGTGATGGTCAACCAAGACGTTTATCAGCGCTGAAAGGGGTATGGAAGTGCCGACGGATTGCAGGCGGCAAGCGCCGGTCTTCTAAGAATACAGATGCTGCCCGGCTAAGCCGCAGCAAAATATCTCGCCCGGCAGGTAACAGCTTTCCGCGTTCGCACTAGAACAGGGCGCGAATTAACAAACTCGAGCAACCACATGTGCACATAGGAGGATTCAATAATGCCCGCATTCAGTCAACAGGAGTATCGCGAACGCACGGCTCGGCTGCGTCAACTAATGGCTGAGCGTGGCATCGACGCACTGCTTGTCTTGACTGAATCGAACATGAACTGGCTCACCGGTTACGAAGGTTATTCCGACTATGTTCCGCAACTCGCTCTTGTGTGCCAAGATGAAGAGGATCCGTGGCTCATACTTCGTGAAATGGACACGTTGTGTTGCCCAATCAGCTCATACCTGCCAGACTCACGCGTCCTAAGCTATCCAGAGAAATTTATCACTTCAGGCCAGCTCACGCCTTGGGAGCCTATTGGTGCTCTTGTTCGTGAGAGGGTCAAATCGAAGCGCATTGGGGTTGAGCTGTCAGGCAAGATGCTTGGACTCAAGGGAAATGCTGTATTAAGCAAGAGTTTGGGCGTCACGGAGTTAGTCGATGCCGATGGGATGGTTGCCGCGTTGAAGGTGATAAAA
>NZ_JAMYRN010000041.1:0-19963 GCF_040321435.1 Mesorhizobium sp. M0410
CCCCCCCCCCCCCACCCCCCCGCCCCGTGTGGGGGGGGCGCCGCGTTTTGTTCAACCCCCCCGGGCGCCGGGCCGCGCGCGCCCCCCCCGGGGCCTGTGGTCGGAGTGGTTCTATGGGGTGAGGCGATCAGGCGGCCGCGCGGCCCTCAATGACGTCGGCGCCGACCTCATCGGCGGAGACCTCTTCGAGATAGGCTCGGCTGTACGAATTGCTGGCGAGCCAGCGTTCGGCCGCCTCGCGATCCTTGGCGGGATAGAGCAGTTCCGGGCTGTCCCCGAGTTCCTGCAGGACGCGGACCATGCCGATCATGGAACGCTCCATGACCTCGAAACGCAGGTCGCTTTCAACGGACCATGTGCGCCTGACCGAGACGACGATGATGCCGCCCTGCCCGAAATCACCCTCATGCAGGGTGAAGTAAGCCGGCGAGCTATAGGTCGCGCGCTCGCGCGGCGGTTCCTTCCTGACCAAACGACCGACGCCGTTGCGGCTCTCCCAGGCGGCGAGCTTTTTGGTGAAGCGAGCCGGCGGTTTCGCGGTGCCGGAGCGGTACCGGATAACGCTCCCCAGAGGAGCGGATTCGTACACGATATGTGCGGACATGCGGGTTTCTCCATGTCGGAAAACGAAAAAGGGCCCGGCGGGAGTGCCGGGCCCGGTGCGAGCGTGAGGCCGATTATTTAGCGGCCTGGAGGTGATCCGCCTCGCCGCCGTCGATGGTCACCGGCTCATCGGAGGACGGATCCGCATCGTCGGCGAGGTAGGCCGGCAGCTCGGTGGCATCGCCGTCGAGAGCCGCCTCGTCCGACATGTCGCCGGCGATCGCATCGCCAGAATCGGTAGCAACTTCATCGACCTCAACGCGCAGCGGCTCGGGCAGCCAGTTCGACCGTTCGAGAAGACGCGCGGCCTCACGCGCCATGATGTCCTTCTGCATGTGGTCGATCAGCTGCGCGGAGTCTGCGCCACGAGCTTCACGGACAGCCTGTAGAATCCGCGCCTTGGTGAGCCGCCCGAGGAACTCGACCGTAGGCGTCCAGCCGGCGTTGACCATGTCGAACTGGAGCGAGCGGCCAAGCATGTCTGCATGCTCGAGCGCCTTCGGTCGCCTGTTCCAGGGTTCGACCACCGCATTGAGGGTCAGCGAGACGCAATGCGCGAACAGCGCCTTGCGGCTTGCTTCGTCGAGGCCGAACAGGAAGTCCCACAGGCCTTCCGCCTCATCGGGCAAATCGCGGTCCCAGGCTTCGTGCCGCTCGGCGATCTCCTTGGCCCAGGATGTCTCGGCAAGACCGTCGACCTGGCTGAAGCTGCCGCTCTTCAGGCTGATCTCCAGGCACGTGTCCGGCGCGAAGCGATAGAAGACCTGCAGGACGAAGGCATGGAGTGCGGCGATGATGGCGATGTCGACGTCACCGGCGAGCGCGTTGCGCAGTGCCAGCGTGCGCTGCGCGGTCAGGTCGAAGACGAGCCGATCGGGCAGTGGCTTGATGTCATCATCCTCGCCGTCGGCGCCAGAGGTGTCGTTCACCGGCTCGCCGTTGACGACAACACCATCGCCATCGTCGTCGCCATTGGATCGCGTTCCGCCGGCGGCGCCCCCTTCCTCGCCCACATCGACGTCGCCGGTTTCGGTCCGCGGCTCGTCCTCGGACCGCACGAAACCGGCGTCGACCTGGAGTTTGCCGTTCGCGGCAAGCGTAACGAACACACCGGCAATGGCCTTCTGGGCGGGATCGTAGGTTTGAGGACGATCATCGATCGCATCGAGCTCGGCACCCAGCTGGTCGAGCTTCGCCTCGATTGCTTCGTCGGCATCCTCGGCCTGGGCATAGTCCACATCCAGCTTGTCGTATTCGGCCTTCAGCGCGTCGTAGCGTTCGATCTCCTCGGCGCTGAGCTCCTGCGCCTCGGCGTAGATGCGCCGCATCCCGGAGGTGTGGCCATAGGGAAAGCTGATCGCCGCATCCACCCATTTCCAGCCTTCGGCGCGGATCGCCTCGGCATCCACCTTCAGCCTGTCGAAGACAAGCTGCTCGAGAAGTGCGGCATCCTGGAACCAGCCGCCGGAATCCTGCTCGAAGAGATCGCGAAGGATGACCCCGCCGGCAGCCTCATAAGCTTCGGCGCCGACATAGACGGCACGGCGATCATCGGCGCGAACGGTGGTCTCCGTCAGCAGACGCCTGATGTAATACGGTTCCTGCGTGTGCGAGCTGGAGATCCGCTCCCAGACCTGCTCCTGGCGCGCATGATCGTCGGAGATCGAAAACGCCATGATCTGTTCGAGCCGGATTTCGTCCTTCTCATAGAGGTCGAGAAGTTTCGGCGACACAGAGGCGAGCCTGAGGCGCTGTTTCACCGTCGCCGGCGACACGAAGAAGCGGGCGCCGATCTCGTCCGGATCGAGACCGTGATCGCTTAGCGTCTTGAAGGCACGAAACTGGTCCAGCGGATGCAGATCGGCGCGCCGCAGGTTTTCAGCAAGCGAGTCCTCTTCGGCCGAGGTCTCCTGCCCGCGGTTGACGATGCAGGGGATTGGCTCATCCTTGGCCAGGCGCTTTTGCTTGATGAGGATACCGAGCGCGAGATAGCGACGACCGCCGGCCGGCACCTCAAACGTGCCGGTCTCCTCGCCCTCGCCGTCGAGCATCGGACGGACGTTCAGGCTCTGGATGAGCTTTCGCCGCCCGATGTCATCAGCCAGCTGCTCGATAGACACGCCGTCCTTGATGCGCCGGACATTCTTCTGCGACAGCCTGAGCTTGTCATAGGGAATGTTCTCCGCGGCGTTCATCGCGATCTTCTGAATGGCGTTCTTTGCCATGGTCAGGTTCTCCATGACGGGCGGCCGGGGCCTCTCCCCGAACCTCCAAGCCCGTCAGGAAACCTCCCCGCCCCCTCTGCCTCCCGTCGGGCGTCTGGCACGGACGCCGCCGGCTGCCGCAAAGCTTCGCTGGACTGCGGAAGGCAGAATGGCTATATATCTTCCACGAATGTGGAAGGATTATTGTCATGCCGGGGTTTAGCAGCGAAGTGCTCACCGTCAATGAGGCGGCGGCGGTAACGCAGGTGCCGCTCAAGCAGGTGCATCGCATCATCGATGCCGGATTGCTGCGCGGCCGTGTCGAGACACGCCGCGGCAGCCGCGTCATCATCGGAGCGGGTCTCGTCGGCCTACGCCTCGCCTGGCTGACGGCGGAGACGCTGACGCCTGCCGCGCGGCGGCGGATCGTCGAGCACGCCATTGCCGATGATGCTGCGCCCGTGGTCGCGGACGATCCACTTAAGGTCGACCTGAAGCCGATTGCCGCCGGGGTAAGGACCGGCCTCAGCCGGCTGAGGAAAGCCAAGGCCATGGTGGCGCGCGATCCAGCGGTACTTGGCGGTCAGCCGGCCTTTATGGGAACACGCGTGCTTGTTCATGACGTTGCCGACATGCTCGCCAATGGCGATACGCCCGGGACGATCCGTGCCGCCTATCCGCAACTGACTCTCGACCAGATCGGGCTCGCGGCCGACTATGCGCTCGCCTATCCGCGGCGTGGCCGTCCGCCGGTCAAGCCGGCGTGGCGCAGCACGGCGGCGAAGTCGACACGCACGATCCGTCTCGACGATCTGCCGGCCGTTTCGTGAAATTCCTGATCGACGAATGCTTGAGCCCAGAGCTTGCGAAACTGGCGCGCGAACGGGGTTTTCCCGAGTCGAGCCATGTGCGCTGGCTGGGCCTCGCCGGCGCCAAGGACCATATGGTGACCCGGCGCGCGGTCGCGTCGCGCTCGACATGCTCGACGACATTCCGCCGCTCGCCGCCGCCTCCGCGCCATCACTGGGGTTGGTCGAGACGGTTCGCGTTCCTCCGAACGGCGCGCCGCCTGAACCCTGCAAAAGCCATCACCGCCGGTGCACGCACCGGCCGCAGGGCGGCTATGTGCTCGTCACGCACAACACGACCGACTTTCGCGGCCTCTATCGCCGCGAGGAGCTGCATGTCGGGCTGGTCGCCTTCAACACCGCCCCTGGCCTGATGAGCCTCGATCTCCAGCACAGGCTCTTTCATCTCGCCCTTTCCGAGCTCGGTGGGGAGGAGGCATGGAACGAAGTGCTGGAGATTACCGTGGATGTCGCGCGTACCATCACCATCGAACGGTTCAACCTCCCCGACTGACGGACCTCCGCGTTCGTTTCCTGCAATCGGGCTGCCAGAAGCCGCCGCTCGCAAACGAAAAAGCCCGCCGCGGGAGGAGGTGCGGCGGGCTTGATTTGGACGACAGCATTCGGGAGGAATAAATGCCGTCCCTGGTCGCCAAGGTCGGGAGGAGGTGACCCGGACGAAACTCGATATCGACAGACTACTCCCTTCCGCGCAGCCGAGAAACATTAATTGTGCATAGCAGCATTGCGATTTTGTGCGGCGCACACTTAGACTGAGAGATGTGTTTGCCAGACCGGCAGCGCAGGCCGTGTGCTGCGCCCCGCAGCGATGCACATGTTCGAAACTGGCGGCATCAGCAGCCCGGTGACGTTACCTACTCCCGCCGCGCGCAGCATTGCAGTATCATGCTGCCAGATCGAGAAGCTTCTTGGCCTTGCCCTCCATCTCCAGGCGAACATCCTGATGCGGCTTGTCGCGCGCCACCCGTGTAATGCCCTGCACGAAGTCGAAAATCGAGGCGGGCGGGTGCCCTTCCTCCGAAAGCACGGCATCGATGATCTTCGTCGTCTCCGCCTTGGAGAAGCCGCGCTTGCGCAGGAAGCTCTGGCGATCTTCGTCGTCCCGAGCGACGACACGCTCCCGCGAAGCCTTGATGCCATTGACGAACGGCATGGGCGAAGACTCCGCGAACTGGATCAGCGCTGGCTCGGCTTCCAGGGCAAAACGCGAGGCGGCATATTTGGAATGCCGGATAATGATTTCCTGGAAATCCTGCACGCCCCAGAGGCAACGATTCTGGCACACTGCACGTAGATAGAAGCTGGCGATTCCAAGCGTGCGGGCGCCGACCTCCGAGTTCCAGCAATAAAACCCCCTGAAAAAGACGTCGGGCGAGCCATCGGGCAGCTTGCCGGCTTCGATCGGATTCAGGTCGTCGACGAGGAAGACAAAGACATCACGGTCGGACGCATAGATCGTCGTCGTGGCATTGGAAATGTCGACATTCGGATTGTAGATTCCCGTTGACCAGTCGAGCACGCCAGGAATCTTCCAGCGGGTGTCGCCGGTACCGTTGCCGGCGATTTTTTGGACGGCCGCGATCAGCTCTTCATCGAAAATCCTGCCATAGTCCGGACCTGTAACCGCTCGCAGCTCGAGGCGTCCGTTCTCGATTTCCAGCGTCTTCACCTGCTCGGCGCGGCGGTTGAGGAGACCGTGCTGAAGGTTGATCGCCGCGAGCGGGGCCGGAAGCTGGCGCAGATAGGTGGCCGGTGCACCTACCAGGCTGGCGAGTTGGCCAAAACTCCAATGCGTGGGGGCAACTGGGGCAGGCGCATCGGGCAGCATTAACCTCAGGCGCTCCGGATCGTCGCGGCTCGCCTCGACGCGGATCAGCTCACTCTCGACGATGCGGGTCTTGCTGCGCTCCGACCGGGCCTTCACCGAATTCCGAAGGTCGGTGAGCGACAGGTATCGCTCATCCGCCGGCCGGTTGAACCATTCTGACGACACGCGGCCGATGCGCTGACCGCGGCTGACGTCGACCTTGTAACCGGCACGCTCGTTGCGGGTGGGCGTGTGAATTTCCATCTGTGTCATGGTTGGAGCTCCTCGGCGGGCGCCGGGAGACTCTCTCCCGGACCTTCACCCGCCACCGCAGCCCACCCACGCTCTTCCTCTGTCGGCATCCGCGCGCCACCAGAAGCGTCGGCATTGCCGAAGCGGCCGCGTTAGGGGCCGACACCAAGCACCGCCAGATCCGGCGCCTCGTCAACGTCCGCGAAGGCGGCGAAGCATGGCCTCCCCAGGATTTCGGTCTGACGCGGATCGATGAACTGGATGCGCCCCGAATATCCGGCGCTGACGACGGACTGGGCCAGCCGCAAGCCGAATGAGCCTTCCCTGCCGGACACCCCGGCAACCACCATGGAGCGGGTGTCCAGCATCGGTGCCAGACGGTGCTGTCCAAGTAGACCCGCGCGCGTTGTGGTTACCGCGTCCATGGCTACTTCCCCTTGAACTCGGAATTGCGCTTTTCCGAAAAGGCGACGGCACCTTCGTTGAAGTCATCGGAGCGGAGCATGCGCTCGTAGTGCTGTAAGCCGCTTTTGCCCACCCATGCCTTGTGGCTTGCCTCATGCGCCGCCTCGACCGAGAGGTGTGCGGTGGCCCGAATGAATTGAAGGTCCGGTCATGATCGTTACCATGGACCGTCCACGACGGATGCCATCGATACGGCCGTCAGCACGATGGTGACACGGATGTCCTGAGGCACGGCACTCCCTTTCTCCCGCAGCCGGAGGCTGGCGCTTCATTAAACGAGCTCATTCTGGCGGCTTGACCGCCGCACCGGGTTTTGTTGTGATTACCCCACTGTAAGGGCAACCCAAAGAAAGCATGCCAGGGTTGATGACAAGACGTGGTTCGACTGGAAGCAATGGTTCCAGCACTTCGGGGTAAACGTGTCGGAAGGGGCTGCCGGGTCCTGTGTTCGACAACCACCTCATGATGAGGCAGGCTGCCTTGGCTGGCAGCGGAATAGCGTTGGGTCGGATTGGCACGGCGAGCGAACAGGTACGCCGCGGCCAACCGGTTGAGCTCCTGCCTGGGGAAGATCAACGCCCCGGTAACGTCTATCTTGTTTCGCTCAAAGAAACGCCGTGGAACAAAGCTGCCGCGCTTTTTGCAAACTGGCTCATGTCCATGCCTGGTCCGGCTTTCGATCCAGTTAGACATTCCACGACACGGAACAATGCGACCGTAGGACTTGAGAAGTTCTAGTTATCGCCCAACGGCAAACGCTGAAAAGTCGAAGGTATTCACATAATCGCGGAATGCGGCCTGCGCCTTGGACTGGTTCTTCAGGTTGGGAAAGATCAGCATCATTTCATAGGGTGGAATTTCCCAGCCCGGGAGCAACTCCACAAGGCGGCCGACCGCCACGGACGGCTGGCACACGTAAGCGGGAAGGAGTGCGACCCCGCCGCCCGCGATGCAGGATTGCAGCAGGAACCCCATAGAATCCGAGGTCGCAGCCGGCGGAGGCCGCAGGACGATCGGTGTGTCGTCTGACGAGAACACCCATTCGGGCTGCGCATCATGCACCAGGCAGCGGCGATCTAGAAGATCGGTCGGTTCCTGAAGAGGACTGCCAGCCGCCAGATAGGCTGGAGCGGCGACGAGAACCCGTTTAATCGAGGAGACACGCCGCACGATCAGGTCCTGACCTGTGGTCGTGCCAACGCGAGAAGCGAAATCAACCCGCTCGCGGATGACGTCGAGATGCCGGTTTGTGGCGATCAGTTCGACGGCGATGCGGGGAAACTGCGTGGTAAATCCGTGCAGGAAGGTCGGCATGAAATAGGTGGCAGTTACCTCTGGGCAGGTGATCTTCAGCGTCCCGACAGGCTGTTCCTTGAGATTGGTCAACGCCATGTCCGCGGCCGAGACCTCAGCGCGAACGCGGCGGCAGTATTCGAGATAGACCTGGCCGCTGCCGGTGAGGCTTACGTGCCGGGTGGAGCGATTGAGAAGCCGCAGCCCCAGACGTGCTTCAAGCTGGGCGATGCGCTGGCTGACAGTGGATTTGGGCATCCCGATCCGCCCCCCGGCGCGAGTAAATCTGCCCGTTTCGGCGACTTCGGCCAGAAGGATCATGTCGTCCACGCTGTACAAAGCGACGCATCCTCTCTCGTGTCGTTGCTCATTGTACAATAACACGGACAAAATTTCCGTATGATCGGAATTGTTGGAACGTTCTTGGCTCGGTAGCCTCGGCACCCGAAGCAGGGAACGCGAAAAATGTCGATCAGTCAGACGGCCCCCAAGGCGGACAGGGTGGGCATCGCCATTGCGGCGATGGTTTTCACGGACCTGACGCTTTCCATCGCGGATGCGATCATCAAGGTCACGATCTCGGACATGCCGCTGTCGCAGTTCATTTTCCTGCGGTCCTGCGTCACGCTGCCCTTGTTGATCTCGATCCTGAAATGGCGCTTTCCGCAGGTGTCGTTGCGCCCAGCCTATCCTGGCTGGGCCATCGTGCGAAGCAGCCTGCTTCTGTCGAGCCTGCTGATCTATTACGCTTCGCTACCGCGCCTCGATTTCTCGATGGCGGCGGCGGTCTATTACACGATCCCGCTGTTCATTACCCTTTTTGCGGCCTTCTGGATCAGGGAACCTGTCGGGATGCAAGGTTGGGTCGGAGTCGCCCTCGGCTTCATCGGTGTGCTGCTCATGCAGAAGCCGCAGGCCGGCGACCTTGGCATCCATGCCGTGATGCCGCTGGTTTCTGCAATTCTCTACGCTCTGGCGATGGTGCTGACGCGCACCAAGAGCCGTGGCGAAAACCCCTTCGTTTTGGCGCTGATCTTCAACCTGATAGCGATCGTTCTCGGGGGCAGCGCTAGCTTGGCGACCGTGATGGCAGGGAGCGAGGGTGGACAAAGCCTGTTCATGGGCGCGTGGATTCCAATGTGCTGGACCCAATGCGCGCTGATCGGGCTTTTGAGCATGACGATGCTGATCGGCAGCGTCGGCACGGCCATCGCCTACCAGTTGGGACCATCCTCGATCATCTCGACTTGGGACTTTTCATATCTAGCCTTCGCTGTGCTATGGGGCGTCGTGCTGTTCTCGGAACGTCTGGATGCGGCTTCCATGCTCGGTATCATTCTCATCGCACTGGCCGGGATTATCGTCATCCGGCGTTAGCGGCGATATATTGGAGCACCGAGGCCGGATGATGGCTTCGGGCTCTTTGCTACTGTCGCAAAACTGCTTGACCTTCGCACGCTGCAAAAGTCTGCGATTCAATTTTGCCAAACTTGGGAAAATTGAGACATTCGGCATCAGGAGATGACAACGATCTCCCTTGAGACAGGTTGAGCGTGACGATTTGGAAAGACCCGTGGGGGGAAGACGTTCGGCCCCGCGTACGTTCGACGACTGCGCAGGAAGCGGCCAATGATGATTAGCACCTGGCCGAAACCCTCATCACCATCGCCGGCAGAGTAACATCAGCTGGGTCGAACGGTAGCCCGGATTCCGGTCGGCCACAATGAGGTCCGGCTTCGTGTCGAACAGGCTTCGATACAGCCCCAACGCCTGCCTCCACGCGTTCTGGTTCTTCAGCTCGTCGAGGTCGCCGAGATGCTGCGACAGCAGCGCGTTGCCGTCGCCCGCCAGGCAGAACGCGGCCTTTAGGTCGCCGCCCGCAGCCAGCGCCCTGACCGGGCCATCGAAGCCCGCCGGCAGCGCCAGCGGCTCCGGCGCGAAGCCGCGCGCGCGCCGCAACACCGAAATGCCGTGCCCGTCGAATCGCACCACGCTGTCGTCGAGCCGGTTGACAATCTCGCGGTCGTGCATCAGCCAGAAGTCGGCGATCCCGGCAAGCTCCTGCCGCGCCTCGTCATTGTCCGTGCATTGCGGCTCGCCCGAGCGATTGCCGGAGGTCATCACCACCGGACCGTCCAGCGCCCGCAGCAAGAGATGATGCAACGGCGTGTAGGGCAGCATGAAACCGAGCCGCTCGTGCTGCGGCGCCACGCCCGCCGCAACGCCGCAGCTGTCACGGCGCTTCACCAGCACGATCGGCGCCGCTCGGTTCCGGCACTGGCCGGCTTGTCGTCGTGTCGATCGCTTCTGTCAGCGAGCGGAAACCGGCGCTGGTGGCTTCGATCCGCTCCATGATCGTGAGAACGTCCTTGAGTGAGCGAGACAGACGGTCGAGCTTCCAGACGACGACAGTGTCGCTCTCCCTCAAATGATCAAGCATCCTGTGCAATTCCGGCCGCTCCCAGCGACCGCCGGAGGCCTCCTCCTTGAGGATACGCTTGCACCCGGCATCGGCGAGCGCCCTGGCCTGCGCCGTGTTCGACTGGTCGTCGCCTCTGCTCACGCGGGCGTAGCCGATCAGCACTCTGGTTCCTTTCGCAAACGGTCGTTTATGGAAGGCCGAGGGTGTCCACGAGAATACAGGTGCGGAGCCTTTCATAATCCTCTTTCATTATGGCGCCGTAAGGCAAGCGGTTTGTGAAGGGATGAACGATGCCGGGATATCGATGACGAAGACGCAGCGGGAGAAGCTTCCGGTGCAGCCTGACAAGGCGTGGGCGCGCCTTGTACCGTTCGTGAGGAATCGACCATGCGAAAGCTCTTGGCCGGCCGGGAGCGAAGATTTAGCGCTCCTCGCGCAGCAACTTTGAACAACGCAGACGTTCGTTCGCGTCGCGAGAGGGGAGAGTACCTGCCGGCCCAAATTGACCAAAGTTTTCAAGGGCCGGATTGACGACATTTCCATCGTATCCGAAGCCCCCGATCTCGGAACGCTTTTCCATAAACTTTTGGAAAAGCGACCAATCCCCCTGCTTGAGCGCTTGTCTCGTTCCGGACCATCCCAACGAGCCAGAGAGCCATATATGGTCCACCAGCCCCTGGCGCTTCATGTGGTGTCCGACCGTGCCCGATCCGTAAACGCCAACGAGATAACGGCCAGCCAACGCATTCCGCACACTCCTGAAGTAGGGTGCTACCCCTGCAAGATGCTGTGGTGTGTGGTAGTCCCAATCGACTGCAAAATAGATTCCGGAGCCTTCGGGCTGTCCCAACGCGGCGGCCAGATCAAGCGCACGACCGGAGTCTCGCTCTCCAGCCGCACCATGCAAGTCTCTGATATTGCCGCCCGCGCCACCCCGCTGCTCGAAGGCCACAGCTACCGATATTCCAGCACCATGAAGGGCGGCGAGTTCCTCCCCTGTCAGACATTTTGAGGGAAATGGTGTACTATTCCGATGGTTGTAGTACCGGATTACTGTATTGACGCCAGATTCTGCCAAGCACACAGCAAAATCGCCGACGTTCTGCGGGACGTCGATAATATCGTGCATAGTCCGTCTCCCCGAAGGCCGAAATTATATGGAAAATGCGCAGTTTATACGGTCACCTCGCCCTCCCACGCTATTTCTTCGCGCAGCCTTTTGATGTCATTTCCCGCAGCCACCAACGCGGCGCAGACGCAATCAGCTATTCCTCTGTTTGCCCTTGGGTCTACTGCAGAATGTCGCTACGTCTCTGACTGTGGGACCGCCGGCTGGAGAACAAGCGCAGGTAGTACGGTGAGTCGCTCGGCGAGCTGAAACGGCCGAAAACCTGCGCGATAGTGGATTGCGTTTGCTTGTTTGACAGGTTCAGCGATGCGGAGCGCAATATCGAGGTGATGGCGAGACTGTCAGCGCTTCCAACTTCGACCACGGCAAGGCAGGTTAAAGATAGACGGGATTCCGCGGAGTCGGATTGATCTAGGACGAGGCAATTGAACGCCGTCGGTTCGCCGTGTTTGCTCAGATAGCTACGGATTGCCTTTGCCAGACCGACGCCAGCTTCATTGCCGTCGGCAGCATTCGCGCAAATTGACGCAAAGGCACTGGGCAATTCCGCCACGTCCATCGTGCGGTTTAGCGTTCTTGAAGTCGTGGCGGTTTCCACCTGATTCGGTACCATTTGCGCGGCATTCTGCCATGCTCGAGAATCCAGAGCCCGGGTTTGGTCTTCGAATAGTTTCTGGACCATGGCAGAGCAAATCCTCTCCGCCTCGAGCGGTTGGCTGCTCTGCGGGCCGATCACCAGGAAAAGGCCCGCAGCTGTTTTTGCGAATGGGTTCATGTCTGCTTCCCTATGGAAGCGGGACCGGAGTTCGCCGGCACCGGGGGCGCGATAGAGCATCGGTAGTTCGCAAGGGCTTACCGGACCGCTCTATCGCATCCATGATGCGGGCGACGTTCGCCCAAATCCACGCTATTGGTTAGGTGCGCTGCTTTCGCGATCAAAGGCCTGACGATCAGACCTGCGGCTTGATGTCTTGTTGCGGCGTCGAGCCACCGTTGAAAAAGTTCTTGGCCTTCTTGAACTGGTCGGTGGAGTTCTTATTCACAAGCTCCTGGAAGTTTTCGTGATCGGGGCCGCCTTTGCGGATCCGACGGGTCTGAACGAGATTGGTGACCTCGGCATAGTCCATGTCGACGCGGACGTAGTGGGTCGACGAACAAGAGGATTTCAGCTCGAGGAAGTGCTCTTTGAACTCGATCTGCCGCAGAACGATTGCTCCGTAGTCGTAATATCCGCCTGCCCCATTATCGAGAAGGTAGCTCTGATAGGTGCATGTCAGCGCCTTGTATCGCTGCGCCTTGCCGTTTGCACTGAAGGTGAGATTCCCCATTTCTGTAAGGAAGGACTGGAAATCCAGCAGCAACGATGCCCCGTCGGTAATGATCGCCTTGGCAATCAGCGAGAGGAAAGTAGCTGAGACCGACGTCCCGGCCACCTTTTTTGAAAAACTCTTCAGTTTTTGCCCGCCCATAGAGAGATCTGGAATGTTGCCAACAACATCGGTCCATGTGTTGATATCAAGCTTCTGTGCATCGATGTTCGCATAATGGGTATGCATGTAGTCGTTAATAATTCCTCCTATTGCCAGTAGATTGTCCTGATTCTCATTGAGGGTGCCGCTGTACGTCGGATCTTCGGTTTTTTGGCCGATGAGGTGAAACTGCACTGTCCCTTGAGCGTTGGCGATCGTGTCGTCACTGGGGGGCGCAGCATCTAACTGGGCCAAAACAAGGGGCTTGGCGTAGAAAAATGCGGACGCCGCCTCATAGTGTTCTTTGGAATAGCGCTGTTCATGCTCTTGAACATTCACTGAAAATGCGTTCGACATGCTTTATCCTCCTGCTGTGAGACATGAGCGTTGGTGCGAGAGCTTAAGGTGCCCAAAGCGCGGAAACGCCTCGGAGATGAGATGATCTTTGCGTGCCCGCGTCGCCTTATACCAATTCGCTCCGGCCCCCACCTTTGCGTTAGGCAGGCTTTTCTCTGCGCCGTATCATTTTGCGATAGCGCAGTGGCGAGAGGCCATGAAACGCCTTGAAGGCTGTGGAGAAGTTGTTGCTGTTCTCGTAGCTGAAGGATTCGGCGACCTTGCCGATGCTTTCATGCCCGTTACGCAACCGGTCAGCAGCCTCCGTCATCCGGTAGCGCCGTAGCCAAGTCATTGGCCCGCAGCCAAACGATGTCTCGAAGCGGGTGGTGAGCGTTGTCCTGTTGGTCCCCACCATTCGCGCCAATTCGACGAGGGTGATCTGCTGATCGACCCGCTGCGCCAGCAGACTGCATGAATTCTGAACGATCGGATCGGCTGAGAAGAAAGGCGGGGTAGAACGCTGCGCGAACTGAACGATGCAGGCGGTAAGTCTGCGCAGAACTTCCTGCTCGGTGAGCGGCCACAACAGGTAATCGGAATACCCGTTGGAGAAGACCGCTTGTCGATCCAGGCTCTCTTCCAGCACCAGAGCCAGTTTGACAGGTTCGGGCGAGAGCTTCGCACGCCCGTGCTTGTCGTGAATCGGTTCGCGACAATCGACGATGACGATCTGCGCGGAGCGCCCTGCCCGCAATAAACGGTGATCAAGGATATCGATCTGCCTCAGAGAACTCGCGATTAGTGCCAAGGACTTGCATGCTTCGGGGTCCGAGCCAAGATATGCTGCCAGCATGCAGGCACCTCACAGACACCATGGGAAGCTGGCCTGTGGAAGGCTTGGCGCGGCCGAATGGCGGTCGAAGAGAGGCGGTTTTTGGCCTGTATATAGATGGCTGGGCGTATGATACCTTCTCGTCTGGCCCTGTTGCCTCGCTTCAAATTGTCGAAACCGGCACGGTTTCAATGCGCTGGCACAGCAGAGCCAGCTTCCCCTCCCAACGGGCGAGCAGGGCAATAAACTTTTTCCGTCATATCCTGACGATAGCCCCGGATTCGGATCACGTTTCTTGCCTAGGCGACTCATCAGTCACTTGCCTTCCCAGTTGGGATATTTTGCTCTGTTCCCGCCGCCGCGGCGACGGCGATCTCGTGGCGCAGCCAACGATGCTCCGGGTCGCGATGGGAACGCTCGTGCCAAATCAGCGCGACTTCATAGGGTGTCAATTGCACAGGCGGATCCATAATCGCTAGCGGCAGCAAGGCGGCGATCCTGGTCGCGACGCGGCGTGGTACAATCAACAGCAGATCGGTCGCCGCGATCGCCAACGCGGCCGTCAAGATGTTGGAAACCAACACCGGATCGCGACCCTGGAGATCTAACTTGACCAGTTCGTCATGCACCCGGCCGAAGCCGTCTTTGGAGTCCAAGGCAATGGCTGCGTGGCGCAAGGCCGCGAAGCTCTCGATTGTCCATTCCCGCGCCAGGGCTGGATGGTCGTGGCGCAGCAGGCAGGCAAACCGGTCGGAGTAGAGGCTGCGCCTCAAGTATCCGGGCGGCGAGGCGCTAATCTGCCCTATAGCCAAATCGATCTCGCCTAGCTCAAGCCGCCGCATCGCGCCGGAGAGAAGCGGATCGATGACGACGTCCAGATGAGGCGCGTGCTGGCGCAGCCGGGGCAGGAGCCGCGGCAGCAGGACCAGTCCTTGATGATCGGGCATCGCCATTATCGCCTTCGATCGCCAATTGGCTTGGGCAAGACTGCCGTTCACTATCCCGCGGATCGCATCCAGCACCGGCGGCAGCATTCGGCTCAAGCGTTGGGCCTGCGGGGTCGGAACCAGGCCCATGGAGCCGCGAACCAAAAGATCGTCGTTGAAAATGCCACGCAGCCTCCTCAACGCTCGGCTCATCGAGGGCTGGCTCAAGCCCACGTGTCGAGCCGCATGCGTGACGTTGCGGTGTTCCAGCAGCGCTTCGAGAGCAAACAGCAAGTTCAGGTCAATCGACGCCAGCATTTGCCGCTGCCGTGTGGCGCGAGGTTCCGCGACAAACGGCTGCGCCCGCTTTTTTGAAGTTTCGCGACTGCAAGCGAGCTCATCCACGGCCTTCTCCTCTTGTCTTAGTAAGCGGTGTGCTCGCGCTAAGCGTCAGCACATTCGGCATCGCTCAGCGAGGCCGAAATGCTGCCTGATTCACTTGGTCGCGGTCAGCCTCATGCTGGCGAAGCTAGGCCCAGGAACGCGGCAAAGCTCAGCGCTGATCCAGGCCTAACAGAAAGTCGTCGCACCAGCGATAGACGTTGTATTCGCGGAGCCGGCCGATCATCGCACGCCAACGATCGATCCGCTCATCTAACTGCATGTCCAGGGCTTCTTCGATGGCCCTCGCCGTCGCTTCCGGATCGTAGGGATTGACGAGGATCGCTCCGCCTAGCTCTCTGGCTGCGCCGGCAAAACGCGAAAGCACGAGAACACCTGGATTCTGTGGGTCCTGTGCGGCGACATATTCCTTAGCTACAAGGTTCATGCCGTCGCGGAGCGGCGTGACCAGGCCGACGCGTGCCATGCGGTATAGACCGGCGAGCTCGCTGGGTCCAACGGACCGGTTGATGTAGTGAACGGGCATCCAATCGATCGTTCCGAGTTCGCCATCAACGCGCCCCACCCGCTCGGCGACGTCCTTTTGCATCGCCAGATATGCCGGTATTTCCGTGCGGGATTTCGGTGTGATCTGCAGCAGTTGCGTCTTGCCGATGCGGTGGTCGTTGCTCCGCAGGAAGCGGTCAAACGCGACGATGCGCTTCTCGATGCCCTTCGAATAGTCGAGGCGGTCGACGCCGATCGCGACTTTACAACCGGGAATCCTCTGAGAGGGCTCCTGCAGAGTCTCGCTGCGCGCCGCCTGCTCGGCCAGTCGTTCGAACTCGGCCGTGTCGATGCCGATCGGAAAAACGCCGCAGCGAAACACACGTCCATAGGCTTGGCACACACCGTTTGTGATGGGGTCCGGTAACCCCTGACGGCGCAAGCATTCGGCGAAGTTACTAAGATCGTCATCGGTATGAAAGCCGACGAGGTCATAGCACGAAAGCCCGCGTAGCAAATCATCATAGTGCGGTACGGTGAAGAGGATGTCCGCCGCCGGCCACGGAATGTGCAGGAAGAAGCCGATCTTATTGCCGCAGCCGAGGTTCCGCAGTTCTTTCGCAAGCGGGATCAGGTGATAGTCGTGCACCCATATGACGTCGTCGTCGCTGATGAGCGGCTGCAACAGCTTTGCAAACAGTCGGTTGACGCGCTGATATCCGGACATTCGTGCTTCGGAATACTCGGCGAGGTCGACTCGGCAGTGGAAAACCGGCCAAAGAACCCGGTTGGCAAAGCCGTAGTAATAGTCGTCCAAATCTGTCTGCGAGAGATCGGTAAGCGCATAATTGATCCCGCCGGCCTCCCGGCGTGAGATCGGCCCTGACGGGTCCTCCCCGGCTTTCACCTTCCCCGACCAGCCCATCCATAGGCCGTGCCTTCGCCGGAGCGCAGCGCTCAGCGCAATCGCCATCCCGCCTGGCGGCGGGGAACCATGCTCGTCGGGCAGCGAAACCCTGTTTGAGACTACGACCAGTCTACTCATCTCCACTCTCCTGCTCTCGGACATCCCGCCGTTCATGAAAGCTCCGCCCCCTGAGCGATCTGCACAATAAGACATGCAAGTTCAAAAGAAAGGATAGCATGGGTCTAGAAAGGAGATTGGAATTAGATAAAAGGTTGGGCATCAGGAGTTTCCTGTAGACAGTGGAATTAACATCAAGGCGAGTTCTGCGTCTGATCAATAAATCTCGACGAATCCATACGAATGTCAACTTTTCAGCGATTTAAATTGAAACAAAGCTGAACTGAATTGGAGCCGCCGGGAGAGGAAGTTGGGTGCAAAAGCGCTCCAGTGATGGTGCCAGAGGACCGGAGCGATACGAATCTCAGCGGGGATAAACCCGGTCTGCCGAACGAGTGGTCGCAGAGGACGGACAATCCATCAAAAACTAGCAGGCTTTGGGGGCACTGTTGCGCAGCAGGAACTCCGCATAGGACCTATTTGTCTGCGCTATTCCGCAATACGCCTGATGAAGATTGTCCCACCTGCTGAGCGTCACTAATTTGACTACCGTCCCCGGCAGCCCAAGCTGCAGTCAATAGGAAGTGACCATGAAGAACATTCTCATCGTCGGTCAGGACGCGTTGACGAGAGAACCGCTTATGGGCTTCTTGTCTAAGCATGAGTTTAACATCAGAGCGGTCGAAAACCGCCAGCAGGCCGCCAGCAATATGGCTTCTGAAGCGATTGATCTAGCAATTGTCGACCTGAGCTACGGCCGAGAGGACGGTTTGCAGTTCGTTCGAGATTTTGGTGCCAAGAGGGATCTTCCGATCATCATCATCAGCGGTGACTTCGTAGATGAGGCCGACAAGGTGATTGGCCTCGAAACCGGCGCTCGCGACTACATTACTATGCCCTTCGGGCTTACGGAGTTCCGCGCCCGCGTGCGCGCCGCTATGCGCCAGCGGCCGGAGCGTGACCGAAACACCATCTACCGTTTCGATGACTGGCGAGTTAGCACCAAGCGTCGGAGCTTGCGCCGGGGAACGGATCCTGACGTCAAGCTCACCGCCGGCGAGTTCAACCTCCTGATGGCCTTTCTCAAGAACCCAGGTCGGGTCCTTTCACGTGAGCAGCTTCTGATGGCGACCCGTGTCTATGATCAGGAGGTCTACTACCGCAGCATCGATGTTCTTATCGTCCGCCTTCGCCGTAAGTTGGGGCAGGATAAGGCGCCGCGCCCGCAGTATATCCGCACCGAGCGCGGCGCGGGGTATATTTTCGACAGTGTCGTGAATATTGAGGAACTAAGGACGCGCCGTGGTTGATGGACGGCCAAGATCGCGCGGGAAGCGAACGTGACCCAGCACCACTGCAGGCGCTTCAGAATATCACGAATAGGGTCAGGCTTTGCCTTCTTAGGAATGGCCTCCAGTCACCTGGGCACCTCGTACTACCGGCGTTTCGCGGACCGGTAGGGCCGCGCTGATTTCTGCGTGGACTGATGACGGCGATCGCTTCGGAGTTGGTTGTTGAGATTGCCGATTTTGGCATCGCGGTGGCGGTTTGCGCCGCCTTCGTCGTCATGCGGGCGCAGTTCGCCCCTGGTGCCATACGGGCGGGTGAGATTGTAGGCGAGATTGGCCATGCCGATCTTGGTCTGGCCCGCCCGATGCCGATCGTGCCCACGAACAAGAACTCGCGAGCAGCGGCTGTGGCGGCGACGTAACCTTCGGCCTTGCCGATCGCTTTACCAGTCGCCTTCGCCTGTACCATCAGACCGGCATATTCGCGCGAGGCATCCAGGTCGCAAGCCAAGACGCGATTTCAAATAAGGGGCCTCTCGCGGCGCCGACAAGGTTTCGGGATTTTCCGCTCCTCGCAGGTCGGTAGTGACTGTTGCATACGTGCAACTCAAGCGCGAAGAGTTATCTCAAGGGCCACACTATTCTTGAATTCGGCGGTCAGAATGCGAGTAATCAGCCAAACTCGCCCGATCGAGTCTTCTCGCTACGGGCCACCAATCAACCTGGGACGCCCCTGTGAGTGCCGATACCATTGCTGGCGCAGTGAGCCGGGAGAGCCTCTCTTTCCCATACCTCCGCATTAAACCCGAGACCACTGTGCCAGCCCAGCGCCCTCCGCCGGCTGGCAGCAAGATGACGGCTGCCAAACGATGGGGCTCCGTGCTCTAAAGATAGAAAATGACGTTTGGCCTACTGCACACCGGGATTTTGCCTGTGATCGCTGCCACAAGCCATCGGTGGTCTTGGTGGTAACGAAACCGCATGCGTATGTTTGCCCGCTGTGTCTAGACGGCGATCCTGCCGAGCAAACTGAGCGTTTTGACTAACATTCTCGGCAAGCTTAGAAGGAGTGGTTCGCTCGATAACAACAAACCCCGAAAATACCTCGCTCATTGTCCGGGCCACGCGCTATCTGGATCGTGGAATTTCGTTTCATGAAGAAAACAGCGGCAGTTTTTAATGAGAGATGAAGTAACCGATCTTTTAACTGAGTTGGCCCTTTGGGCGAATGTGGTGATGAAATCGGAAAGGGGCGATAGAATTAAAATTTGCGCCGCCTACGACGCCGGTCTGCAGCTAATCGCTGAGCGTACTACGCCCGGGTCTCCGCCCCGACCGGGCATTGAAGCTTGCATCCTGCAGCATGAGAAACTGAAGGCTGCCGAAGACATCAGCTGCGTAGGTTGGATACTGGCCGCGATCGCCACGCGTGTTGGGGAACGAGATCTTCCGAAATGGGAGGAAGCTCAGAAGGTCATTGGCGCCACGGTTCGGTTGCTTAGTCGCTACCGTCAAACTCGCGTTCATTGAAGCCATGGCCGCGTCGGCGGAATGGCATTACAATACAATGCTGTCGAGCATTCCCTGTAGCGTTGCACGGACGATGACGCCGGTAATTTACGGCTGTATGAACTGAGTGCCTCCGTCTCCGGCTGCGTCAGAAAACAGGTAAGTCAGTCGTTGTCGGGTTGGAAAAGAGGAAGGTCGCTGGAAAAGCGCGGCCAACCCGCCTTCGCTTGCACACAGCCTGCGTTTTGCCAGCTCCTCAACCGCAACGTGCTGTCAATCTTCGTCTTGCCATGTCTTGAACGCCGAACTGTTCACGCCATTGGCGCCGCTTTGTCATCCCGTGCCCCGAAATGAGGCCGTCGTTCGAACGATATGCGCAGTTGCTTATCCGCCAGAAACCGGCGAGCCAGATCGGTGTCGCGCTTACCCACGCGTGACACCCAGTCCGAAAACAGGCGAACCGCGCGCCGATTCATATGCCGCGAAGGACAGACCAGCCAGTATCCCGGAAACTCGATGACCTCGAACTCTATCGAGACCGGAACCAGAGAACCCGACACCAGGTCCTCGAATGCGATGGATGTGCTTTCCAGGACCACACCTGCACCGTCCTTCGCCAGTTGAACCGACATTGACGAACGGT
>NZ_JAMYRN010000042.1:0-19749 GCF_040321435.1 Mesorhizobium sp. M0410
GAAGTCGTGGCGCCGCGCGCGAACATGTGCCAGCAAATTCGTTTCGTTTACGACCCCTGATTGAAAGAGATTCAGCGTGGTCGAGGCCAGAATCTGACCGTCTATCGGGGTGCTGTACCATTTGGCGTCGGCGGTTACCTGGTCGACAACCCGCTGGCAGATCGCCCGATCTTTAGGTCTAAGGAACTGACTTTTCGGTGCTCGTAGCATCTCGACGCCTTGAAACGGGGAGTCACTGTCTCCCGCGCGATACCCATGCGTGGTCTCCGAGCATGGACCCTAAACGCATTCAGACGGAAAATTGCCATTCGTTTGAGTGGTACCGATGTCGCGTGGATAAGTGGCGGTCCGCGAGCTAATCCACCATGTCGCGCAGCGGCTTCTTGCGCTTTGGCGTCCTGTACTTCTCGACCAGCCTGACCTTGTCGATGTCGATCGTCACCAGTGGTCCCAGATCGACGGTCACCCTGCCGCCTTCCTCGTCTACGCGCGTGATCTCTCCGGTAAGCTCGATCTGCTGCCCCTTCTTCACCTTGGTATGATCGATGATCGAATGCGGAAAGCTATAGCTCGGAATCGAGACGTTTACGCAGTGCTGAATGACCCGTTTGCGAAGGCGGCCGGGATCGCCACCTCGTCACGAATGGAAATTCCGCGCGCCGTTCCATGAGTCTGGTGCGCTCGGTGCCTTACTCAAGATATTGCTAATTATGGATGAGCCTGCTTCCTCCAATCGATGGATGAAGCCGATCGTGGGCCGGTGCTATTTTGATGCATCGCGCGACTTACCCGACAAGAGCTGGCTCCAGGGGCAAAATATGAGCAAGACGACTCTCATTGCTATCGCAATCCTCGCGATCAGTGTCGGCTGTGCCGAAGCCAAGGACCGTAAGGTCGAAACCGCGACGCTCGGCACGTACGCCAATTCGAAGAACCTGCCGGTTTGTACCGCGTCAAGCTCACCCTTCGAAGTCCTCGGTGATGAATGTTTTCTCGTCACAGGTTCGATGATCTATGGCGACATCGCCGAACTCTCCCGGACAATCACTTTGAGTTGGTAGCCGAGGCAACAACCTCGCAGCGCATTCTCCGGTATGAAGCTGCGTCGCAGGGGCTGCCTTCGCCCAGATATCGACCCAGTCTTCGCGCGTCGCCAATACCGGCGCAATCCCCAGTCACCACGGGCCTCTCCAAAATTCTTATGCCGTCCGCACCTGCGGTCGAGCGTGTCGCGCCAACACAGCAGCGCCTCTGCATCGTTTGGGCAACCCAACGCATAGCTTCCGGTCCGGAAACTCGCTTACGCGTCTCATCGTCCATTCGGCAGCGGAAAATTAGGCCGATTTGGCAGTGCTCAGAATCGCGTAGCTGTCCTGCGATCCGCTCGGAGAGGATGGCGAGTGGTTGCGGCAACTGCGCCTCAAGCTGGCTGGCGACCGCCGTCTGCAGCGCGCTGCTGCGGAGCAGCGCTGACGCTGCGTTCGTCCGGACCGTCGCAAGACCGCTTGATTGTATCCGGCCTGGAGACAGACAAACGCCGGCGCAATCTCACCCTGAAACCAAAAGACAATATCGATGACCTCCAACAGCTATGCTCCCAAGGGTTCAAGCGCCTGCAAACATTCACCATGCCAATTTCGCCCGCTTCGATAATGACGGCGCCATCAATTTCATGGCGCAAGCCGCTTCATGAACCGGCTAGAAGACCCCACCCCAAAAGCCGCTGATCGATTTGAGCCGCAGTAACGAAGTCTAACCGGGTTCCCAGTACAAGAAGCTCAAACCGCGCAAGACCGCTGATCGATACGGCCACGATCTTCAACGGTCTTGCCCAATGGAAGCCGCCCCAATGGAAATCGCCACGAACGGCCATACGACTAGCCATCTGATGACGTCACGGCGCTATGCGCCTCTCTTCTGGACGCAGTTCCTTTCCGCCTTCAACGACAATTCCTCAAGAACACGCTGGTGTTCCTTATTCTGTTCACCCTGGCGGCGGACAAGCACTTGCATGGCGGATTGAAGCGTCGTCATGCGTATCCTAGTCCCTTCATGCGCTGATAGGGTCCGCTCCCACTGCTCGCACAATGGCGTGTCCACAGCCGGTATCAGGGCTGTTAGTGATCTTCACACGCGCACCAATGCGCCTTGTGGCAGTTCTTCTCCCTCGAGATGCAGCTATCGCCGCACGCCTTGCCGGCGGAGCACGTCTTGCAGCAGCCCTCGACCGGGATTGTCGACCAGGGTATTGCGGATCCGGGCGCATGACGATCGGCGCCGTCAGCATCAGAATGCCGGCAATCGCCGCAGCGGCGACGAGTCGAAACATGGTTGCCCCCTCCCAAGGAAGGAGGATCAGAGCATTTGTGATGGCTCAAGTCGAGGGAGGTGCAAACGTGATGAAATGCAAGGTTTTCGCCCACTGCCTCACGGTGGAGGGCTCTCCTTTCATCGTGACATCCAGCCGTCCGGCCCGTTGTCTGAGCGCATTGTCTCGTTGAGTTGCCGAAGCCGCTCTTTTCTCGCCGCCTCGGCCGCGGTCCGTAGCGGGTGAAGGGAAAAGCCTCGAGCTTGGAGGCAGAGGGTCACCGCCTTATGCCAGCGAGGCCCTCGCCGGGTCCACATCTTGAGCTGCTCAAGGGCTTCCTTCGCATTGTTGCAGCCATGCCTGACACCGGTTTCAGTCTTCACGAACACCGGAGGGACGAACCAGATGGGCGCCATGATACCTCCTACTCAGGGGAGAGATACACGTTGGCCTCCTTGGCAGCCGCCTCAAAGGCTTCACGCACCTCTTGGGGGGAGGCGCTGCCCTGGAACGCATCGACGCAGGATTGGACCGCCTTGGTCCACTTCGGGCCCTTTGTGTCCCACCCCATGAGTTCCTCGGCGGCTCCCTCGACGTGGCTGACCCCATTGCGAATGCCCGGACGTTTCGTCTTCACGTAGACCGGGGGAGCGAACCAGAGGGGACCCATAAGGGGGAACTTAGAGCGCCAAGAGCCCGCTGACCAACCCCGCTTTAGCCGCAGCTAAGGAACGATGTAGGCCCTCGCGGGTTTAGAACTCGCAGCGGTCCTTCTTGGATGTGCAGCCGCTGTGGGGGTCCGTCGCCTTTCTCTCACGGGCGGCGGGCTCCTTTCGCGAAGGCGGTGTTGGTCTGAGAACCTTTACCGCAGTTCAAGTTAGCTGGTTGTCATTGGGGGGAGTAATGTCCCCTCCTCTTTTGCAGCGGCCAGGAATGCCTTCCGTGCCTCCTCAGGTTCCATCTCGTCGGCAATGCAGGCCATGCAAACGCGCACCGCGAGGTCCCACCAAGGGCCACGCTTGGTCCACTTCATCAGCTCCTCGCCGGCTGCCTCGGCGTTGTTGACGTTGCGGATGATCCCGGGACGCTCGGTCTTGACGGGGACCGGAGGGTTGAACCAGTGGCGAGCCATGAAGGGGCCTTAGGGCGGCTAGCGGGTTTCCTCTCTATGAACCGGCTCAGCGACGAGGACGGCTAACCATTTGTTAGGGATGGTCTGAGTCCGTGACGGGTGTTTCCAAACGTTCATCGACGTTTATCCGAGCGGTCGGTACGAAGCCGGTATGCATCATCTTCCGGTGGGTGTCGCCCTAGTCATTTCGCTTGTAGTCGGTCTAGCCATTGCGGCGATCGCCTCAAAGGACCATTCGGAAATCTGCGGCATCCGATGCTTATTCGTCCTCGGCGAGAGCGTTAATGTGAGGGCTGTCACGCCAAGGCCGGAATGTCGAGAATGAATGGCAGCACACGGTCGCCATTGCCAGGTCACGACAAGCGAAGTTGGCTGACAGCTACTCCTGGGCGTCGAAAGCCACGCAGAGGCCCATGGCAGTTGCTGCCTCGACGATTGCCTCGGTTAGTTCTTCGTCGGAGGCCACCAAATAAGGCGCAGTCTCCCGAGCTTCGCGTAGTGCCGCTTTGATCGAGACCGTGTCGCGACGGTCCGCCCTGTTGAGGAGTACAGTAATTGCTTGTTCTAGAAACGGACCGACCCTTCGCGCGACGCTCATCCAGCCCTCCCCAGGGACACGCCGAAGGGTGACTCTACTCCCTACCTGAGCGGCATCAAGGCCATGTACGAATTGTACAAATTGGTACGGCGCTGGGCCGCCACAGTCAGGAATGTTTGTAGAATTTCTGTGGTGGGGATCGGACACCGGCTCGCGAAGACCCCCATGTTCCTCCTCGATCCTATTGACGCGCCTCGAGCCGCCTTTCTCCCACAATCCCAGGTCGGTCTGTCCTGACGTACACCGCAGGGGAGAACCAATGGGGTGCTACGAGGCTATTCGCGAATGTCGAACGCAACGAACATGCCAAAGGCTGGGGCAAGGTCGACGATAAGCTCCACCAGCTCGCAGTCACTTTCCACCAGATGTGGCCCGTCTCGGCGCACCGCTGCGATAGTCTCTTTGACGGAGATGATTTGGCCGCGACGGGCTTGTAGGATCAGCTCGTGAACAAGGTGTTTGGCAGTCACTTTGTCGGGTCGGCAGTTCGTCCAAACGTTCATACAAGGCCTCCCACCTCAGCGAGAACCCAAGGGGAACATTCATGATCCTCTGTCGGGAAAAATCAAGAAGAATGTTTGATAGACTTCTGAGTGGGAATCAGGGGGACAAGCCACGAAGCGAGCCTCTATACTCTTTGACCTGACGCCCAGCCAGCCGGCTAGGGACCTTCTTCCGTCGGGCCCTGTTTGGCCCGATCAATAGCCGCAAGTAATGACTGTAGGGTGGGCGGCAGTTCTGGTTCGACCTCCAGATTTAAGAACGTTTGTACGTGATGACGATAGCCTTCGGAACGGATCAGTTTCCGAAACGCTCCGGAGACAGACTGATGGTCTGCTTTGTTGCTCGTTGTCATGTTCGGGAAGTCCGTCCCAATGAGCCGCAACTCGCCCGCAACGAATGGGTTCCATCAGGAGGTCGGAATATTTGGTAGAAATTTCTGAGCGGGAGACCGGATAACTGGCTCGCGCGAAGACCCCCCGTTGCTCGAGCGCATTACCTTCACCAACTACTTCTCGCGCGAGATTGCGTTGCCGGTCCGTCTCGACTTCGATGCCGATTTCCGAGACATGTTCGAGGTGCGCGGCACCACGCGTAGCCGTCGCGGTCGTGCCCCTGACGCGCTGATTGGTGAGGCAAGCGTCACATTTTGGTACGAAGGGCTTGATAATGTAGCGCGCCAGTCGGTCATTGCGGAGCCGGATCAGGTGCATTCCAGTTACGCCGAGTTCCGCATTGTCGTGCCGAGCCGTGACCGCAGGATCCTCCATCTGGATGGTCGGTCACGGCGAAGAGATTCCGTCCAGTGACCGGTTTCGTGCCGCCGCTGCGCGAGCGCGATGTGCGATTCGCTCAAAGCGCCGGCAAGGCGCCACCGTTTTCAGTTCCGGACGCGTGTTCAATGACTGGCTGGCCCGCATACGTACCGACATCGCGCTCCTGACAACCGACCTCGAGACGGGACCATACCCGTATGCCGGCATTCCATGGTTCTCAACCGCCTTTGGTCGCGACGGAGTCATTTCCGCCTTGCAGATGCTCTGGCTCAATCCCGAGCTTGCCCGTGGCGTGCTGGCGTTTCTCGCCCGCTACCAATCGACCGAGACTTCCGTCTTCGGAGACGCGGAGCCAGGCAAGATCATGCACGAAATGCGCAAGGGCAAGATGGCCGTGCTTCGCGAGTTGCCGTTCGGCCGTTACTATGATGGCGTCGACACCACTCCGCTGCACATCTATCTGGCTTCGTCCTACGCCGACAGGACCGGAGATGAGGACTTTGTCGATCGCATTTGGGAATCACTGGGTGCTGCCACGGCTTGGATGGAAGAGGTCGGAGCCCGCAACGGGGAGGGGTTCGTTACCTACAGCAGGGCAGCGGATACGGGCCTCTTCAATCAGGGCTGGAAGGACAGTGCCGATGCGATCTTCCATACCGACGGCACTATTCCCAAGGGACCGATCGCCTTAGTCGAGCTGCAAGGTTACGTCTTCGCAGCATACCAACCGCGCTGAACGCTCGCACCTACCAAGCCGGACAGCGCTACTGGTCGCTGCATGTTGCACCGGAGCGGAAGAAGCTCGAACGCCGAGGCTTTACCCCAAGCCAGATCGACGCCGAGATCAGCCGCTATGCGACGGCGATCAGCCGCATCCTTCACTCTCAAAAGCAATATGGCTCAACACCGGATAGTGCCGCATGAGCGAGGGAGCGAGCATGTCCGTCCGCGAAGCGGAACGGAATGGGGGTGTGGGGCCTCAGGGCCCCCGGCTTGCTTATGGTGGCGCCCCGCGCGCGATGGCATTTCGAGGCAGTGGAGCGCATGCCCGATGACAGGTTCCTCGCGAGCACCAGGCCGCGCACCATGAGCTGCGCTCGCCGTCTGTCGACCTGGTTGCCGCCGTGCTTGAGCGCGAGTGGTGCCGGTGGCCTGAAGGTCGCGACGAATCAACCGCCGGCCCAGTTCAACCCGCGCGACGTCCTTCAAAGCTCGGGGGATCGATCTTCACCAAGCGGTCTGCGGCCTCGACCGCAGTTCGTATCCTGCTGCACAGCGCAAGATTTTCGGCCAGCATTTCTTCAGTGCGTTGAAGTGCGAGCTCGGTCCGGTGGATGCGCTGCCTGGCATTGGCAACTTCCGATGTCAAAAGATCGGCCGCCATCCCGTGGCCGTGGGGTTCCATAGTGTCCATGGGTTTCTAATACATGGGGGGCGATATCGTTCCATGATGTCGGGCGAAACGGCGGGCCGCAGAAAAGCGCGATGGGCCGAATGACCAATGCGCTCCCTGTCAAAACAGCGGACGCTGAGGAAGATCACAAGGGAAGCACTAAGGCGCAACTCAACCTCAAAGCGAACGGTCCGTTTTTTTGGAACTTTGTGGGCTGGTCGACAAATTGCACGACGTTCCCTGATATGACAGGCACTCTGACCCTGTCGTTCCCAGTCAGGCGAATGTCGCTGTCGTCTCGACGGACCAAAACCATCACCTTTCGGACCGATCACGTGACGATTCGCGACGGCATGAAAAGATGGACGGCGGCACCCGCTAGCGGGTGCCTTGTCGGTGCTGCAGGCCGCAGGCCGAAGCAAGGGGGAGGCCGGTTTTCTGCTTGTGGGGGAACAGCGCCTTTTATTACCCCTGCCCAATACCGAGCAGGTGCGCGACCAACGCAGGCGTGATGAATGCGAGCAGTTCCACACGAGCAGACCGACCCCACCAGCGCCGCATCCTCGCGACGACTCGGACCGTCTCGAAATGCACGGGCACTGTTTAAACCATCAGGACGGTGGAGAGGGCGAGAGCAGTAGCTATTCTGAAATCTCCAACGATGGTCGGCAAACCGATAATGGAAGCGAGCAGTCAGTCGGCGCCAGAATGGTTGTCGGCCACCTAAGTCGAAGAAATTCTGGAGGAGGAACAAGGTGTCCAAAGGACGGGGTCAATCACCGCCCAGCATACGGCTACGAGGTGTGGTTCAGGGGATTTAGCCGTAGTGCCAGTGCGGCTTTGGCTCGGTGCCGGTGAACATGACGCCGATGCGGTCTTCGCGACGCCAACGAACCACCGCCTTGTAGGCGATGCCGTCGGTCGGCACATAGAGCAGGAATTCGTCGGGGACGCGAGCGTCGATCGAGGCCTTCAGTTCGGCGCCGCCGGCATGCATGTTGCGCACCGTGCACGTGACCTCGGAATGGGTCATGCCGGTCAGGATTGTTGCGCCCTTGAAGACGCGCTGCCTGCGTTGGCGCCTCTGTTCGTCTTCAGCCATTTCGCCTAATTCCCGGCGTCTGTCGCTTCGTGTAGTTTTTGGTCTGCCAGATAATTGAGCTTGGCTGATGAACATAGCGTTATCGTCAGAGGCGGCGTGACATGCGGGATCGGTTGTGGAAGTACGTTTCAGGAGCATGCCGGCCTCCTACCAAAGGGCTTGCCAAGGCCGCCGGCGACCCCACAATGGGTCAAGCCGGGGATCAAAGCCCGCGTGAAGCACCTTGCGGCAAGGAAGAGCTTCGCTGCAGGTTTTTTGATGGAGAACTAGCTGCGGCGTCCGACTAGAATGAGCCTTATGTTCCAATCAACGGAACCGTGACGGTTGTCGCATAATTAATCGGATACCGGTCGAAATACGGGAATTCAATCACGAACGCATATTTGGCGGTCAGATGGGCCATTCGAAAGCCGCCGCTGGGGGCGTCGATTGCTATTGTTATGTTGACATCGCTTAATCCCAAACTCAGCAATTTTGCCGTGGCTATCGCTTTTATCTCGGCTTCGGTCAGCGAGTTCTTCATTTGCAGCGCTCGTGAGGACGTTTCCAGAGTATAGCGAACACTCGACATGGCATTCAGAGCCCAGCCGAATGCGAAGATGCCGATCAAAAGCATTATCAGAATAGGCGCGATCAGCGCGAACTCCAATGCGGCTCCGCCTGATACCCCACGTATGAAGGCTCCCGCTTTAGCGGACACGAATCACCTGTTTGTGGCTGATCCCGCGCGAGAGGGAAAAATCGCCAAAACTGAAGGGCGGGAACCAGGTGGCTGTCGCCTGGATTTCGACGAAAACCGCGGGAGCTTTCAAACTGTCGCACAGGACAGATGGATCGACCACGGTGATCCCGCACATATATTTCCGGCTCAGCGTCACCTGCGCGTCATCGGGATGATTTTCCCAGCTCGAAAGGGCGACGGCTTGGGTAGCCGCGTCGTCGGCCGCGCCTTGCATCACGAGGTTCGCCGCCGTTTTGACGCCTGCACGCATCGACAACGCGCTTGATACGAAAGACCAGCCGTTAATAACGCCAAGAAGTACCAGGCAAAGGATCGGCACAATCAGCGCAAACTCTACCGCAGCAACACCCGAATCGCTCCGGAACATCCGGACGGATCGCCGTTCCACGAAGATTACTCCACAAGCCGAACGGATTGCGTCGCCGGAATGTCGCGCATTCCGAGGCTCGTGCAATCCTGGCTGATGCTCGTGTTGCCGGACCACTGCAAGGTACCGGCGACGACCTGCGTGCAACCACCTTTGCCAGAGAAATTGCCCAGAAAATTGACATCCTGGGTTGGAAAATACAAAGCGCCGGTCAAAAGCGAGTCCGCCGTGCCATTGAACGTGTTCGATCCCGCCAGGTTGCCTCTGTTGCCGTAAAACAGCACACCGGAATACGTGCCCGACGTCGGTGCGCTAAGCTTGACGGTGGCGTTGCCGTTCATGCTGACGCTCGATGTGCCGGCCAGATAGATGATGACTCCGTCGCCGGAAATATTGGCGTTCGCGTTCGCCTTGAAATCACCGCCTTGAATGACGTACACGCCGGGCGCGAGCGCAACATTGCCGCTCAAGCTCAGCCCGCTGCAGTATGTCCCGGGGTTCAGGGTCGACAATTTCGAGTTTTGACAGGGGGTTGTGGCTGGTGGCGCCAGCAGGTCGGCAAAGGGATCACCAGCGGGTAAGGCCTGGGTTATCGGGCTGGCGCAAACAGTCGTCACGGGGTTGTTCAACGAAACACCGCCGGCCGATATCAGGCAGTCGGCCTGAAGGTTTGCCGATCCCTGAAGCTTGATCGCATCGGCGGCAATGGAATTGGACATGACGGAGCAGCCCGTCATTTTTATGGTCGAACTGCCGGAAAACAGCGCCGCTCTCGGGGCGGAACGATTGAGCGACAAAGCGCAGGCCTTTGAGGCGTCAGTGATAAAAGCCACCGCTCTTGCCCGTGCGCCGATCGCGTTTTGCGTGAATATCGATGTGAAAAACCGATCGAGGGTCTGATGAACGATGACCTCGACGGCCTTTTGGGCGACATTCGGGCCAGAGGACGGGGGAGTGAAGATTTCGATTGTGCCTGTTGACGGGTCCCAGCCGTTCGTCGTCGCTGACAGTGTCGCGGCGGCGACTATCGTTGGCTTGTCAGATCCCGAAACCTTTTCCAAAGCGCCAGCATAGGCTGCCGCATCCGCCACCGCCTGTAATTTCAGGCTGCTAAAGTACCAGTAGGAGGTCTCGATACCGAGACCCGCTGCGCCGACGACAATCGGCAAAGATAGGGCAAAAATAGTAGCAACGTTGCCGCTCGTCCCGACGCCTCGTCGCAAACACCGAACCAACCGCCTCGATATGGGGCGCCCCATTTCCATGGGGTATTTAACGAAAGATGGATGAAGGAATGGCTAAGAATTGCGCTCCATTTGATATATCCGCTCCTTGGCGCGGCCGGCACAAGTTCCCGCGGCCGCACTCGGCGAGCACGCTGCTGGTCGCTGGCCCTCTCTTCAACCGGCGGCGCCAGTCGCGTATCGGGTTAGCGTTTCCAGTCTCGATGATTGACTTTGCGAGTGTTTCGCCCTCGTGGGTAGGCTAACGGCCATAGCCGCGACAAATGAAATCAGATTTGCGCCAGCGCAAAGCGTGCACGGCAAGCAGGCCTCACCTGCACGCGCTCCACTTTGACAACCCTAGGCGCCAATTGCACGGCGCTTCCAGGAGTTCCACCTCGAGCTATGTGCGCTCTCGCGCGAAACAGCGCGCCCCCTTGCCAGGCCTTCGAAGCAATCCGTCGCTGAGAACACGCGCGACTCACGAGCGTTTCAATGGAGGGGAGTTGGTTGCCACGCTCGATGTGGGAGATACTTTCCAGTTGCGGCCGATGCGATCGACCATTGGTTTGGACGCGTACATGCCGTTCGCAGGCGGCTTGTGGGCGCGACGTGAACGGAAAAGAAACGTTTCCAATATTAGATTCCGCGATTCGAATGAATCTCGCCTGTTCTGCATAGTCGCAACGCGGTGCTGGGCTAGTCGTGCCAACAAATCAATTAGCGCCCTGGCGGAACTGAGCCCGATGAACAGCTTGACGATACGCCGCCGCATACTCGCCAGTTTCGCGGCCGTTCTGGTTGTCATGTCGGTTATGGCCATCATTACATACGTTTGGTTTCTCCAGACGGAGCAAGAAGCGACCAGCGTGGAAAAGGAAACTCTTCCGGACCTCTATCACAGCACCCAGATCATGATGGGACAGATGGATGCCCATAGTCTTCTCCAGGAATATGCTCTTCAGGACAATCCTGCCGACAAGCGGGCTTTCGAGACTACCATCAAGGCGAACCGCGACGCCCTGCAACGGTCGATGGACGAGTATGAAGAGACCATTGAGTCCGATTTGGACAAGCAGAACTACGCTGTCGTCAAGGACCTCGCCGATCAATTCCGCCAAGCCGAAGCCGCCGTACTGGATGCCAGTCGTGCCGCGTTGGCGAAGGGAGAGATCCCCAACGAGCGCCCGGCCATCAAGAACAATGTGGAGCCGATCTTTCGGAAATTGCAATCGGCTCTGCAAGCCATGGTCGAGGACCATAGAGGAGAGGCAAACAGCTCGACCCAAAAGATAGGTTCGATCGTCCGCACAGCGAAGTTGGGCCTGATTGCCGGGTTCCTCGTAGCACTCGGTTTGGCCCTTTTGTGCGGCTATCTTCTATTCCGTGCCGTTAGTGTCCCGCTTGGCCGATTGGTCGATCTCGTCCGTGTAATGCGCCTGGGCGACTTCAGCGGGCGCCTCGATTTGAAGCGCAAGGACGAGTTTGACACGCTGGCTGAGGGCTTCAACACCATGGCCGATGATCTCACCACGCTGATAGGCCAGGTTCAGAAATCCAGCATTCAAGTCAACACATCGATAACCGAGGTGGCCGCCACCTCAAAGGAACAGCAGGCAACCGCAAATGAGATCGCGGCCACTACGACCGAAATCCGAGCGACCGCGAAGGAAATCTCGGCAACCTCCAATGAGCTCGTACGAACGATGAGCGAAGTTTCTGCGGTCGCCGAGCAAACCGCCACGCTCGCCACCGGCGGACAAGCAGGGCTGGCACGCATGGAGGCAACCATGCAGCACGTCATGGAAGCCGCCACCGCGATTAATTCCAAACTTGCGATCCTGAGCGAGAAGGCCGGCAATATCAATCAGGTGGTGACCACGATCACCAAGGTTGCCGACCAGACCAACCTTCTTTCGCTAAACGCCGCAATCGAGGCTGAAAAGGCGGGCCAATATGGGCGAGGCTTTGCGGTCGTGGCAACGGAGATCCGGCGGCTTGCCGACCAAACCGCCGTCTCGACATACGACATCGAGCAGATGGTCAAGGAAATTCAATCCGCCGTCGCAGCCGGCGTCATGGGCATGGACAAATTCTCCGAGGAGGTCCGACGTGGCATGCAAGATGTGCAGCAGGTCGGCGGCCAACTCTACGAGATTATTCAGCAGGTCCAGGGCTTGGTGCCACGCTTCGAAGTCGCCAATGAAGGAATGCAGGCCCAGGCAACGGGCGCAGCGCAGATCAGTGAGACGCTGATACAATTGAGCGAAGCCGCTCAGCAAACGGTTGAATCCCTCCAGCAATCCACGCTCGCGATCGACGAACTCAATCAGGTTTCGGGCGGGTTACGCAGCAGCATTTCCCGTTTCAAACTGCGGGCGCTGCGAGAGGTGCCTGCGAGCTAGGACGACTATGCTATTCCTCGGGTTCTGTATAGGTAGCGACCGGTATGTGCTGGACATGGAGCAGGTTGAAGAGATCCTGCCTTACATCGGCGTGAGAACGCTGCCGGGCGCGCCGAACGGCGTGGTAGGCCTAATCAACTGCCGGGGCTTACCCGTTCCCATGATCGATCTCAGCCTGCTTGCGCTTGGCCGCCCCTCGGCGCTGGTGCTGAGCACACGAATCGTTCTGATACGCTATCCAACCAAGGATGGTGAGAACCACCTGCTTGCGCTTGTTGCTGAACGAGCGACCGATATGCTCGAGCGGGATCCTTCTGACTTCGCGCCGTCCGGGATGGAGGCGGGAACTCCGCCCTACTTGGGCCCCGTGGCGTCCGACGATAGAGGACTTGTCCAGTGGGTCAGGGCCGAAGCGCTGCTATCGGACGACATTCGCGAAACGCTGTTCCGTCAGGTCGCGATGAGTTCATGATGTTTGGTGCGGTCGAACAGCTACTGAGGGAAAAGATTGGACTGGACAGCGGCACTGTCGGTCTGTCGGTGATCCGTCACGCGCTCCGGGAGCGGATGTCAGCCTGCCAGATCAGCGGGCTTCAAGATTATTGGCAATTGCTGGCTGGCTCCCCATCCGAGCTCCAGGAACTGATCAACGCGGTTGTCGTACCGGAGACATGGTTCTTCCGAGATCGTGAAGCTTTCACTGCAATGACGCGTCATGCACGGGCGCGCATGCGGCCGGGTCAACCCATAATGCTCTTGAGCCTACCATGTTCGACAGGCGAAGAGCCCTATTCGATGGCGATGGCCATGTTCGATGCTGGTTTCGGAGCACAGGATTTCAAGATTGACGCTGTCGACGTGAGCACGGGCAATCTCGCGGCCGCGGAGCGCGCGGTCTACGGGCGCAACTCATTTCGCGGCGATTTTCTCGAATTCAGAGGGCGCTATCTCGAAGCGGCCGAAGGCGGACTACGGCCTGAGGTGCGGGTCCTGAAGCAAGTCCGGTTCAGGCTTGGCAACCTGTTTGATCCTGCGGCCTCGTATGGGCCGGCACCGTACGACATTATTTTTTGCCGCAACCTGCTGATCTATTTCAACCGAAACCTGCAAGATCGCGCGCTGGTTTGTCTGAAGACCCTCCTCGCGCCAGATGGCCTGCTGCTCGTCGGTCCAGCGGAATCAGGCCTTCCGATTCTGCACGGCTTTGCTTCAGCGCGATTACCCATGGCATTTGCGTTCACGAACGTGGAGCCGGCCAAGGCGCCCCGGACGGTTGCCCCCTCCAAGTCGCGCTTCGGTCCGGCCACCCCTGCTCCTATCTCTGACGTCAGCAAAGTGCTGAGCCCGATCCGGCCGGCCTCCAGCAATGCAGCGAAAGTGGAGCGCTCCGTCCACCCGTCTGAGCGGGCGGCCCAAAGCCTCGCTTCTGTAGAACGCACCGCCAATGCCGGACGAGTTGCGGAAGCAAAGGAACTCGCGCTGACGCATCTCGGGGAATACGGTCCCTCGCCGGAAATCTTCTATCTGCTCGGGCTAGCTCAGGATGCAGAAGATGCGCGTTCCGAGGCGATCCAGAACTATCGCAAGGCCCTCTATCTCGAACCCCGCCATCAAGAAGCCCTCGCGCATCTTGCGCTGCTGCTTCGCAAGCAGGGTGACATCACCGGTGCCGAGGCACTCACCGGGCGGCTCGGTCGGATTGGGAAAAGGAGCGGCACTTGACGTCAGCTGAGCCCGGTAGCGCATCATCGGTGCCGGACATCGCCATCGGCGACTGCTGGCGGCAAATAGGCGTTCGTGGTGACAGATCGTGCCCTGAACTGGAGCAGCATCTCCACTGCCGGAACTGCCCGACCTATAAGGAAATCGCACGGAACCTCCTGAACCGTCCGCTGCCGCCCGGCTATCGGGACGAGTGGGCCCGACATTTTGCCCAGGCAAGGACCGATGAAGCAGTTGGGAATGCCGAGGGCAGTGCATTTCAGACGGTCGTTGTCTTTCGTCTCGGCGAGGAATGGCTGGCGCTTCCGGTTGGCTGCTTCCAAGAAGTGGCCGAGCTGCGTAGCATTCATTCGCTGCCACACCGCAGGAACAGTGCGGTTCTCGGCATCGTCAATGTTCGAGGCGAATTGCTGGTTTGCGTTTCGTTGGCCAAACTGCTCGGAGTAGACGACCGCAAAACGCGGGTACAGGACACGCGGACCAAGGCATTTCCGCGTCTTATCGTCGTCGGCAACAGCGACAAGCGCGTTGCTTTTGCTGTGGACGAAATGCACGGCATTTATCGATTCAAACAGAGCGACCGGCTTGCCGTGCCTGCTACCGTTGGCAAGGCGTCCTCGACCATGACGGCAGCCATGGTCTCGTGGCGAAGGGGCGCGGTCGGTTGTCTGGACGAGGCGCTGCTGCTGGCCATGCTCGATCGAGCTATCGCATGAGCGGCGCGGACTACAGCCAATTTTCGATGCTCGACCTCTTTCGGGCCGAATTGGAGACGCAGTCGCAGGCCCTGACGTCCGGTCTGCTAGCGCTCGAACGCGATCCCGTGTCCGCCCAGAGTCTCGACGCTTGCATGCGGGCTGCCCATTCGCTGAAGGGGGCGGCCCGGATCGTCGATCTGACGCCGGCGGTGGAAGTTGCGCACGCGATGGAAGAGTGCCTGGTCGCCGCACAGCGGGGGCGTCTCAGCCTGAGTCGCGAGCACATCGATACACTTTTGAAAGGCGTCGATCTCCTCGGATCCATAGCGAGTGAGCCTGCCTCGGCCGATGAGAGCGCCAAACTGGAAATAGCCGGTTTTCTGCTGGCGCTTGAGCAGGCATCCTCCCCATCGACAGCATCAGAGACGGAGCTCGCCGGCTCAAATGCTGCCCCGCAGGAGGCGCCGTGGGCCTCTTCGGCGAAGGAAACGAGCGTCCTCGCTCGATCGGAACCACTTCTTCAACCTTATGGCGGCGTCGGTTCCGACCGTATGGTGCGGGTAACGGCCGATAGTCTAAACCGCTTACTAGGGCTTGCCGGTGAGTCCCTGATGGAGGCTCGTCGCCTCAGGCCGTTTACGGGCGGCCTACTTCGACTGAAACGGATTCAGTCGGATCTGGCCATTGCCTTCGACGTGCTAGGCGACGCACTGGCCGAGATTCCTAAGGACGATCGGGCGGTGCAAGCACTGGCAGAGGCGCTGCAAAAACTTCGGCTGAGCCAGACGTTCCTCGCAGAGCGCCTTGACGAATTGGACTCGATTGACCGCAGAGCCACTGACCTTGCGAACCGACTCTATGACGAAACGCTGGCGAGTCGCATGCGCCCGTTCGAGGATGGCGTCCGGCACTATTCGAGGACGGTGCGCGACCTTGGCCGAACCTTGGGGAAGAACGTGCGGTTAGACATCGTCGGGGGCTCAACTGGCATCGATCGCGACATCCTGGACCAACTCGAGGCACCACTCGGCCATCTCCTCCGCAATGCTGTCGACCATGGGCTCGAAACGACCGACGAACGTATAGCAGCCGGCAAATCTGAAGAAGGTGTCATCAGGCTCGAAGCACGGCACAATGCGGGCCTGCTGCAGATAATCGTCGCGGACGACGGAAGGGGAATCGATCTGAACAAGCTGCGCGAGACGATCGTGGCGCGCGGCCTGACGACAGAGGAGACCGTCGGCAGACTTGCCGAAGCGGAATTGCTCGAATTTCTGTTTCTGCCAGGCTTTTCGATGAAAGCGACGGTTAGCAACATCTCCGGACGCGGCGTGGGGCTCGATGCCGTACAGGCGATGACCAAGCAGGTCCGAGGCCTCGCAACCGTCTCCTCAGAGTTCGGCTTCGGAACCCGATTTCAACTACAGCTGCCGTTGACCTTGTCGGTGCTCCGCACGCTGCTCGTCGACATTGACGGAGAGCCATACGCCTTCCCGCTCGCAGGCATCGCCAGCACGATAAAGTTGCCGCGCACGCGCATCGAACTGCTCGAAGGCCGGCCGCATTTCCGCTTCGAGGATCGACAGATCGGACTAGTCACCGCGCACGAGGTTCTTGACCGCGCTGAGCCGCAAGCAGACGCCGATGAACTTTCAGTCGTTCTGATTAATGGTGATCACGGTGAAACCCACGGGTTGATTGTCGACCGCTTCCTGGGCGAGCGCGAGTTGGTGGTCCGGCCGCTAGATCCTCGCTTTGCCAAGGTCAAGGACATCAGCGCGGCGGCGTTGATGGAAGATGGTTCGCCCGTGCTTATCGTTGATGTCGACGATCTGATCCGATCAGTAGACAAGCTCGCGTCATCCGGCGGCCTACGCACCTTGCGGCGTGGGACTACCAGCCCCGATCTTAGGCGGCGCAAGCGCGTTCTGGTGGTTGACGATTCTTTGACGGTACGTGAGCTCGAACGCAAGCTGCTGGACAATAACGGCTATGAGGTCGAGGTGGCGATTGATGGTATGGATGGATGGAACGCCATACGGTCTGAACCATTCGATCTTGTTATCACCGATGTTGATATGCCGCGCATGGACGGCATCGAACTGGTGACCTTGATGAAGAAGGACAGCCGGCTCGGGAACACCCCGATCATGATCGTGTCGTACAAAGATCGCGAAGACGATCGCAGGCGAGGTCTGGACGCCGGCGCGGACTACTACCTGACTAAAGGGAGTTTCCACGACGAGACACTGCTCCATGCAGTCGTCGACCTGATCGGCCAGGCGACAGAATGAGGCGCAGCGTGTGTATCCATCAATGAGGATCGCTATCGTCAACGATATGCCTCTTGCGGTCGAGCTTCTGCGGCGATTGGTTGTATCAACCCCGGAACATCAGGTGGCCTGGATCGCCGTTAACGGGCGTGAGGCAGTAGAGGCCTGCCAACGAGACCTCCCGGACCTGATCCTCATGGACCTGGTGATGCCGGAAATGGATGGCGTCGAGGCTACGCGCAGGATCATGGCGAAGACGCCATGCCTGATTCTGCTGGTCACGGCGAGCATTGAGGCCAACATTCCTGGTGTCTATGAAGCAATGGGGTATGGCGCGCTTGACGCGGTCGACATCCCCTCGATCGGCTCTGACGGCCCGGGGTCCGGACGGTCCGCACAGCTTCTCATCAAGAAGATAACGACGATCAGCAAACTCGTACGTGACGCGCCGTCTTCAAATTGGGGCACACGGACATTGCCCCCGTCTGTGTCATCGGCACAGCACCTTATTGCCATCGGCGCGTCTGCGGGCGGGCCCGCAGCTGTTGCCGCGATCCTCGGCGCATTTCCGAGCAATTTCACGGCCGCAATAGTTCTCGTACAGCATCTCGATGCGCAGTTCGTACCCGGTTTTGCAAACTGGCTCGGCCAGCATGCGGCACTTCCAATCCGTCCGGCACGCGAAGGAGATGAGCCCGAGGCCGGCACCGTTCTAATTGCGGCCACGGCTGATCATCTCGTCTTCAAGTCAGCCCACAAGCTCGGCTATACCCCGAAGCCGCACGACAACGTCTACCGTCCCTCCGTAGATGTATTCCTTGAGAGCGCCGCGCAGTGGTGGCCGGGTGTCGTGATCGGTGTCTTGCTCACGGGCATGGGTAGAGATGGTGCCCAAGGGCTCAAGCTGCTACGCGACAAAGGGCATTTGACAATCGCTCAAGACAGCGCGTCGAGTGCGGTCTATGGGATGCCCAAAGCCGCCGCTGCCATCGGTGCCGCTGTCGAGATCCTACCGCTTGACTCAATCGCCCCGCGCCTAATCGAGGCGTGCGGCCCATCTTGCTGAAAGGTTATTCTATGACGGGCAAATCCAATCTCGTCTCACCCCTGGCAGACAATTACTCGTCAATGGTTCTGCTGGTGGACGACCAGATAATGATCTGTGAAGCGGTCCGGCGCGCGCTCGCAAACCAGCCGGACATAGATTTCCACTTCTGCACCGATCCGCTCAAAGCGACTACAGTTGCCGACGAAGTGAAGCCAACGGTCATCCTGCAGGATCTTGTCATGCCGGGCGTTGATGGGCTGGACTTGGTACGGCAATACCGAAAGAATTCCTCGACGCATTCTGTCCCCGTCATCGTGCTGTCAAGTAAAGAAGATCCGGCCATCAAGGGCGAGGCATTCGAGGCCGGAGCGAACGACTATTTGGTCAAACTGCCGGACCGTATCGAGTTGGTCGCTCGTGTCCGTTATCACTCCCGGGCCTATCTTGACCACGTTCAGCGAGAGGAGGCATACAGGGCCCTGCGAGAAAGCCAGCGGCAATTAATGCGCGCGAATCTCGAGCTGGAACGTCTCACACGGATTGACGGTCTCACAGGTCTGGGAAACCGGCGCTACTTCGATGAATATCTCGCGGCGGAATGGAAGCGCGCGGTCCGCACGAAGAGCCCGCTGTCGTTGTTTATGATCGATGCCGATCACTTCAAGCGCTACAACGACACCTATGGCCACATGGCAGGCGACGAGGTGCTGAAGCAGGTCGCCAGTGTAATCCAAAGCAGTTGCAACCGCTCGACCGATCTCGCGGCGCGCTACGGCGGCGAAGAGTTCGTCGTGGTGGTGGTCGATATTTTGCAGGCGCAGTCGGGCGCTATGGCCGAGCGGCTCGTGCAGAGCGTGCGAGCCTTGAGCATTCCACACGGTTCTGAGCGGGTGACAATCAGCGTCGGTGCTGCAACCATGGTGCCTGATGAGAACCACACGCCAAATGACCTCATCAAGGCGGCCGATCTGGCGCTCTTCCGCGCCAAGTCGGAAGGACGGGACCGTGTCGTGTATTACGACTAAACGTAAGGGTGCTTTACGGACGGGCTTACAGCTCGTGCAGTTTAAAGGCTTGGTGATCGCCGAACGGGACCCCTCGATTGTCAACCGGGCAAGCGAAACAGTTCAAAGTCAGTTCCATTTCTGGATAACTGCTGTTCCGCGGACCGGAACCTCAAACACGAGTTCGTTTTCGACGGCTACGCCTCCGACGCTTATGCGCCTGGTCCAGTCTAATCTAGGACATCCTCGCCCCTTTTGGCGCGAAATAGACTTGCGCAACGCGCCCGCCCGGATACGCCCACCGATCTCCTTGCGTGAAGGTGATCCTCACGTCAGGGTATCGGACGCCGCAGCCGATGCGGGAGGCTGGTGTGCGTGTTTCGGTAAGTCCCGGACGCCGATTTCACTAAGTCCCGGACAGTGATTTCAGTAAGTCGCGGACAGCATTTCCGCTAAG
>NZ_JAMYRN010000043.1:0-17559 GCF_040321435.1 Mesorhizobium sp. M0410
CCCGACACCAACGAAACTGCAAAGCAATGAGGGGGTCAGTCCTTCGTTTCGCCCCAGGGGTCAAATCCTCACTTCGCTTGACAAATGATATCGTCAAGCCTGCCGCGTGTGTCAAACCGTTCCATGTTATCGGCAAATCCGGGCTGGCGCGTGAGCTCGGGCTTCTTCAAAAACATTGCGCAGAAGTTCACTCATTCGCGATCGTTTTGGACCGAGAAAATGACATCCTTGCCGTCAGCACAACGGTAGGCTCCATAAGATGTCAGCGATGGATGATTTACGCCGGCGCGAACGGTCCTATAATTGCTGTAGTCGTGCTGAAGAACCGGCACATTCATCCAGTCCACAATGGCGTCAAATAGCGACACCTGGATCGATGCCCCCTCACCCGTCCGCTCTCGGTTGAAAAGTGCCTCAAGGATAGCGGAGTGTGCCGCCATGCCCGCCGAGATGTCGCAAACCGACACACCCACGCGGGCTGGGCTCTCCTGCGTGCCGGTGATGGCGCTGAGGCCGGATTCAGGTTGCACGATGAGGTCATACGCATTGAGGTGCGAAAAAGGCCCGCCTTCACCGAAACCGGAGATATCGCAGGGAATAAGGCGCGGGTAACGGCTGCGGAGATCCACCGAAGCGAAGCCGACTGTCGATGCTGCCCGGCTTCAGATTCTGAATGAAGACATCTGCCTTGGCAATAAGCCCTTCCAGAACAGCTCTATCCGCCTCAGATCTGAGATCCAGGCATACTGACTCCTTGCCTCTGTTTAGCCAGACAAAGTAGGCACTCTGCCCCCGCACCAGCTTGTCGTAATTGCGAGCAAAGTCAACTTCGGGCCGCTCAATTTGATGACCCGCGCATCGACCACGATGCGCGCATGTGAACTGCGGGCGTCCAGCGTCGATACAATCTGCGCGTAGTTGTCGAATTGCGCCTGTGTCGACCCGAAATCAGCCGGCGATTCGATGTTCAAGATGAATTCCGGTACGGCGTCGGAGACCTCAGTGATAAAGTCGAACACTTTCAAAGGATCAAGACCAAACTCCAGACCGATTGATCTGTATACGTCGAAATGCAATGTTTGATGGTAATCCGGATGACCAATATCGCGTACGCGGCTCGCAACCCATTTCACAAATTCAATGAAGATTTTCCCTCCGACCCAAACTCGCTCGGAGAATTGATCAAGCCATGTGGGAGGGTATCCACGGACTTAATATCATCTTGTCGACATTGATTTCGCGAGCATCCCCGCTTTGGCAATATAGCGGAACCCGATTGTTCGGCAGCGGCATTTCAAATTCAGCGCATACAACCTCGACCATTGTGGTTTTTGAAGCATGTGCAGCTGCCGCTATCAGCGCTTGACTGACGCCATACTCGATGGACAGGGGCAGACGCTTGCCCTCGAAGGACGCAAAAGCGCTGGTGCAAGCATCTCGAAACTTTGATACGTCCGCTCCCAGAAGCCGCGGATCAACTTCATAATCCGGTCTGGATCAAACAGCGGATCACGCCCGCCCGCACCGGAGTACTGCACGGCCATCATGTCGCCCCAGACAATTGCATCGCCGGCTAGCACAAGGCCGATACTGAGACGATGCGGGGTACTCGAATAGACTTGAAGCCCGGGGTTAACGGTTCACCCACATAGAGAAACCCGTTGTAGCCAGCACCAGACCGGATAGCAGCCTGGTCATCGTAAAAGAAGGCAGCGGTTCCGGGCGTAAGAATTATAGCTTTGATCAGCACAATAATTCTTCTCGAATTGGGGCGTACCGTTATTGGCTGGCCGTTGAAAATTGAGGTCCGGGTCACTTGGATTCGATGACGCCAATACAAAGCGTCGAAGGCTATCATCGCATTTCGAGATAGACCGCTGCAGCACCTTACGTGCATCGACAAATCGTCAGTTCAGCCCCGACATGGCCAGATTCCGCGGTCAGATTGCCTTTCTGAACGCGGAGAGAAATTGGCTGGTGCGTTCGCGCTGCGGCTTGTTGAATAAGTCGGCGGGAGCCCTGCTCCTCAATCGTTCCTATGGAGCAAAGTCAGACGCGATCGGAGATGCAGCGGACGAAAACCGATTCGGCTTCTCGCTCCTGCTGTTCGCCGGAAAGACGGCGGGTGGTGACCCTCCTTATCTAGCAGCTTGCTCGGACATTGGTCGCGGCTCCAAGGAAACTCATGCGAGCGACAGTGGAGCAGGCGCTCCATGCTCGTCGATGGCACGTTTACATTAACTTCGACATCTGGCTAAACTTAACCTTGAGCGGATCAGAAAGAAGAGCGACCAAAGCTAACTCGGACCGCCCATCTGTAGTGACTCACTCACTGTTCCTTAGAGTAATCGGCACCGTACCACTTCCTCGAAAGCTCAGAGAGCGTGCCGTCGTCCTTCATTTCGTTAACAACGGCTGCAATCTTCTCACTGAATTCTTTGTCGCCTCGAAGAATAGCGATTGCTCCAGGCCCGGAATACAGCGCTGGCTTGAGAATCTTGAGAGGGTAGCCTGCCTTGATTACCTCCTGAGCGCTCAAGGCGTCTGTGAGAACTGCATCCAGGCGAACCCCATCGCCAAGACGCAGATCATCATATGCAATGTTGGCAGTCCCGTACGTCTTGACCTGGCCAGCCTTGAATTGGTACTGAATGGGCTTGGCGTTTGTCCAGGCTGGCGTTAGACTATGATTGGCATAGTCGGCATCGGAGGAGCCCCCTGTTACGCCAACCACCTTTCCCTCAAGGTCCGAAGGCTGGGTTGCTTTGCTGTCCTTGTGAACGACGGCAACCGAGGGTACCCATATATTGACAGCCGGGAAATTAAGCACTTTTGCCCGAGCCTCGGTCGGCACCATTTGACCCATGGCGATATCCCAACGGCCCTCCCACATGCCTGAAGTGATGACGTCCCAGCTCGGCGTAACGAATTTCGGCTCCACACCGAGCGATTTTGCGATCTGCTTTACGATATCGACGTCGTAGCCAACTAGCTCGTGATTCTTGTCCAAGTGCGAGATCGCACCCCAGTCCGTTCCCACGGCCACCGTCAGCGTCTTTGACTGCAGCACTTTGTCTAGCACTTCGCCCGCATGGGCCTGGCCGAATGGCACCACCGATGCGACTATGAGTGATGCTGCAGTCGCAAAGAGCGTTATAAGCTTGTTCATATGAAGTTCCCCAATATGTGATTTTGATTGCTAACACGGGCCAAGCCCGCGCATTGAGATTGGGACTGGCAGATAGCGCTATTAGGTTCGAGACCCGGCAGACGACGGCGCATCATTGCATCCGTACCCAAGCGGATAGTGTCGATCGGCCGATCAACTGACAAGAATATTTTCGATATGATATCCATCGAGAACTGAGATGGCACAGTTACACGATAGCTTCAAATTTGGCCAACGAAGAGAACATTGTGGAAACTCGCCTTGCAATTGACCGTTGCCCATTGGGGTGGACATGGTGGCTGAATAGAGTTGCTTCAGAGGGCGTGATGGGCGCGGATTGGCAAGCGGCGGACGGTCTGACGGCCTGGTGGAGCCTTAGCTTCGAGGAATTGGGCTTGCTGGAAACGAAGCTGCCCACTGCGCCGGGCGCTTTGCGCAAGGAGCAGCTGAGTCCCGGGTGGCGCGCTCGCCTACCTGGCCCAGCAGACTGGACGTCGCTGGCCGACATCGAAGCTTACGACCGGCAAGGACGAACAGGTCGCCGGCAGCGGGCAGAGGTGCTCAGATATCTCGGCATTCGGCAGTCGACCGGCCGGGATATGGATCGTGCCTTGCCCTGGGCGACGAAAGGTCTCTGCCCGTTGGGATTGTCGCCGGCGATCATGGTCGGCCGGTTGACGGCATGGTTTGCTGAGCAGCGTGTCGGCTGTCCGGAAGGGGAGGCTCTTGACCGGCTGGTTGCTACGGCGCAGCGTCGCTTTGAGGATCAGGTGCTGGCGGCTGTCGACGCGGCACTGTCGCCTGAGTTGAAGGCCCGGCTGGATTCGTCGCTGGCCGACGCGGATCCGGTGTCCGGCTTCAGCAGCTTGAAGGCCGATCCCGGCCAGCCCAACCTTGACAACATCCTTCTTGCGGCGCGCCGGCTCGATTTCGTGCGGTCGCTGGCGCTGCCGGCGGCTACGACGCTCGCTTTCGACAATCCGATCGCGCGGACATTGCGCCGTCCTGGTAGCCAATGAGGCGGCCTGGCGGATGCGGCAGCATCCGCAAGGACGGCGGCATGCGCTTTACGCCGTTTTCCTGGCGCAGCGGAGCCGTGAGATCACCGACGGGCTCATCGATCTTCTGGTGGAGGTAGTCCACAAGGTCGGCTCGCAGGCGAAGCGGTCCGTGGTCAGGGCGCTCGCCCGGGAGAACGGGTTCATGGCAAGGAGACTATGCTGATCCGGATCGCCGAAGCGGCGACCGAAAAACCCGACGGCATCGTGCGTGACGTGGTGTTTCCGGCTGTGGGTGGCGAACCCGTGCTTTCCCCCATTTTCCGCGAGCACAAGGCGGCGGGCACGTTCGAGCGGCGGGTTCATGCGGCGTTGCGCTCCTCCTATGCCCGACATTATCGGCGGATGTTGCCAGCGGTGCTGACGACGCTGGAATTTCGATCCAACAATGCCAGGCACCGCCCGGTTCTGGAGGCGCTCGATCGGCTGAAGCGCTTTCGCGATGACGGCTGACCTGCGACCGAATTTTCATCCAGCGGCAATTAGAGCCTCGGCGGGTTGTACGCCGTATGGCGCGGGTTGAGCAACGGGCGATCGGCGGAGCTGGTCGGGGTTGTGCAGCTGATCGCCCTTGCGGTGAGATTGGCGGAATAAGCCGCGGGCGTGATGTAGCCGAGCGCCGAATGTGGGAGCGATCGGTTGTAGCCGTCCGCCCATTCGGCGATCGTCGTCTGCGCATGGTCAAGGCCGAAGAACAAGGTTTCGTTCAAGAGTTCGTTGCGCATCCGGCCGTTGAAGCTCTCGCAGAAGCCGTTCTGCATCGGCTTGCCCGGCGCAATGTAATGCCATTCCACCTTGTGATCCTTCGATCAGGGGAGGGTGGCGTTCGAGGTGAACTGTGCCGTAGACGGAGACGATCATGCCAGGCTTGCCGCGGCGGGCGGCCAGTTTCGTCAGTTCGCGCGCGACACCCCGGCCCGAGATCGAGGTATCTGCGATCGCCGCCAGGCATTCGCGTGTCATGTGGTCGACGATGTTGAGCACGCGGAAGCGCCTGCCGCGGGGAACTGGCCGTGGAAAATCCAGCGACCAGCGGGCGTTCGGCCTTGCCTCGGAGAACCGGGGCGCGGGTGCCAACCGCGCGTTGTCGTGACCGTCGCTTGCGAACCGTCAGCCCTTCCTCGCGATAGAGCCGATAGATGCGGTTGATCCCCGACGGCTCGCCCTCGCGTCTGAGCAGGATGAACAGCCGCCGATAGCCGAAGCGCCGGCTCATTGGCAAGGTCTCGCAAGCGGCCGCGCAGTTCCGTCTCAGGCGGCCGGCAGGACCGGTAACGGATCATCTTGCGGTCGGCAGCGACGATCGAGCAGGCCCGCCGCTCCGACAGGCCCATGGCGGCCCTCAGATGCGCGACGGCTTCGCTTGGCGACGGGCCCTACCATTTTTTGAAAGAAGCTCGCGCAGCGCCGAGGCTTCCAGCATCTGGTCGGCAAGCAGCTTCTTCAGCTTCGCGTTCTCCTCCTCCTCCGCCTTCAGCCGCTTGGCGTCCGACACCTCCATCCCGCCATATTTGGCCTTCCAATTATACAGCGTCGCCTCCGACATCCCGTGCTTGCGGGCCAGATCGCCCGCCTTCGCCCCCGCCTCGTGTTCGCGCAAAACCGCGATGATCTGCTCTTCCGCAAATCGCTTTCTCTTCATCAGTCCGTCCTTCAAACGAGGCCGGACTCTAATCCCAACTGGAGGAAATTACCCGTGGCAGGTCACGGCCGCCGCGTCATCCGTCCCGAGGACAAAATCCCGATCGACGGCGTTGTCTCGGCTAAGTGGCGCGATCTGGTGGTTGAGAAGGATAGCGCCGGAGGCTTTCAGATCAACCGGATCAATTACGAGATCTGCGTCACGACGGCGCTGCGCGAACGGCTACGCTGCAAGGAGATCTGGGTAGTCGGAGCGGACCGCTACCGCAATCCGGACGAGGATCTGCCGCAGGATTTTCAAGAGCGCCGCGCGGACTATTATCGCGACCTTGGCCGCAGCCAGGATGCACAGGCCTTCGATCACGCCGTTCGACCCGTTGCCGGCGCCGCCCAATCTCGAGGCGGTCAAGGCGGAGCTCGAACGCCGGTGGCCGATGACGGATCTGATCGACGTGCTGACGGAGACCGCGCTGCGAACCGGCTTTCTGAACGGTTCTCTACTTCCGGCGATAGAGTCATTCTCGATCCCGATACGCTGCGTCGTCGGCTGGTTCTGTGCCTCTACGGCCTCGGCACCAACGCCGGTCTGAAGCGGGTCAGCGCCGGGACGGAGGACGTCAGCTACGCCGATCTGCTGCATGTGCGCCGCCTGTTTATCCACAAAGAGGCCATAGGTAGCGCGACCGCGATCGTGACGAATGCGATTCTGGCCACACGCGACCCCCGCATCTGGGGCGAGGCGGGCACGGCCTGTGCCTCGGATTCCAAGAACTGGGATCAGAACCTGATGACTGAATGGCATGTCCGCTCCAACGGTCGCGGTGTGATGATCTACTGGCACATGGAGCGGCAGGCGACCTGCATTTACTCCCAGCTCAAGCGCTGCTCGTCTTCCGAGGTGAGCGCGATGATCGAGGGTGAGCTGCGTCGCTGCACCGACATGACCGTCGAACGCCACTATGTCGACAGCCACGGGTAGAGTGAGGTGGCGTTCGCCTTTTGCCATCTGCTCGGCTTTGAGTTGGCACCACGGCTGAAGGCGGTCGTCCGGCAGAAGCTCTATTTGCCGGAGGCGGGGTTGCGCGGCGCGCTGGGCAATCTTGCGCCGATCCTCAGCAGGGCGATCGACTGGCGGCTGATTGAGCAGCAGTACGATGAGATGATCAAATACACGGCCGCTCTGCGGCATCGCACGGCCGAGCCCGAACCAATCCTGCACCGTTTTGCCGGAACGACCGTGCAACATCCGATCTATGCCGCGTTGGCCGATCTCGGCAAAAAGACGACCGGGGTGGCTGGAGCGGATGACGGCCGACGACCATCGCGGGCTGACGCCGGCCATCCACGCCACATCACCCCCCTATGGGCGTCTCGATGCCGATCTCAGCCGACGAATCGACTTCGAACAGCGCTTGGCGGCGTGAAGCGGAAAGGAAAAGTTCGTGCCCGTATCGAAAAAGCCCCGGAAGAAGAAGACCGCCCCGAAATCCAGCACATCGCATAAGGCCGGCGCTCTGCCTCCGATGCCGGATCGGCGCGGCATGGACGGGTTCATGGCCGGTCTTTTCGGCGGAGGGCGTGGGAGCGACCCGACGGACGCCGCAAGACATCATGTATGAGGCTTGGGAAGCCGACCAGTCGCAGCAACGTATCGCGCTGGCCAGGAAAGCGCTGAAGGTATCGCCGTTGTGCGCCGACGCCTATGTGCTTCTGGCCGAAGAGGACGCGGGCTCTGTCGAGGAAGTGCTCGACTACTACGAGAAGGGCGTTGCGGCGGGTGAGGTGCCGCTCGGACCGGAAGGGTTTGAGGAATATGCCGGTCACTTCTGGGGTTTTCTCGAGACGCGCCCCTATATGCGGGCGCGGGCCGGCTTGGCTGCCGCGCTCCGTCGGCTTGGTCAGCATCAGGAGGCCATCGACCATTATCAAGCCATGCTCGAGCTCAATCCCAATGACAATCAGGGCATCCGCTACGTGTTGGCCGGGCATTTTCTGGCACGCGACGACATCAAGGCCTTGAAGAAGCTGCTCAAACAGTATGAAGACGATTGCGCTGCTGCATGGCTCTACACGCGGGCCCTTCTTGCCTTCCGCGAAAACGATCCGGGCGCTGAAAAGCTGGCCGAGGAGGCCTGGCTCGCGAACAGCCATGTGCCCGGCGTCCTGTCCGGAAAGCAGCCACTGGTTGCCTCTCCGGACGGCTATATCACCTTGGGCGGCGAGGATGAGGCAGCTGACGACGTTGAGGAAAACGACCAGCCTGGCAAGCCACGCCCGGCGCCATCGAGTGGCTGACACGGATGACGGCATCCCTGCTACCGAAGCGCGGCCAGTCGATCGCCTGCGCCAGCCGCACCAGTTCGTGCTTCATGTTGATGATCTGATCCCGCCGGGAGCGGAACAGATCCTGCTCTCGCGCCGCTCGCGTAGTCTCGACGTCGCCGCTCCTCGATTCACCGCCGCTAAAACCGAGTGAATCCACGCTTCGTCATACAAGGGAAATGCAAATCAAAATTGCAAGAAAAGCTCGCTTAACGATCTCCTTTCTTGCAATACTACGCCGCAGCGGCATTTTGTAGCGCCTTTTGATTGAAGTCACGACGGCTGCTTGCCGGATACTCAAAGCTTTAGCGGCCGAGATAGATAGACCAGCCTTTCGTTGGCTTCCACGTGAGCTCCAGATCGAATGGCGCAGACAGTGGACCCTGCAGGTGCGTAGATAATTTGGGGATCAGCCGACAGCGTGTCCATCGAATGGAGGATGCCGAGAAGATCACCCTTCTTGACAATATCAAGTGCCGCACAGCGGGGCTCGAATATCCCTGGTACTGGTGAGATTAAAAAGTCAGATGAGAGTGTTTCCAGTGTCTGACCTGATTTCTGGTGACGGAAGCTTGGAAACTCCGCTTTTCCTTCAACAAGCCCGAGGGCAATGAGGGCATTGCGTACGCCAGCTTCATAGATCGACAGCGACACGGCGCCGACTGTACCACCGCCGAACTCCGCGCAAACGAACACCTTGCCCTGGCTGTGTGCGAAGGTATCGAACATTCCCGGCGTATCATCGCGTTCCCAGAGCAAGGTCACAGGCAACTTAAATGCCTCTGTCATCTGAAGTGTCTTGGCCATCAGATCGGCGTCGGCAACCGGATGGGTAATGCTCGCTGGCGGAAACTCCCAATCTGGCCCAAAGCTATGCAAGTCGAAAATTGTTTCCACAGATGGAACCAACACACGCGAAACAGCGTCCGCGATTCGTTCGGTTACTGACCCCTCCACGCGGCCAGGAAACACTCGATTGAGGTCCAGGCCATCAGCCGGCGTATTACGGGTCCATGCCCTAACCGCGAGTGGATTGAGCTCGGGAAGGATGATAACTTTTCCGCAGGTTTGCGCCTTTGGAAGCCAATCAACAAGCCGCCGGGCCACAATGGGCCCCTCCAATTCGTTGCCATGACACCCGCCAGTGATAAGCAGGCGAGGCCCTTCCCCCTTGTTGCAGTAGAAGACCGGGAGCGAAAGGGTTTCGTGATCAGTCCCTTCGGGGACCACAAGATATCCGGTGCTCACGCCGGGTATGTTCAGATCAAAAGTCAGGTGCGGTTTATTCGTCATTGCAACCTCCGTTTAAGGCGTACGCAGCTTTGCGCTGCAATCACAGAATGCAGTTGAATTGGATCCGGTAGCGTGCCGTGATCAGGCCAATGTCGCTTTGAATCGTAATTTTCGTCCCGAATGGCCCTGAGAGTTTTTGAAGTCGCTCGAGTGCTTTTCGCCTGTGCCCAGGCACAAACCGTGGAACCCCACGAGTTGCGAGCTTTTTGTAGGAACAAGAGCCGCAATTCACGATCGGTTCTGCTCGAAACGGCTGAGTTACAATGCTCTAGTAATAGACGGCTCGGCAGCGACCTTACAAATCGTTCTGCCGTGGGATATCCCTTTGCCTCCTCATCGACCGTTAACCTTTACATCGGGATTTGTCCTTGGCTTTCTGCGCCCAAAAGAAAGACGATGTTCCTCCCGATTCCGCATTCTTGCTCTTTTGCTTGCATGACGTCATTCGAACTTCGAGCCGCCGTCAAATATAATCTATCTATCTAGAACATCTGGTTTTGAGATGATCCGAATTCGGGGGATCGCCCTTGTCGGTACCGCCTCACACTGCAGGTTTCGGTGCATCACATTCGGCGACTGATCGCAGCTCGCGTGTCTCGGCGGGCCGTTGCCCGCCGTGCTCGCTGCCAGGTCGGGACCCGTATAGCCGTCTGCGCCGGCTAGCATATGCCCTAAAGCTAGAAAGATGTAGTACGCCGCCGGATAGCGCGCCAAGCGCGCGGCGCGAGTTTGTTCGGATGCTCATGGCTGTCGGGCCGCCTTTCAAAGCTGTGCGTTCAGTCGAAGTTGAGAAACAGAGCCGTTTCCTTGCGCTTCCAATCGAACTGTGCCGGTGCTCCGCAGTCGGGCAGAATCTCCACGACCGAAAGGCGCAGCATCTGATCGGTCCTCGAGCGGAAGCCGCTCTGCCTCGATCCCGGCGTCTGAGTCCAATAACCAGGTGCATTAGCGACGCCCCATGATGTGAAGCGCTTGCGGTATTCACGCAGTGCGTTGGGTCCGAACCGAGTACCGGGCCTGTAGCCAACACCGCCGTCATAAGGAATGCCGAGGAACGCAACGTCGCCGCTGACCTGCAACAGATCTTCGCGAACTGGGGATTTGAAGAAGGTTGCCGAACCGACCGAGGTCAGATTGGCGATTATATCGCCGTGACATAAGCCTACCCTTTAAAGATGAATTAAATGTTTACTTTATAACCGACTGGCGTTTGGCGAAAATCGAACCGAGAAATTCCAAGATCATCACGCTGGCCAAGAGGCATGTCCTTCCGCCCTCATCGACCATCGGATTCACCTCAACGAGGTCAAAGCCGACAACATTACTGGTAGCGGCAACGCCTCTGAGTAGCCCGCGAACTTCGTGATAAAGGAGGCCGTCAGGTGTTGGGGAGCCTGTGCCCGGCGCAATCGAGGGATCGAGCCCATCAATGTCAATGCTCACAAAGACATTTCCAAGATCAGGGAAGCGATCCAATATGCCCTTGACACCCTCATCGCGGACCTCGTCCCGGGTAATAACGATCGCTCCCGCTTCCTCTGCATCTCGCACCTGATCGGCGGTGGTGCGAACGTCTCGTATGCCGATCTGGACCATGTTTCGGACGAACGGCAGTTCTTTGATCCGGCGCATGGGCATCGCGTTGGCATGACGGACCCCATCGATCTCATCACGCCAATCCATGTGGGCGTCGATGTGCACGACGTCGATCGTTTCGAAGCGAGAGAACGCGCGGACATTCGGATAACTGACGGAATGGTCACCTCCAACTATCACGGGGAATGCCTTTTGATCGAGAATTGCTTCGATGCTTGAACTGATAAGGCGCGAGTTCCTGTCAAAGTCATAAAAGGCGATGTCAACATCGCCGCAATCGACCATCCGTATTCCGTCCAAGTAACGCTGTCTGTCCTTGATGTCCCAGTAGCCATTTGCAGAGTGACCGCCCCAGGCGCCGTAGCGGACGGACAGATTACGGATTTCACGGGGCCCGAATCTTGTGCCCGGCCGCCAACCGTTTCCTCCATCGTAGGGCACCCCGAGGAATGCGATATCTGCGTCGATCTTGCTGAACTCCTCGACGACTGGAGCCCGAAGAAATGATGTCAGTCCTACGCTCGGCAGGCCTGCGGCGTATCGCGGCTGTGTCATTGGTGTTTCCTTCTCTTGCATGATTATGAGGTTGTGACAGCTTTCGAAATCCCTGGCATCCGCTCAGGCAGCCCGTCTAAGGGAAGATGGCAGGCGATTGGATACCCTGAGGCGGCCTTCCGCACCGGAGGGATTTCGACTTCGCCGATCGTTCCGACTTGGCGAGGACAGCGGCCTTGGAAACACACTCCCGCGAGCTTGTCGCGATCAACTTTACATATTTCTGCCTGTCGGGCGGATGCAGCTCGAACCACTGCAGTCAGTATATGTCACTTGGCGTTGGACTCACCAACATCAAGTCGCGAACGGTACCATCGCGCTTCCAGATGACTAGACGACGTTGCCCTTGGCGTGCACCCGGTTTAAATTGGACCGCTACCCGATGCGCTTTAACGGGCGCTAGCTAGTTTCCGTCCATAAACGCCCATTTTGGTGGGTGTTTACAGAGGTCTGCCGCAGGAAGGACGTCGTTTGCGGTACCGGGCCGACGCGAAGTCCCATGGATCGCGCCAGAAAGAACTCGCCGGACGGAAGTTAGTCATGGCTATGGAGCCGGCGCCTGCCGGCGGGGCTGCTGACCCGCGCAATGGCTCGGCATCAGGTCGGTTTGAGACGCGTGCGAAGAGGACGAGATTGTAGGCCACGACCGAGGACCAGACGTAGCTCTTGAAGTGATCAAGGCCGCGCCAGGTGCAGCGCGCCAAGCCATAAGCGCGCTTGAGGCATGAGATGTCGGCCTCGATGCCGGCACGGAAGTTGCGCAGCTTGCGGTAAACCCAATTGTGCTTCTAACCATGTCCTCGATCCTGGGGCCGGCTTTCTTGTGGAATGCCATGTCGCGAACGCCCAAGGTCTTGGCTGTAGCCAGATTGTCGCGACTGGCAAAGCCGCCGTCGGCCGCCGCCTGCCGCGGCGCGTGACCATAGAAGGCGATGTGGCGTTCCAGCATCGGCAGCAATCGATCGCTGTCGCGCGGATTGCCCGCCTCGATCACCAGATCGAGGATCATGCCCGCCGGCCGGCACTTGCTCGCCGGCCAGCACTCGCCGCTCACTCTGTGCGATGATTTGCTCGATCAGCGGCCGATAGTGACAGAGTTGGGCTTGCCAGAGTTCGACGAGCGAAGTGCTCGCCATGGCCAATCGTTCCGTCGCCTGCTTCAGATAGGCCAAGGTCGCGCAGGCGATCGCGATCAGTTCACGGTAGAGTTGGACACGGTTGGGTCGGCCACGTGTGAACTGGATCTTGCGGGCGCGCTTCTTGGCCGCGCGGCAATGATCGCGCCATTCCAAGCCGGCGCCGCCGGCGAGGCATCAGCCTGCTTCAACAAGCGCACCATCACTCGCACCGCATCCCACAGCAGGCTGCTGTCGCTCGGTTCGTGCATGAGTGCTGAGGTCACAGTGCTGTCCAGCCGCACGGACGGTGCCCTCTTCCAGTTTTGCCTGCCGGGCATTCGACAGCAGCGCCCGATTGATCTCTTCCCAGGTCTCGGGTCGGATCGCGCTGATCGTCTTTTGCAGCACCCACTTCTGCGGGCTCCATGACCACGGCAGCCGCGCAAAGGCCCGGAACGAGGCCGAGTCCTCCAGATGGAACGCCAGTTCCTGATAGCTCAGTTGGCGGTATTGCTTGAGGAGCGCGCAGCGCAAATACCGCTTCGGCCGGCAGCCCTTGCCGTCCGGTGGCCTGGACGCCACGTCGACTCAGATCTCGCGCCACCAGGCCAAGCAGATCGCGATGCTCGTCCAGCCATTGCGACATCGCCTTCAGTTCGTGGCCGATCTCGTGCGTGGCAAAAAGATCGAATATGCTTATATGAGATGGGGTATTCGGCTTGAGCCTCACCCTTCAGACGGCAGTGGATGGTAGAGGTGCTGCGCTTCGCAGCGATGGTAAACGTGGTCCATGTTTTGCAACAGCCACAAGCATCAGAAAGGAAGCGCAGCATGCAACATTATATCGGCCTCGATGTCTCGGTCAAAGAGACCGCCGTCTGCATTGTCGATGAAACGGATAAGATTTGCCGAGAGGTGAAGGTTCCCAGCCATCCCGATGACCTGATCGCCGTTTTGAAAGACCCGTCATGGCAGATCGAACGGGTGGGTCTTGAAGCCGGGCCTCTGTCGCAGTGGCTGTTCGAAGATTTGGCCAGAGGGGATTACCGGTGATCTGCATTGAGACGCGTCACGTCAAGGCGTTCATGAAGGCGCAGCCGAACAAGACCGATCGCAACGATGCACGTCGCATCGCGCAGATGATGCGGGTTAATCTATACCGTCCTGTGCATGTGAAAACGCTGACGAGCCAGAAGCGGCGAGCCCTGCTGACGGCGCGCAAGCTACTGCAGGGAAAAGCGGTTGCCATTGAAAACGACATTCGCGGACTTTTGCGCAATTTGGGCTGAAGGTCGGGAACGTTGGAGCGGTCAAATTCGAGGAGCGTATCCGCGAGATGGTCGACGGCATGGCTGATCTCCAGGAGATCATGGAGCCGCTGCTGACAGCGAGGTGTAAACTGCGTTTCGCCCGGTTGGACAAAAAGGTTCTGGATATCGCGCGCAACGATGAAATGTGCCAGCTTCTGATGACGGTCCCCGATATCGGGTGCCGTTGTAGCCCTGGCATTCACGAGCACCATCGACATTCCACAGCGGTTCAAGAACTCGAAGGCTGTCGGACCGATATTGGGGCTGACGCCGAAGCTCAACGAGTCGGGGGGAAGCAAACGCGTTGGCCGCGTCTCGTTATGCGGTGACGCAATGATGCGAGCGCTGCTTTACGAAGCTGCCCAGATCCTGCTGAACAATGTGAAAAAATGGTCATGGCTGAAGGCCTGGGCGATGAATGTCGCCAAACGGAGCGGCAAGAAAAACGCCACTGTTGCGCTCTCCCGCAGGCTGGCGGTGATCATGCATCGCATGATGAGTGACGGCACCGAATTTTGCTGGACGAGGGATGCTTTGCCGGCTGCCGGCTGAAACCAATCGGATAACGGCGCGGCCAAGGAGATAACGGAATCCGCAAACCGGCGGATAGGTGCCCTTCACGGGACGATGGTGAAGTAAGTTCGCTGACTCTCCCGTTCGATCGTAAAATAACGCTCAGAACGTATATGAGATTGTTCTTTCATCATTCTGAACCCATAATGGGAGGGCCAAAGGGCCGATCCCGGAGAGAAGCAAGAGCCTGCGAAAGACATGAAAAGCCAGAGACGCGGACCCTCCGACCACAGAACAGCGGCAAACTCCGGCCCGATGCCCTTCAGGTCGAGCAGCATCGCCGGTGCCGGCGAGACAACCTCCGTGGCCGCGAGCATGGCATCGCGCTCGGTCTCGACCGCCTTGATCTGCTCGAGCAGCAGTTCGAGCCTGTCGAGTTCCCGGCCGACCTGCGCCTGCAGATGGGCCGGCAAGGGTCGGCCGTCGCCGGTCTTGAGCGCCTCCAATCTCTTGCGCCGGCGCGGCGCAGCGGCTCGTAGCCGGACATGCCCTGGGCGAACAGCAGGCCTTTGACGCGATTGACGTGTCGCACGCGCTCGTTCGTCAAGGCCTTGCGCTCACGCGAGATGCGGCGACGGTCTTCTTCCTCGGGCGTCGGCACCCGGAGCATCGCACACACCCGTGGCTCGCCTCGCTTGAAGGCCAGTAACGCCCGGACCAGCGCCTCACCGTCGATCTTGTCGGTCTTTGCGCGGCGGCGCCGGCGCGAAGTCGCAATCGATGCCGGATCGACGACGTGGTTTCGATTCCTTCGGCTTGCAGCACGCGATGGATCCAGAAGCCGTCGAGCCCGGCCACCTGGATCACGATGATCGGAAAAGCACTGCCCGGTCCGAGCCTCTGCCTTTTCCTGAGCTCGGCAAAGCGCGCCAGCAGTCCGGCGACGTCGCCGGCCGCCACCATATGTTTCGACATCTTCTCCCCGCCACCCCGCGACAGCGAGGTGATCAGCCATTTGGAGCGGCTCAATTCCAATGAGATGAAAATTGCGCCAAGATCGGTGCGGATAGCGGTCGGCGCTTTCGGTCGGTGAGCTGCAACGGTCATGCTTGTCTCCAGAGGTAGGGTGTTTGTGTTTAAGCAACCGCACTTTGCCACAGCGCAGGTCCCTATCCACCCTCCTCATAGGATCTGGCTTGGACGGTGCGTTCTTGGCGCATTGTCGGCTCCGGCGGCTGCAGATGTGCTTTGGAATCAGTGGCATGAGACCAAAGTGTACCTGAAACCGCCGGGCCTGGCCTGCGCAAAACTCCGAGAACAATATCAATATGTTGGCGTTTATGGACGGAAACTAGCTAGCGCTGATTAAAGCGCATCGGGTAGCGGTTCAATTTAAACCGGGTGCATGCCAAGGGCAACGTCGTCTAGTCATCTGGAAGCGCGATGGTACCGTTCGCGACTTGATGTTGGTGAGTCCAACCCCAAGTGACATATACTTGACGTGCAGTGGTTCGAGCTGCATCCGCCCGACGCAGAAATATTTAAAGTTCGCGACAAAGCTAGCGATCACAACCGCCCATCAGAAGGTATGGGCAATTAAAGAGGTGAAACCCCAATGCTCGATACTTATCCTACCAAAGGTATGCGGTGGCCCGCTTGGGTGAAGCAGCGTTTGGCGTTCCACGGTGCACCCCTTGGAATTTTGCTAACTGAACGCATGCCTAACCCCGGCGTGCGCCCTTATTTACCCGGGTGCGTTGCCAATGCGACAACTTGGAGCGTCCCTGTGCGCTATAAGATAGTGCCCGGCCTTAACGACACGTCCATCTTTGCGTCCGACGGCGATAAGATGACGCCGGCTGTGGTGGAGGCAGCTGTCGAGCTCGTCCGTGAGGGTGCTCAATTGATTACCTGCAACTGCGGGTACTCGATTCGATTCCAGCAAGCGGTGCGCGATGCGGTAGATGTGCCGGTGTTCCTGTCGAGCCTTCTCCTCGCTCCTTTTCTCGAAAAGATGCTTCCTGCCAGCCAGGCGCTTGGCATAATTGTGGCAAGCAAGTCTGCACTGACGCAGGACATGCTAGTTGCGAGCGGGTTGCGAGCCGATATTGGCCGTAGGGTTGTCATCGCTGGACTCGAGGACACTCCCGTGTTCGGGGACGCTTGGGTTACACCCTCGGGCGACTTGGACGTCGGGGGCTGCCAGGCCGACGTGGTTAATACCGCGGTAGCTCTACAAGAGGAGCGACCCGACATTGGTATGCTGCTGCTGGAGTGCGGCGATCTGCCGCCTTTCACTCATGCGGTTCAGCAGGCTACCCAAATTCCTGTCTTCGACTTCACCTCGATGGTCGAGTTCTTCATCGGAGGGTTGGTGCGCAAACCCTTCACGGGCCTCATCTAAAGGCGCTTATGGGGGACGTGTAGGCACTGATGTCTTAGTACTTCATAGAAATGCGGTCACTAACAGACGAATGCTATCACCCATGCGTTCCCCGCTTACGGCGGAACCCTTTTAATTAATCCCAATCGACGATCGTAACGCCACCCGAATGTCCGCGTATGCTGCCGATATCCATGCGGACGGAACAGTCACGCCTGGATATGATGCGCCCGAGATCATAGCGTAGCAAGCCGAACGCGAAGGCGGGCGGCGGCGCTCTTATCTGTTCGATCCAGATCGAGGACTTTTGGCGAGCGGCGGTGATCCTCCTCAACAAAATCATCCTCTTCGCGCCGTTACCGACGTGGCTGTCATCCGCGATTATCTCGGCCATTCGAGCATTGCCACCACCAACCGATATATCGTTGGCCCTGGCTGGCCGACGTGCTCGCGCGCATCGCCGGCATCCCACATAGCCGGCTTCCTGAATTGCTACCGTGGGAATGGAGAAAGCCCGTACCCATCCGGTGAAGACCGCAGACGTGCGTATCCGGCGGCCATGAGCACCTGAGCACCGCGGTGCCGGGGTCAAGCTTTCGAT
>NZ_JAMYRN010000044.1:0-14633 GCF_040321435.1 Mesorhizobium sp. M0410
TCAGCGACGTCTTGCCATGGTCGACGTGACCAATCGTGCCAATGTTCACATGAGGCTTAGTGCGCTCGAATTTACCTTTTGCCATGTGATCTCTCCATTCCTGCCAGCCCGTGCGGGCCTTGAATTAAGTTACTGGTGCAACTCGTTTCGAGTTACGCGTATTTCTTCTGGACTTCCTGGGCGACCGCGGTCGGGACCGGCTCGTAATGGTCGAACTGCATCGTGTAGGCCGCGCGGCCCTGGCTCATCGAGCGAAGGTTGTCCACGTATTTGAACATGTTGGCGAGCGGAACCATCGCGTTGATGACCACCGCGACGCCGCGGGCTTCCTGGCCCTGGATCTGGCCACGACGGCCGTTCAGGTCACCGATAACGCTGCCGACGTAATCTTCCGGCGTCACCACCTCGACCTTCATGATCGGCTCGAGCAACTGCACGCCAAGCTTGGGCGCTGCTTCACGGAAGCAGGCGCGGCCGGCGATTTCGAAGGCCAGAACCGACGAGTCCACGTCGTGGTAGGCGCCATCGATCAGCGTCGCCTTGACGCCGATCATCGGGAAGCCGGCGAACGGGCCCGAGGTCATGACGCTGTTGATGCCCTTTTCGACACCGGGGATGTATTCCTTCGGCACAGCGCCGCCGACAATCTTGGTTTCGAACTCGAATTCGCTGCTTTCCGGATTCGGCTCGAACAGGATCTTGACGCGGGCGAACTGGCCGGTACCGCCGGTCTGCTTCTTGTGCGTGTAGTCCTGCTCGTGCTTGCGGGTGATCGTCTCGCGGTAGGCCACCTGCGGCGCGCCGACATTGGCCTCGACCTTGAACTCGCGACGCATGCGGTCGACGATGATGTCGAGGTGAAGTTCGCCCATGCCGGAGATGATCGTCTGGCCGCTTTCCTCGTCGGTCTTGACGCGGAAGGACGGATCCTCGGCGGCCAGGCGGTGAAGGGCGAGACCCATCTTTTCCTGGTCGTTCTTGGTCTTCGGCTCGATGGCGATCTGGATGACCGGATCGGGGAATTCCATGCGCTCGAGGATGACCGGATGCAGCGGATCACTGAGCGTATCGCCGGTGGTGGTGTCCTTGAGACCAGCGAGGGCGACGATGTCGCCGGCAAACGCCTCTTCGACGTCGGCGCGCGAATTCGCATGCATCTGCAACATGCGGCCGATCCGTTCTTTCTTGCCCTTCACGGTGTTGTCGACTGAGATGCCCTTGGTGAGCTTGCCCGAATAGATGCGGGCAAAGGTGAGCGAACCGACGAACGGGTCGTTCATGATCTTGAAGGCGAGCATCGACAGCGGCTCGTTGTCGTCGGCATGACGCTCGATCTCGGCGTCGGTCTTGGCGTCGACGCCCTTGATGGCAGGCACATCGGCCGGCGACGGCAGATATTCGACGACGGCGTCGAGCAGCGGCTGCACGCCCTTGTTCTTGAAGGCCGAGCCGCAGAACATTGGATAGAACTTCACCGCGATCGTGCCCTTGCGGATGAGCGCACGGATCTCGTCGTTGCTCGGCATCTTGCCTTCGAGGTAATTCTCGAGCGCCGTTTCGTCCATTTCGACGGCGGCCTCAATCATCTTCTCGCGGTATTCTTCGGCACGAGCCTTGAGGTCGGCAGGGATCTCGACGATGTCCCAGGCAGCGCCCAGCGTCTCGTCGCGCCAGACCAGCGCGTTCATCTCGACGAGATCGACGACACCCTTGAACTCGGTCTCGGCGCCGATCGGCAACTGCATGACGACGGCATGCGCACCGAGGCGCGAACCGATCATCTCGACCGAGCGGTAAAAGTCGGCGCCGATCTTGTCCATCTTGTTGCAGAAGATCATGCGCGGCACGCGATACTTGTCGGCCTGGCGCCAGACAGTCTCCGTCTGCGGCTCGACACCGGCATTGGCATCGAGCAGCGCGATGGCGCCGTCGAGCACGCGCAGCGAACGCTCGACCTCGATGGTGAAGTCGACGTGGCCGGGGGTGTCGATGATGTTGAAGCGATACATCTTGCCGTCGCGACCCTTCCAGAAGGTCGTGGTGGCGGCCGACGTGATGGTGATGCCGCGCTCCTGCTCCTGCTCCATCCAGTCCATGGTGGCAGCGCCGTCGTGGACTTCGCCGATCTTGTGCGACTTGCCCGTGTAATAGAGGACGCGCTCGGTGGTCGTCGTCTTGCCGGCGTCGATATGCGCCATGATACCGAAATTGCGGTAGTCTTCGATTTTATATTCGCGGGCCATGGGAGGTGCCTCTTCAGTCTCGTTCGCGCTTTACCAGCGGTAGTGCGCGAAAGCGCGGTTGGCTTCTGCCATCTTGTGGGTGTCTTCACGCTTCTTGACGGCGGTGCCGCGGTTGTTGGCCGCATCCATCAGCTCGCCGGAGAGGCGGTCGACCATGGTGGTCTCGTTGCGGTTGCGGGCGGCAGCGATCAGCCAGCGGATGGCCAATGCCTGCCGGCGCTCGGGTCGCACGTCGACCGGAACCTGGTATGTGGCGCCGCCGACGCGGCGGGAACGCACTTCCACATGCGGCGCGACATTGTCGAGCGCCTGATGGAAGACGGTGACCGGCTCCTGCTTGGTCTTGGACTGGACCTGGTCGAGCGCGCCGTAGACGATGGTCTCGGCAACCGACTTCTTGCCATCATACATGACGGCATTCATGAACTTGGTGACGATCAGATCGCCGAACTTCGGGTCCGGATTGATCTCACGCTTTTCTGCACTGTGACGACGGGACATTTTTTCTCTGCCTCAATTCTACGCGGTGGCCTGGATCCCGGATCGTCGCTTGACGCCGTCCGGAACGACCTTGGCTACGCTTCGGTCACTTCGGACGCTTGGCGCCGTATTTCGAACGGCGCTGCTTGCGGTTCTTCACGCCTTGCGTGTCGAGCACGCCGCGGATGATGTGGTAACGGACGCCCGGAAGATCCTTGACGCGGCCGCCACGGATCATCACCACCGAGTGCTCCTGAAGGTTGTGGCCTTCGCCGGGGATGTAACCGATCACTTCAAAACCATTGGTCAGGCGGATCTTGGCCACCTTGCGCAGCGCCGAGTTCGGCTTCTTCGGCGTCGTGGTGTAGACGCGCGTGCAGACGCCCCGCTTCTGCGGGTTCTGCTGCATGGCCGGGACCTTGTTGCGCTTCACCGGCGCAATGCGCGGCTTGCGGATCAGCTGGTTGACGGTAGGCATTAAACCCTCTTGTCTCTCAATTCCGTGTCTTGCCCGGTCAGGGCCGCTCAAAGCGTCATTTCCATACGCAAATTCGGGCCACAAACCGCGCCTCGCGGTCTTGCCCGAACAAATGGCAGAGGAAGCGGAAGCCGCTTCATGCACGCCGGAAATGTCTTTTCGCTCGTAAAACGAACCCTGTTTGAGGCAAACTCCAAAGCGTGTCGCTTCGGAAGCGAGAGCCTCACATCGGTTCTGACTGGGCGGCTTCTACTCGTGTGGCCACTGTCCGTCAACCCCGGAGCGGCAAATATTGCGCTGAACCCGAGGTTTGGCAGCCATGCGAAAAACGCATGTAATTTTCTTGCGCCGTTTTTCAAGAGGAAGGCAGAAAGTGACCGGCTTGCGGCTGTTTCCACGCCGTGCTTCGTGCGAAAAGGCGGCATGAACAGCCCAAAACCCCTCGCCCGGAGGTACGAACCCGTGAATGACAATGAGGAGCGCCCGGTCACCATTATTACCGGCCGGGTGTGGAAGCGCAAAGGCGGCAAGCCGGAAGGCGTGCATGTGATGCTGGTCGCCCCGGACGACGATTCGGCGGTGCGCCGCGCTCTCGAATCACTTGCCGCGGAAGGTTACGCCGAGGCCGAGCTCGACCAGATCGGCGACCTGGACGGCGTGCCCGACGAGGAGCCGCATCTGTCCGCCTATCAGGGCGCGCTCGAAGGCGAAGTGTCAATCGTGACCTTCGATGTGCCGATCTGAAGAGATCTGAATCGCGGTCGATCTCACGGCCGGCGACAAAAGCCCGGCGACTTGCCCGACACAAGTTCTCTGCTAAGAAGCGACCTCTGGTAAAACCAAGCACACTCAACCTGCGGAGCTCCCATGTCCTCTAATCCCATCAAGCTCGGCATCGTGGGCGTGGGAAAGATCGTCCGCGACCAGCACCTGCCGGCCTTGGCGAAGGACCAGGATTATCGCCTGGTCGCCGCAGCGAGCCGCCACGGCAAAGTCGAAGACATCCCGAATTTCCCGACGATTGAGGCGATGCTCGACTCGGTGCCGGAGCTCGAGGCGGTGTCGCTTTGCATGCCGCCGCAGTTCCGTTATGACGCCGCACGCACGGCGCTGGTGGCGAAAAAGCATGTCTTCCTGGAAAAGCCGCCGGGCGCGACCGTCAGCGAGGTCGAGGACCTGAAAGCGCTGGCGGCAGCGAACGGCGTCTGCCTGTTCGCCAGTTGGCATTCACGCTATGCGCCGGCTGTCGAGGCCGCTCGCGCTTTCCTCGGTTCAACCAAAATCAGATCGGCCGCTATCATCTGGAAGGAAGATGTCCGCCGCTGGCATCCGAATCAGGAATGGATCTGGGCACCGGGCGGCTTCGGCGTCTTCGATCCGGGCATCAACGCACTGTCGATCGCCACCCACATCCTGCCGCCAATGTTCATCAGTTCGGCAGAGCTCGATTTTCCGGAGAACCGTGCATCCCCGGTCGCGGCCCATGTCACCTTCCGCACCTCGGACGGATTGCCAGTGACGATGGAACTCGACTGGCTTCAGACCGGCCCGCAGAGCTGGGACATCCTGGCCGAGACGGACCGGGGTAAAATGGTGCTTTCCGGCGGCGGCTCGAAGCTCGCCGTCGACGGCCGCGTCGTTCACGAGGAGCCGGAAGCGGAATACCCGATGCTTTACAGGCGCTTTGCCGAGATCGTGCGCGCGGGTACCTCCGACGTCGATCTCGCGCCCCTTCAGCACGTCGCCGACGCCTTCATGCTGGGCAAGCGCAATGTGGTGCAAGCTTTTTTCGATTGATCAGCGGGCGTCGGCCGGATCGCATGTCCGGCCACTCACCGCGCAAGTTCAATTGACGATCGCTATAGCAAAGCCGTCATAGCCTTTGGCGCCAACAATCTGGATCGCGGTGCCTTCCAGACGCTTGTGGCTGCCGATGAACGAGAACGCCGCGCGTGCCCCTTCGACATTGGCGTCACGACCATCTTCATTCACCACCGCGCCGTCACGGATGACATTGTCGCAGACGATGACGGTCCCCGGCCTCGAAAGACGCATGGCCCACGACAGATAGTGCGGGTTGTTCGGCTTGTCGGCGTCGATGAAGATGAAGTCGAACGACCCGGCATTCTCGGCGCCTAACGCCGCAAGCGATTGAAGCGCCGGTCCGACCCGCAGTTCTACCGGTCCGACACCCCTGCGCGTTCAAAGTTCGACCGCGCGACACTGGCGTGGTGCGGGTCAAGCTCGAGTGTCACGACCTTGCCGTCCACGGGCAACGCTCGCGCCATCCAGATTGTCGAGTAGCCGCCCAACGTGCCGATTTCGAGTACCTTCTTGGCTCCCTGCATTCGCGCAAGAAGTGACAGCAGCTTGCCTTGTGCCGGCGAAACATCGATCGCCGGCAGGCCGTGGTCATGGTTGGCCGCCAGAACGGCATCGAGGGCGGGATCCGCATCGAAAAAAGCCTCGACAATGTAGTCGTCGACAGAAGCCCAGGTCTTCATGCTCATCGTTTTCTTCTCCGATCCGATTAGAGAACCAAAATGCGAAAAGGGGCCACTTGGGCCCCTTTTCTATCTTCTCTTTCTTGTGCGCTTACTGCGCGGCGGAAGCCATGTCGGTCAGCATCGGCTCGGCGACCTCGACGCCGGACGCCTTGCGGCGCTCGTCGATGATCAGTTCGTCGCGCGAGGTGGCGATGCGCCGGATCTGGCTCATCGTGCCGCCGGTGCCGGCCGGGATCAGCCGGCCGACGATGACGTTTTCCTTCAGCCCCTGCAGCATGTCGGTCTTGCCGGCAACCGCAGCTTCGGTCAGCACCCTCGTCGTCTCCTGGAAGGAGGCGGCCGAGATGAAGGACGGCGTCTGCAGCGAGGCCTTGGTGATGCCGAGCAACACCGGCTGGCCTTCTGCCGGCTTCTTGCCTTCCTCGACCAGGCGCTCGTTGACCTCTTCCAGTTCGATCACGTCGACGTGGTCGCCCGGAATGTAGGTCGAATCGCCCTGCGTGGTGATCTCGACCTTCTGCAGCATCTGGCGAACGATCACCTCGATGTGCTTGTCGTTGATCGACACGCCCTGCAGTCGGTAGACCTCCTGGATTTCGTTGACGAGGTAGGAGGCAAGCGCCTCCACGCCCTTGATCGCCAGGATGTCGTGCGGCGCCGGATTGCCGTCGAGGATGTAGTCGCCCTTCTCGATGACGTCGCCGTCCTGGAGATGGAACGGCTTGCCCTTCGGGATCAGGTATTCGACCGGCTCAAGCGTCGAGTCATGCGGTTCGATGATGATACGGCGCTTGTTCTTGTAGTCGCGGCCGAAGCGGATCGTGCCATCGATCTCGGCGATGATGGCGTGATCCTTCGGACGGCGTGCCTCGAACAGCTCGGCAACACGCGGCAGACCGCCGGTGATGTCCTTGGTCTTGGCGCTTTCCATCGGAATACGCGCCAGCACGTCGCCGGGGCGAACCTGTGCGCCCGGCTCGACCGAAAGAATGGCCTCGACCGAGAGCAGGAAGCGGGCGTCGCCACCCTTCGACAGCTTGCCGACCTTACCCTTGGCATCCAGGACGGCGATCGCCGGCTTGAGGTCGTTGCCGCGTGGCGTCGAACGCCAGTCGATGACCTCGCGCTTGGTGATGCCGGTCGATTCGTCGGCGGTTTCCTGAACGGAAATGCCGTCGACCAGATCCTCGAACGCGACCTTGCCCTCGATTTCGGTGAGGACCGGGCGGGTATAAGGATCCCACTCGGCGATACGCTGGCCGCGCTTCACCTTGTCGCCATCGTCGACGAAGATGCGCGAACCGTAGGTGACGCGGTGCGTGGCGCGTTCCTTGCCGGCCTCGTCGAGGATCAGCACCGCCATATTGCGGCCCATGACCATCAGCTGGCCGTCGGAGTTGCGCACCACGTTGCGGTTGCGGATCTCGACCTTGCCCTCGTACGAGGCTTCAAGGAACGAGGAATCCACCACCTGCGCCGTGCCGCCCATGTGGAAGGTGCGCATGGTGAGCTGGGTGCCCGGCTCGCCGATCGACTGCGCCGCGATGACGCCGACAGCCTCGCCCTGGTTGACGGGCGTGCCGCGGGCCAGATCGCGTCCGTAGCAGACCGCGCAGACGCCGACCCTGACCTCGCAGGTCAGCGCCGAACGGATGCGGACCGATTGCACGCCGGCCTTTTCGATCAGTTCCACGTCACGCTCGTCCATCAGCGTTCCGGCCTTGACCAGAACCTCGCCGGTGACCGGGTGGGTGATGTCGTCGAGCGAGGTGCGGCCGAGAACGCGCTGGCCAACCGAGGCGACGACCTGACCGGCATCGACGATCGGCTGCATGGTGAGGCCCTTGTCGGTGCCGCAGTCGAGCGAGTTGACGATGCAGTCCTGTGCCACGTCGACGAGACGACGCGTCAGATAACCCGAGTTCGCCGTCTTCAAGGCGGTGTCGGCCAGACCCTTGCGGGCGCCGTGGGTCGAGTTGAAGTACTCGAGCACGGTGAGGCCTTCCTTGAAGTTCGAGATGATCGGCGTCTCGATGATTTCACCGCTAGGCTTGGCCATCAGACCGCGCATGCCGGCGAGCTGGCGCATCTGGGTGGGCGAACCGCGCGCACCGGAGTGCGACATCATGTAGATCGAGTTCATCGGCTTCTGACGGCCGTTGTCCTCGAACTCGACAGCCTTGATGCGGGCCATCATTTCGTCGGCGACCTTTTCCGAGCACTTGGCCCAGGCGTCGACGACCTTGTTGTACTTCTCGCCCTGGGTGATCAGGCCGTCATTGTACTGCTGCTCGTACTCCTTGGCCAAAGCCTCGGTGTCGGACACCAGCTTGATCTTGGCGTCCGGAATCAGCATGTCGTCCTTGCCGAACGAAATGCCGGCACGGCAGGCGTGGCTGAAGCCGAGAGCCATGATGCGATCGCAGAAAATGACCGTCTCCTTCTGACCGCAATGGCGGTAGACGGTGTCGATCATCTTGGAGATGTTCTTCTTGGTCATCTCCTGGTTGGCGGTCTCGTACGGCACATTGTGGTTCTTCGGCAGAAGTTCGCCGATGATCATGCGGCCAGGCGTAGTGTCGTAGATCTTCGACACGACCTTGCCGTCGGCGTCGACCGTACGGAAGCGCCCCTTGATCTTGGCATGCAGCGTCACCGCCTTGGTCTCGAGCGCGTGCTGGAGCTCGCCCATGTCGGCAAACACCATGCCCTCGCCCGGCTCGTTCTGGTTGACGATCGAGAGATAGTAGAGACCGAGAACCATGTCCTGCGACGGCACGATGATCGGCGCACCGGAAGCCGGGTGCAGGATGTTGTTGGTCGACATCATCAGCACGCGGGCTTCGAGCTGCGCTTCCAGCGACAGCGGCACGTGGACCGCCATCTGGTCGCCGTCGAAGTCGGCATTGAAGGCCGTGCAGACCAGCGGGTGAAGCTGGATCGCCTTGCCTTCGATCAGGATCGGCTCGAACGCCTGGATGCCGAGGCGGTGCAGCGTCGGCGCGCGGTTCAACAGCACCGGATGCTCGCGGATGACCTCGTCGAGGATATCCCAGACCTCCGGACGCTCCTTCTCGACCAACTTCTTCGCTTGCTTGACGGTCGAGGAGTAACCCTTGGCGTCGAGACGGGCGTAGATGAAGGGCTTGAAAAGTTCGAGCGCCATCTTCTTCGGCAGGCCGCACTGGTGCAGCTTGAGCTCCGGACCGGTGACGATGACCGAGCGGCCGGAATAGTCGACGCGCTTGCCGAGCAGGTTCTGGCGGAACCGGCCCTGCTTGCCCTTCAGCATGTCGGACAGCGACTTCAGCGGACGCTTGTTGGCGCCGGTGATGACGCGGCCGCGACGGCCGTTGTCGAACAGTGCATCGACGGCTTCCTGCAGCATGCGCTTTTCATTGCGCACGATGATGCCGGGCGCGCGCAGCTCGATCAGCCGCTTCAAGCGGTTGTTGCGGTTGATGACGCGGCGATAAAGGTCGTTCAGGTCGGACGTGGCGAAACGGCCGCCGTCCAGCGGGACAAGCGGACGCAGGTCCGGCGGAATCACCGGAACCACCTTCATGATCATCCATTCCGGACGGTTGCCGGATTCCATGAAGTTCTCGACGACCTTGAGCCGCTTCAGGTACTTCTTCTGCTTGAGCTCGGAGGTGGTCGAAGCCAGTTCCGAACGCAGATCGCCGGCGATCTTCTCGAGGTCCATGCCGGCCAGAAGGTCGTGGATCGCCTCGGCGCCGATCATGGCGGTGAACGAGTCCTCGCCATACTCGTCGACGGCCATCATGTACTCTTCCTCGCTGAGCAGCTGGTGCTCCTTCAGCGCGGTGAGGCCGGGTTCGGTGACGATGTAGTTCTCGAAGTAGAGGACCCGCTCAATGTCCTTCAGCGTCATGTCGAGCAGCGTGCCGATGCGCGACGGCAGCGACTTCAGGAACCAGATATGGGCGACCGGTGCCGCCAGTTCGATATGGCCCATGCGCTCGCGGCGGACGCGCGACAGCGTGACTTCGACGCCGCACTTCTCGCAGATGACGCCCTTGTACTTCATGCGCTTGTACTTGCCGCACAGGCACTCATAGTCCTTGATCGGACCAAAAATGCGCGCGCAGAACAGACCGTCACGCTCCGGCTTGAAGGTGCGGTAGTTGATGGTCTCCGGCTTCTTGATCTCGCCGAACGACCAGGACAGAATCTTCTCAGGGCTGGCAAGCGAGATCCTGATGGAATCGAACACCTGCGCGGGCGCCTGGGGATTGAAGAGATTCATGACCTCTTGGTTCATGCCGTTCTCCTTTTCGGGGTCCTCGAAACCCCTTGCATCTAGCGCGGGCCAAACGCCCGCCGACTTGATCGGCCATCGGCCGAAGAATTTGGGTGCGCCCCGGTCGCGAGAGCCCTCTCCCGCGACCGAGCGTCTTGCTTATTCGGCCGCGTCGGGCAGCCGGATCGGGTTGTCGTCGAGTTTGGTGTTCTCCAGCTCGACATTGAGGCCGAGAGACCGCATTTCCTTGACGAGAACGTTGAAGCTCTCGGGGATGCCGGCTTCGAAGGTGTCGTCGCCTCTGACGATCGCCTCGTAGACCTTGGTGCGGCCGGCGACGTCGTCCGACTTCACCGTCAGCATCTCCTGCAGCGTGTAGGCGGCGCCGTATGCTTCGAGCGCCCAGACCTCCATCTCGCCGAAGCGCTGGCCACCGAACTGCGCCTTGCCGCCCAGCGGCTGCTGGGTAACGAGCGAGTACGGCCCGATCGAACGCGCGTGGATCTTGTCGTCCACAAGGTGGTGAAGCTTGAGCATATATATATAGCCCATCGTCACTTTGCGATCGAACGGCTCGCCGGTGCGTCCGTCATAGAGCTGCGACTGACCGCTGGTGTGCAGGCCCGCCTGCTCCAGCATGATGTTAATGTCGGCCTCGTGCGCGCCGTCGAACACCGGTGTCGCGATGGAGACGCCGCGGCGCATCTGCTCGCTGAGGCGAATGATGCTCTCGTCGTCATATTCGCGGATCGGCTCGTTGCGGTCGTTGGCCGGCATGAAGCTCTCGAGCGTCTTGCGCAGCGGCTTGATGTCGCCCGCAGTCTTGTACGCGTCGATCAGATCGCCAATCTTCTTGCCCATTCCGGCGCAAGCCCAGCCCAGATGCGTTTCCAGGATCTGGCCGACATTCATGCGCGACGGCACACCCAGCGGGTTGAGCACGATATCGGCATGCGTGCCGTCCTCGAGGAAAGGCATGTCCTCGACCGGAACGATCCGCGACACGACACCCTTGTTGCCGTGCCGGCCGGCCATCTTGTCGCCGGGCTGCATCTTGCGCTTCACGGCCACGAAGACCTTGACCATCTTCATGACGCCCGGAGGCATTTCGTCGCCGCGCTGCACCTTCTCGACCTTGTCCATGAAGCGCTGCTCGAGCGCCTTCTTGGAATCGTCGTACTGGCCACGCAGGGCTTCCAGCTCGCTCTGGAGCTTTTCGTTCTCCACGGCAAACTGCCACCACTGCGAACGCGGATACTCGTCCAGCGTGTCCTTCGACAGCTTCGAGCCCTTCTTGAAGCCCTTCGGCCCGGCAATCGCTTCCTTGCCGACAAGAACGTCGGAAAGGCGCGAATAGACGTTGCGGTCGAGGATCGCCTGCTCGTCGTCGCGGTCCTTGGCGAGGCGTTCGATCTCCTCGCGCTCGATCGCCATGGCGCGCTCGTCCTTCTCGACGCCGTGGCGGTTGAAGACACGCACTTCGACGACGGTCCCGAAGGTTCCCGGAGGCATGCGCATCGAGGTGTCGCGCACGTCCGAGGCCTTTTCACCGAAGATGGCGCGCAGCAGCTTTTCTTCCGGCGTCATCGGGCTTTCGCCCTTCGGCGTGATCTTGCCGACCAGGATGTCGCCCGGCTGCACTTCCGCACCGATGTAGACGATGCCGGCCTCATCGAGGTTCTTCAGCGCTTCTTCCGAGACGTTCGGGATATCGCGCGTGATCTCCTCCGGCCCGAGCTTGGTGTCGCGGGCCATGACTTCGAACTCCTCGATGTGGATCGAGGTGAAGACGTCGTCGGCGACGATGCGCTCGGACAGAAGGATGGAATCCTCGTAGTTGTAGCCGTTCCACGGCATGAACGCGACCAGCACGTTCCGGCCGAGGGCCAGATCGCCGAGCTCGGTCGACGGGCCGTCGGCAATGATGTCGCCCTTGTTGACCCGGTCGCCCATGCGCACCAGCGGACGCTGGTTGATGCAGGTGTTCTGGTTCGAACGCTGGAACTTCATCAGCCGGTAGATATCGACGCCGGACTTGCCGGGATCGAGATCTTCCGTGGCGCGGATGACGATACGCGTCGCGTCCACCTGGTCGACGATGCCGCCGCGGCGGGCGCCGATGGCGGCGCCCGAGTCACGGGCGACGATCGGCTCCATGCCAGTGCCGACGAACGGCGCTTCGGCGCGCACCAGCGGCACGGCCTGACGCTGCATATTCGAGCCCATCAGCGCACGGTTGGCGTCGTCGTTCTCGAGGAACGGGATCAGGGCCGCGGCCACCGACACCATCTGCTTCGGCGATACGTCCATCAGATCGACGTTTTCGCGCGGCGCCATCATCACTTCGCCGGCGTTGCGGCAAATGACGAATTCGTCGACGAAATGACCATTCTTGTCGAGCTCGGCATTGGCCTGCGCGACGTGGTGCTTGGCCTCTTCCATAGCCGACAGGTAAACGACCTCATTGGTCAGCTTGCCATTGACGATCTTGCGGTACGGGCTCTCGATGAAGCCGTATTTGTTGACCCGCGCGAAGGTCGCCAGCGAGTTGATCAGGCCGATATTCGGGCCTTCCGGCGTCTCGATCGGGCAGATGCGACCGTAATGCGTCGGATGCACGTCGCGCACTTCGAAACCGGCACGCTCGCGGGTCAGACCGCCCGGTCCAAGCGCCGAAAGACGGCGCTTGTGGGTGATCTCCGACAGCGGGTTGGTCTGATCCATGAACTGCGACAGCTGCGAGGAACCGAAGAACTCGCGCACGGCGGCAGCCGCCGGCTTGGCGTTGATCAGGTCCTGCGGCATCACCGTGTCGATCTCGATCGAGGACATGCGTTCCTTGATCGCGCGCTCCATGCGCAGCAGCCCGACGCGGTACTGGTTCTCCATCAGCTCGCCGACCGAGCGCACGCGGCGATTGCCGAGATTGTCGATGTCGTCGATCTCGCCCTTGCCGTCGCGCAGTTCGACCAGCGTCTTGACCACGGCCAGGATGTCCTCTTTGCGCAGCACGCGCACGGTGTCCTCGGCCTTGAGCTCGAGGCGCATGTTCATCTTGACGCGGCCGACGGCCGACAAGTCGTAGCGCTCGCTGTCGAAGAACAGCGAGTTGAACATGGCTTCGGCGGTCTCGAGCGTCGGCGGCTCGCCCGGGCGCATGACACGATAGATGTCGAACAGTGCGTCCTGGCGGCTCTCGTTCTTGTCGACGTTGAGCGTGTTGCGGATATAGGCGCCGACGTTGACATGGTCGATGTCGAGAACCTTGATCTCGTCCTCGCCGGTGCCGAGCAGCACTTTCAGCGTCTTTTCGTCGATCTCGTCGCCGGCTTCGAGGAATATCTCACCGGTCGCATAGTTGACGATATCCTCGGCGAGATAGTTGCCGAGCAGATCCTCGTCGGTCGCCTTGATCGCCTTGAGACCCTTTTCGCCAAGCGCCCTGGCCTGGCGGGCAGTGATCTTCTTGCCGGCCTCGACGACGACCTCGCCGGTGTCGGCGTCAACCAGGTCACCAACGGCCTTGAGGCCGCGGAAACGCTCGACGTTGAACGGGATACGCCAATGGTCGCCGGCGCGCTTGTAGGTGATCTTGTTGTAGAAGGTCGACAGGATCTCTTCGCCGTCCATGCCGAGCGCCATCAGCAGCGACGTGACCGGAATCTTGCGGCGGCGGTCGATACGGGCGTGCACGACGTCCTTGCTATCGAACTCGATGTCGAGCCATGAGCCGCGATAGGGAATAACGCGCGCGGCAAACAGAAGCTTGCCGGACGAGTGCGACTTGCCCTTGTCATGGTCGAAGAAGACGCCCGGCGAACGGTGCATCTGCGAGACGATGACGCGCTCGGTGCCGTTGACGATGAAGGTGCCGTTCAAGGTCATGAGCGGCATGTCGCCCATGTAAACGTCCTGCTCCTTGATGTCCTTGATCGACTTCGCGCCGGTATCCTCGTCGATATCGAACACGATGAGGCGCAGCGTCACCTTGAGCGGCGCCGCGTAGGTCAGGTCGCGCTGACGGCATTCGTCAACGTCGAATTTCGGTCCCTCGAACTCGTACTTCACGAATTCCAGCATCGAGGAGCCGGAAAAATCGGAAATCGGGAAGACCGACTTGAAAACTGCCTGCAGCCCCTCGTCAGGACGCCCGCCCTTGGGCTCCTCCACCATCAGGAACTGGTCATAGGATGCCTTCTGAACCTCGATCAGGTTCGGCATCTCCGCAACTTCCGGGATCTTTCCGAAAAACTTGCGTACGCGTCTGCGGCCATTGAAAGTCTGGGTCTGGGCCATCGTCGCTCCTTAGCTCAATTCTCGGGACGAGCCTCGCCGCGGCTCGCCTTGCATCTCGGGCCACCTTGGCGGCCCTGTCTTGTTGCCCGCCGCCTGTCGGCGGCTTCTTGTCTTTTCACCCACCACCAATTGGCGGTGGGCCAGAAACGGGAGAAAACCCGTTTCCTGAAGGCCGGTTTGCGGCCCTCAGGAAAGAGGTTTTCGCACTCTTCGCGCTATGAGCCTCCCCTAGACGTGATGGGAGTGGCGGGCGGGGCGGCCCCCGGCGCCCGGGCGGACAGCGGTATTTAATTTAACCAATGCGCCCGCGGGGTGCACCGGGGGCCGGTAAATTTTCGCGGAGGGCGGTGGAACCCCGTACATTT
>NZ_JAMYRN010000045.1:0-12672 GCF_040321435.1 Mesorhizobium sp. M0410
CAGGACGAAGTCTATTTGCCTTAACGGCATGCGGAATATATTCCTATTTTGCGGGATGCCGCACCCTCGCCGACACGAAGCCGTTAATATCACCTCGCCAAAATTGAACGACAGGCGTGGCGCCTTGTCTCTGTCGGTCGGGGCGACGCTTTTGGACCTCAAAGTGTCCGCTGCCGACCTCGGCCTGCGGGTTGGTGAACCCGTTGAAATCATCGTTGATCTGATCGCCGCACAAAGCCTTCAGATCATCGGCAGCATCGCGGTGGCATCCGGGGTGGCGCACAACGAGAGCAACACGGTCAACCCGGCAGTGGCGGGCGGGCTGGGCTACATGAGCGTTGGGCTGACCGTCACGCCGACCCAGAACGATGTCACGTTTGGCACGAGCCTGCTGGTTCGGCTCAACATCGCTGCCGGCGTCGGTGCGAATGGCCTGTTCGTGCTCGGCTGGGCTGTCCAGAAGGCCAAGTCACGCCTGACCTACATCGGCGGGGCTCTCCAATCTGCGGCCATGGTGGCGGAGGATGCGCACCCGAAGCTTAACATCGACCCGTTCTTCCGCATTGCGGCCAGCGGCGTCACCAACGACTATGCTGGCAACCCCCTGATCGGAGCATCGGCTGGCGGGTTTCCTCCTGTTCTGGTCAACGCGCCGGCAGGCTCGCCCTTCGGCACCAGGCCATCAAGCTGCCGGCCGGCCACGCTGCACGACATCAAGACGCCCGTAGCCGAAGCAGGGTTGACGGTGGGAGAAACTGTCTGGTGTATCTTCGCCTTCATGGCGGGGAGTGCCCAGTCCATCCAGTTCATCCAATACATTCCGGTGTCGTCCGGGGTGACCCAGACCGCTCAGATAACCAAAACGGTCAATGGCCTGACGTATATTTCGCTGCCCATCGTGGTCACCCAGAACGACGTTGCCTACGGCCTTAATCACCAGCTCCGCATCCTTCCGACAGGGGCCTTGGCCGCGGATGCCTACCTTCTCGGCTGGGCCATCCAGAAGGCACCGGGCCGGCTGATCGATAACCATGGCCGGTTTGACAAACTGGCCAAGGACGTTGCCTCCGTGCCGGCCTCGCAGTTCGCCGGCAAGATCGGTGCGCACTTCGGCGATAGCATCATCGAAAGTGTCATCTGGCCGGGCATCACGCCGACCGCCAAGATTGCCCAGCGCACCGGCATGACGATCACCAACTGCGGCGGCGGCGGTACCCGCATGGCCAACCATGCTGCGAACTATGACAAGTTCTCGTTTTACCGGCTGGCCGATGCCATTGCCTCCGGTGATTTTTCCCAACAGATAGCCGCAGCAACGCTCATCGGAGGCACCTTTCCAGCGATTGCAGCGCGCATGGCATCGGTGGATTACAGCCTGCTGGATTACCTGATCCCCTCGTTCGGCACCAACGACTTCACCGACGCCGGCCCGACGTGCCCCATCGGCACCAATGCGGACATAACCGGGGCGACCTTCAAGGGAGCCATCAACTACGGCATCCAGACGATCATGACCGCCCGGCCGAACCTGAAGCTCATCTTCACGACGCCGATATGGCGGACGCTGGACGGCACTGCGGGAGGAGCCGGAAGCCAGCTGATCGACTACGCCAACGCCATGCTTGAGGTCTGCGCCCTAAACAGGGTGCCAGTGGTCGATCTGTACCGCCGCTTCATCATCAACCAGTTCAACTACGTTCATTGGATGGGTCCTGGAGACGGAACTCACCCTAACAATCTTGGACAGGACCTGATCGGCGGCATGATGGCGGCGGGGCTGTTCGACAACTTCTAAGTTGCGCCTAGACAATCTCGGCGCGGACGAAATGCCATGACGCCGTGTTAATGATCGTGTCCGGGGTGTAGGGATTGGTGAGTTTCACTAGCGTCCCATCAACTTCCGCGACCGTCCAGACGCCAGTTTCGTCGCTCCAGTCGCCCGGAACCGCTACAATCATGGTGATGCGGTAATCTCTTCCGATTTCGAACATTCGGCCCTCCCCAGTTTTTGGTTCGGGGCAGAATGCGCGCGTGCTTGGGTCGGCGCAAGCGTCACCGACCTCGCAGGCGCGGATGGCGTCGACCAGCGCGACAACCGCGCCACGGGCCAGGTGGATGCCATCCTCGACGTGATCTCGAGCAACCTTTTCACGGCGATGGCAAATCTACCCTAGTGGAAGTCAATCTTTTTCGACGGCTGCGCGGTGTGGCTTTTGAGACTGATGAGCGCAGGCGTGTCGATCTTCGACGCTATCCGCCGGGCCAGTTCCCGCAATTCGAAAAAGCCGTCAATACTCATCAGGCTCAACGGTGTGCCTGACGAAGTATCCCACCGCAAAGGTACTTTGTCTTGCCTGTACGAAGATCCGTTCATCTCGCAAATGGCGTCGTAAATCGCCTGTGCGATCGACATTTCGGCACGGATACGCTCTGCGTCTTTTTGGCTGTTCATAAGAATTTTTCCCCAAACCACGGTCCCCCTTAGCCGCTTTCATTAGGTGTCGCTAGATCACGCGGATGTGACACGTCGGATAAAATCGATTGATATGGCCGAGGGAGCGCACGCGGTTTTCTTTGGTCTTCGCCGTGTTGAGCGCCGTGCAAGACTCGTGCCGCGTCCATCTTGATCGCAGCGTTGAATGGGCACTATTCGCAATGTATATTGCGCGCATGAGCACTGCAGCTGACAACAATTTTTTGCTGCCGCCCCCGGCTCCAGCGTATCTGCCGGCGCGCGTCATCGGCGACCCGAAGAAGGCGGCGTAGTGGTCAGCCCGCTTCCGGATCCCGAGGTCGCGGACGAAGCGCCAAGCGAGCCCTACCTCACCCCATACGACAATAAACGCGTCGCCATGTATATGTGGCTGCTGGACGCCGCCTATGACGACGAGGATTGGCGCGTGGTTGCCAGGACTGTGCTGCATATCGATCCCGAGAAGGAACCGAAGCGGGCGCACCGAGCCTGGGAAACTCATCTCGCCCGCGCCCGGTGGATTCTCAAGGAAGGGTACAAGTTCCTGTTCCCGAGCCCCACGACTCACTGACGAGTCTGTCCGTTAGGGCCGAAATTGGGGCCGCAAGAAGATACCGACAAAAGGTTTAATGAAATCAACGGCATCTGGCGGAGGGAGTAACCGTCCGGCTGTTTTTTCGCGCCGACGTCATGCCTTTTCTTCGCACCGGTTAAAGGTTTTGGTTCCCTGGACCAGGAAACATCGATGGGGCTCGCGGTCACCCAGGTGAACCCACCGCATCCACCATGCGCATCAAGCGCACTGGTCAGTCGACGCGACAATACACGAGACCCGCCGCGCAGTGCCTGCAGTTCTTTGAGACTGGCACTGATGAAGGCAAGTGCCTCGCCGCGGTTGGGAACCGGTCCCTTCTTCATAGCACGAACCCTGCTGCCACGAATTGACCCCAACTTAATTAAACGCGCTCTCATGGCGTGAAAGTGACTGTCAGCATTGGAGGCGCGGAAATTTCTCCCAATGCAGATGCTCAGGACGTCCTTCGCACTGCCGGACGGTGCCTTTTTGAAGCGAAACAACATGGACGAAATCGTGTTTCGTTCGTCTATGAAGCCGCCATGTTGCGGGTCGTGACGCCCTAACCTACCGCTGGCCCAGCCCTGACGCTGGCAGAGTATCGCGAGAATGGGGCCTGCCTTCCAACCGATTGCGGATGCACCAACAACCCGGCCACGTACGACGTTTCACAGCCTGGGGCCTATTTTTCAGGTAACCGGCAATTCGTTGGAGTCCGTTCTCCTAAGTGACGCAAAAAGGCCCGCCCCATTGTGTGGAGCAGGCCCTTTGACTTGCGCGGTACTCAGAACTTTGCCGCTTCGCGAAAGATAATAGCGAATGGTAAACATCGACTGAACGTCCGTGCCGCTTCGGTGGCCTTGGGTTAGGTGGGGCCTGTCCTTGTTGCTTGGCGAGATCGGGGCGGCTGATGCCGGCTCAGTGCGACGCGGATTTCGTGCAAACCCCGACAATGCTGCCCCCGCATCGATCACCGCAAGCAGATTGGCCAGCTAAATGTCATCCACTGCAGGGCAAATTCGTTGCTCGCCGGCCGACAAATGCTGGGAGGCACTGCATGCGCGCGCTCGCGCGGACCTGTGGTGAAAGAATTGGCGCCCGGCCGCGATTGATCAAAGTTGGGCCTGCGGACCGAGTGTCACCGCTTGCGATCGTAACATTGATGCGAGTCCGAATTTACTCTTTGGCTCGCGCCCAAGCTGGACGCTCAAGGATGCCGCGTCTTCGCCGATATCCTGACGCTTCAGCCCGGCGACCGGTGGCGCAGAGAAACCTCACGAACGCGAGCCGGATCGCGAGCCAGATCGAAGATGAGCTTTCCACCCCTGCATGGTACCGGAGTCTGGGCCCGTTGGCGCAGGATGGAAGTCGATCCTGATGTACGATGATACACTTCCCGTGCGTCGAGATGGGCGGACTCGAAATGAGGCCGCAGTTCGTCAACGACACCGTTGTCGCTCGGGATTGCCTGCTCGAACAGCAGATGTCCGTAATCGGCCGTCAGGCTTCGAGCTCCTTCGGCTGACTTTTGAGGGCGGCGATGAGTAGCCCCAAAAGAGCCTTCCGCCACCGGAGCAGGAGCGAGAAGTTGTAGCCGGCGGCGGCCAAGACGGCGTCGCCCTGCTGGCGGGCGAGGTAGTTGCGGCCAGCTTCTTTCGCTTCGCGCCACCAACCCTTCGACCAAACCGGTGCCGTGACACCCGTTCCGAGAACAGGCGAGCCGCGCGCCGGTCTATATGCCGCGAAGGACAGACGAGCCAACATCCCGAAACTTGCTTACGTCGAACTCGCGGGAGACCGGCACCAGGGGGCCTGACACCAAGTCCTCGAATGCCCTCGATGTGTGTTCAAGATCCTAGGAAGTTCTCTCCTTACCACTGGAAGACAGCTCGTCCAGCCGCATCTGAACAGGAGGCCGGTGCTCAATCAGTGCCGCGCAGGATGTGCCCGATTGACAGGCATCAGGGAAGCCCAGGTCCTTAGTCCACAACGCTGTGACGAGCGCGACAACCGCGGCGGGGTTAGCCAGCTCACAGTTCAAGTCGATGACTCAACTGTTGCATGGGGAGAGCTCTTACTTCTCATTCGCTCCAAATGCGGACGCGGCGCACGAGCTCAGAAGTTGAGATCCCGTAGCGATCGTGAAGCGTCGGCAGCGCGCCAGCGTCGAGGAACTCGTCCGGCAGGGCGATCTGCCGAAAGACTGGGCCCACTCCCTCCCGCATCAGCAGCGCGGCGACACCTTCGCCCAGCCCACCGATGATGGTGTGGTTCTCGGTCACTATCATTAGCCGTCCCGGACGGCGCGCCGCGGCAAGTATCGTCTCCGTGTCCAGAGGCTTGATCGTCGGAACGTGCAGAACGGCGCAGCCGATCCTGTCGGCTTCAAGCGCCTTCGCCGCCTCCAGCGCGCGCATGGTCATCAGGCCGCTTGAAATGAACAGCACATCCTCACCCTCGCGCAACAGGCGTGCCTTGCCGATTTGGAATGTGTAATCGTACTCGTCGAGCACGACAGGGACCTTGCCGCGCAAAAGCCGCATGTAGACCGGCCCGTTGTAGTCCGCGATCGCCTCCGTGGCCTGTTCGATGTCGAGCGCGTCGCAAGGGTCGATGATCGTCAGGTTCGGCATCCCGCGGAAGATCGCGATGTCCTCCGTCGCCTGGTGGCTGGGGCCGTAGCCGGTCGTCAGCCCCGGTAAGGCGCAGACGATCTTCACATTGAGTTTCTCCTCGGCGATCGCCATGCAGATGAAATCGTAGGCACGTCGCGATGCGAAGACGGCATAGGTCGTCGCGAAAGGCGTGAAGCCCTCCCGCGCCAGGCCGGCGGCGGCGCTCATCAGCACCTGCTCCGCCATGCCCATCTGATAGAAGCGGTCCGGATGCTCCTGTGCGAAGACATGGAGATCGGTGTATTTCGCGAGGTCCGCCGTCAGGCCAACTATCCCGGGCCGCTGGTGCGCCAGTCTGGCCAGTGTGTGCCCGAACGGCGCATTGCGTGTCGGTACGCCATCGGGCGCGATCGACGCGATCATCGCCGATGTGGTCTTGCGCTCACCGGCATTGGCGGCGTGGCGCGGCGCGAATTTTGACAACCTCAACGCGGACGTCCCTTTTCCAAAGCTTCGAGCGCCAGCGCCCATTCATGCGGTTCGACGCGGATGAAATGCGTGATGTCGCGGGTTTCCAGGAATGGCACACCCTTGGCCATGCGCGTATCGCAAACGATCACACGCGGACGAGGTTCCTTCAGGCCGCGCGCCAGGTCGAAGGCCTTGCGGACCGCCTCGATGTCGTTGCCGTCGACGCGCTGCGCATGCCAGCCGAACGCCTCGAACTTGTCGGTCACCGGTTCGGAGGAGAGCATGGCCGTCGACGGACCATCGGCCTGCTGATTGTTGAAGTCGACAATGGCAATGAGATTGTCGAGCTTGTGGTGGGCGGCCGACATCGCGGCTTCCCAGGTCGAGCCCTCACCGAGCTCGCCGTCGGACAAAAGATTGTAGACGAAACTGTCGCTTCGCTTGCGCGTCAGCCCCATGCACATGCCAACGGCAATGCCAAGGCCGTGACCGAGCGAGCCGCCGGTGATCTCCATGCCGGGCGTGTATGGCGCCATGCCCGACATCGGCATACGGCTTTCATCGCTGCCATAGGTTTCGAGCTCTTCCTCCGGCAGCACGCCCGCTTCGATCAGAGCCGCGTAGAGCGCGATCGCATAGTGTCCGATCGACAGCAGGAAGCGGTCGCGTCCCTCCCACAACGTGTCCTCCGGCCGGTAGCGAAGCGCATGGAAATAGGCGACGGCAAGCACGTCGGCGACACCCAGCGCCTGTCCGACATAACCTTGGCCCTGGACTTGGCCCATTCGCACGGCATGTCGGCGGATACGATAGGCTCGTTCGGCCAGGCTGACATTGCTGCCAGCGCGAGGCATCTCAAGATCCGTTATCCTCTCAGCCATGGATCAGCATCCCACCGTTGACGTCGATCACGGCGCCGGTGATGTAGCTGGCCAGATCGGACGCCAAAAAGAGATAGGCGCCAGCGACGTCGCGCGCATCCCCCAGCCGGCTGAGCGGGATTCCCTTGATGATGTCGGCGCGCATGGCTTCGGTCAGTTTGCCGCCGGTGATGTCGGTCTGGATCAGGCCCGGTGTGACACAGTTGACGCGGATGCCTTCGGGACCGAATTCGCGCGCCATGGCCTTGGCAAGCCCCAGAACACCCGCCTTGGCAGCCGAATAGTGCGGGCCACCGAAGATGCCGCCGCCGCGCTGGGCCGAAACCGACGACATGCAGATGATCGAGCCACCGCCATTTTCGCGCATGTTCGGGATGAATGCCTGGCTGAGATAGAGCACGCCGCGTAGGTTGACATCGAGCATGCGGTCCCAGTCAGCCGGGCCGATATCCAGTGTCTTTGCGGGCTGCGTGATCCCGGCAATGTTGCACAGCACGTCGACCTTGCCGAAGGCTTCGGCCACTTCGGCAGCAGCCCTCTTGCAGGCATCGAGGTCGGCGACGTTACAGGCGAGGCCAATGTGCTCGGGCCCAAGCGACTCGGCGGCGTCACGGGCCTGTTGCTCATCGAGGTCAAGAATAGCAATGCGCGCGCCTTGCTCCGCCATCAGCGTTGCCGTGGAGCGGCCTATCCCCCGAGGGCTCGCGGCCCCTGAAATCACCACGGCCTTGCCCTTCAGCAACATGTCGAACTCTCCTGCTATTTCTCTTTGCCGGTGATCTAAAGTCGGTAGAACCGGGCGGCGTTGTCGTGGAACAACGCAAGCCGCTCCTCATGGGTGTAGCCTCGCGTGATCTCCTTGAAGGCGTTCACGATCGCATCGAAGCTCGAAAACAGCTTGTCGACCGGAAAGTTCGTCGCGAACATGCAGCGGCCGACCCCGAACGCCCCGAACGCTTCCTCGACATAGGGACGGATCGATGCAGCGGTCCATCGCCAGTCGCCCATGCCGAGACCCGAGATCTTGCAGGCGACGTTCGGCGCTTGCGCCAACTGATGCATGCCTTTTCTCCAAGCATCGAAATGCTCAGGGCCATCGACCTGCATGCCGGTGTGATTGAGAATGATCTGGACGTCGGGGAAGTCCAGCGCGAGCTCGAGAAACTCGCCCATCTGCGGATAGTAGAGCTGCAAGTCGAAGCTCAACCGGCGCTTCGCCAGTTCCCGGAAGCCACGTCGCCATTCGGGTGTCCGGCTGACCTCCGGACGCGACTGATAGGTCTTGGCGGGGTCAGGATGGTAATTCATCGACTGCCGTATACCGCGGAAGTTCGGATATTCCATGTGGCGGTCGAGGAGGTCGCCGACATCGGGTATGGACAGGTCGGCATAGCCGACGATGCCGTGGGGGAAGCCCCGCTTGTTGGCGATCTCCTGCAGCCAGCGCGTCTCCCCAACCGGATCGCTGGGATCGAACCCTACGTCCAAGTGCACCGATTTCACCAGGGTCTGGTTCCTGGCGTCTTCCAGGTAGTCGTCGAGAAGGTAGCTTTTGCGGATCGCCTCGTAGTCACCGAAAGCCGACGGCTTAACCCCGTCGGTCAGCCACGGATAATAATTGGTCTCCAGATCCCACAAATGATGGTGCGGATCGATGAACGGCAGCTCGGCCACGGTCGGGATTCCTTGCTCGAGGTCTGGACCCGCCGGCCAAGCCGGCGGGTCCATTGGGTGGCGGTCAGTTGCTCGGCGGAAAGACGCGGGCGATGACCCTCTTGGCCTCAGGACTCTCGACCTTGTCGGCGGTCACAAGAGGCATGACCAAGGCCAGGTCCTGGGTCACCGGTGCGCCCGTCAGTGCGTTGTAGACCTGCTGGGTTCCGTCGATGCCCTGTCCCACCGCCTCCTGGAAGAAGATGCCCTGGATCGCTCCCTTCTTCAGCAGCGCGATCGTGGTCGGCGAGCCGTCGGCCACGGTGATGCCGATCTTGCCGGTGAGGCCCCGGGTCTCGACCACCTTGGCGGCGCCGGTGCCGGCTTCGTCATACATGCCGTAGATGGCCTTGATGTCGGGATTGGCGGTCAAGAGGTCGTTTGCCTGGGTGACGGCCTCGTTGATCGTCAGACCCCGCGTTTCCAGCATCTGGACGAGGTCGCAGCCGTCGGCGGCAAACGCCTCCTTGGCGCCCTTGAGGTATTTCTGTGCATTCTCCCGGTCCTGCGGCAGCGACAGCATGCCAACCTTGTTGCCGCCACGCTCCTTGGCAAGCTCGCAGGTGAATTTCCCCTGCGCCTTGCCGGTCTCATAGTTGTTCGCGGTGACCGAGGACGTATAGTTGGTGAGGCCCGGCTGCGGCCCGATGCCGGCGAAGGCGATCGGCACTTTCTGCTTCGCCAGATAGTCGAGCAGCGGCGGTGTCGAGGTCGAGCTGACGGGGCCGATCACGATGGCCGCGACGCCTTTGGTCACGGCGATCCGAGCATTGTCCATCTGCTTGGCGGGTGAGTTTTCTGAGGTGTACTCGACATAATCCATGCCGAGTTCGTTGGCCTTCTCCTTGACGCCGTAGCCGACCCATTGCCAGTAGGAGATGTCCAGCGATGGGGCGATGTAGGCGACGGTCTTCTTGTCCTGCGCGTATGATGCGCTGGACAAGGCGGCCGCCGCCAATGCTGCAAGCAGGATTGTCTTCATTTTCATCTTGGTTCCTCCCGTTGATGATCTAGATGCGGTTCTTGTTGCTGAAGCGGTCGATCAAAACCGCGAGCAGGATTGCAGCGCCGGTGACTGAGCCTTGCCAGAAGCTGTTCACGCCAATGAGGTTCACGCCGTTCTGGATGCAGGTGATCATCAGCGCGCCCAGCACGGCGCCGATCGCGCTGCCCGTCCCGCCAAAGAGGCTGGCGCCGCCGATGACCACGGCGGCAATCGCCTGCAGCATCAGGCTCGCCCCTGCCGTAGCTTCGGCGTTGAGGATGTAGCTGACGGTCAGCAGTCCCGCGAAAGAGGCAAGCAGCCCTGAAGCGACATAGGCCGCGAACTTGATGCGCAGAACCGGAATGCCGAGCAGCCGGGCAGCAATTGCCGATGAGCCGACGGCATAGAACCAGCGTCCAAGGACGACCTTGCGCAAGGCGTATTCCAGCAGGACCATCAGGAAGATGCAGAATAGAAGATGGTTGGGCATGCCGGGAACGATCTCGCCGGAATTCAGGAGCCAGAAATCCGGGGCGCCCATCGGCATCGAACGCCCATTGGTGACGATGAAGGCAAGGCTGCCCGCCACCGCGTAGGTAATGAGCGTGACGACGAAAGGCGCAAGCCCGACAACCGTGACCAGAAGGCCATTGATCGAGCCGAACACAAGGCCGACCGCCAGGCCGGCAGCACTCGCGGTCAGTCCGTCAGCGCCACTGGCCATCGCCAACGCGGTCACCATTCCGGTCAGGGAAAAGACTGAACCGACCGAAAGATCGATTCCGCCGGTGATGACGACCAGCAAAACACCGAGCGACATGATTATGAGAGGCGCGGCGGCCTGGATGATGTTTTGCACATTGCCCATGCTGAGTGCTGCGGGCACGAACATGCCGACGGCCAGCAGCAGGACGACGATCGCAGCGGCAATCGCGGCTTCGGTGCGGTAGGACAAAAGAACCACTGGGACGCGCGACGTGGTGGTCCGGAGTTTTTTCGTGGTGGTGGTGGTGTCGGTTGCGTCGGTCATGCCGCCATCCCCGTCAGTTCGGCGAGCCCCTCTTCGGTAAAGTGCTCTTCAGGCAGGAATCCCTTTGGCCGCCCATCGGTGTCAAAGGCGAAAATGGCGTCGCAAAGCTCGAGCATTTCGACGTTCTCGGTCGACCACCAGATGATGATCGCGCCAGCGTCGGCCATCTCCCGGATCAAACCGTAAATGTCGTGCTTGGTGCCGATGTCGACGCCACGCGTCGGCTCTTCCAGCACCACCATCCGGAGCGGCAGCCCAAGCCACCGTGCGACGAGAAGCTTCTGCTGGTTGCCGCCCGACAACGAGGCCGGCAGGTCCCAGATCGAGCTGGCTTTCAACTTCAGCGCTGAAACGAGATCGTGACATTCCTGACGCTCGGCTGCGGCCACGATCCGCCGCCTTTCGCGAACCCTGCGTGCTGCAAGCACGTTATCGACGATGGGCAGCTGCGAAAGAATCCCTTTGGTTGCGCGGTCGCCCGAAACAAAGCCGATACCGGCCCGCGCCGCGGCCGCTGGGGACGAGAAGCCGTTCCCAAAACCCTCGCCGGAAAGGTGCCAGCCAGCTCCGGGCCCGGCACCCACAAGCGGAGCAATGAGCCCGGTCGGGCCCGCCGGTGCGCCGGCCAGTCCCAAAATGGTCCCGGACGAAATCGCGATCCTGACGTCATCCGGGCCCAGCAGCTCGATCGGTGCGTTCTGTCGGAGGCCCTTTTGCGGTTTGCGGTGGGTTGCTGGACGCTGCGCGTGTTGGCCCATCTGCTGGATGATGTCCGCGTCGCTGAGCGATGCAAGCGGCGTGGCATTTGCGATCGTGACGCCATCGCGCAAGATCGTGCAGACATCGCAGAGCGCCCGAATTTCCCGCATCCGGTGAGAAACAAAGACGATACCAATGCCTTCTTCTCGCACCAGCCGCTTTAGCACCGAGAAGAGTTTGGCCGTCTCGCCGGCAGTGAGATTGGCCGTGGACTCGTCGAGAAGCAGCACTTCGGCTCCGGTGGAAAGGGCACGAGCGATCTCGACGATCTGGCCTTCGTGGAGGGACAATTTGCGTGCCGGCAGCTCGATGATCTCTTCGCCGATCGCTGGGTCAATCAGCCGGAGCGCTCCGAGCGCGGTTTCGCGCATGCGGCGACGGCTGATCTGCGACCAGCCCGACCTCGCATGCACAATGCCGATGTTTTCCGCGACCGACAGCTCGGGCAATAGCGCCAGCTCCTGATGCACCACCGCGATGATCGGGCTGGTGTGGCCGGCCTTCGACGAGGCGAAGCTAATATCGCCGGCATCGCGTGAGATCAGCCCGGTGATGATGCGGATCAGGGTGCTTTTGCCGGCGCCGTTGCCGCCCAGGAGCGCGTGGATTTCGCCAGGCCGGACCTGAAAACTCACGCCCCGAAGGACCCGTGTTGCGCCGTAGTTCTTCTTGACGTTGGAAGCCTCGATCAGGGGCTTCCTGGTCGATGCCTGTCCAACTGCCGGCACATTGCCGGCACTACCCAAGCTTTGGGTTGAACCCGGTTCCATCCTGCATCTCCTCCCGAGACCACAGGATGATGCGACCGATTGACATTCGGCTCAATTCTCGTTTCTTAATATTCTGTGTAGCTGAGCTTAACTGACGAGGACGATGTCAGACATCAAGTTCAATTCGATGACGCATTTCGAGGCGGTCGCGCGGCTCGGCGGCGTGGCAAAGGCCGCGCAGGAATTGCAGGTGACACCTTCGGCGGTCAGCCAGCAGCTGCGGCTGCTCGAACACCAACTCGGGGTCCGGCTTTTTCAGCGCGAAAAGCGCCATCTCTCGCTCACGATCGACGGTGAGCGGCTCTTCCAGACCACCACCCAGGCTTTCGAATCCATACGCGAGGTGCGTAATGCCATTGTGCGGCAGCGCGAAAGCTTCCAGCTTAGCCTGCGCGTCAGTC
>NZ_JAMYRN010000046.1:0-11589 GCF_040321435.1 Mesorhizobium sp. M0410
CTCAACCGTCATCCATGCCTCCTCTCATAACCGAGGGGTCAGTTCTTCATTTCGTCAGGGGGTCAGTTTCTCAATTCGGCCGACATCATCCAGGCACGCTTTTCTCAGTTGTCCAGTGAAGAAGCCATGCAAGAGCTTGAAGCTGCAGGTCTGGCTTACGGCCGATTGCGCGACGTTCCGGCAGTCTCCGAACATCCGCATGTTCGTAGAGTTCCTGTGGGGACGCCTGAAGGCACCGTTGATGTGATCGCGCCTGCAGCGATCTTTAATTCCGAGCCACCCTCGTTCGGCCCTGTCCCTGCGCTCGGCGCTCACACCGACGGTGTTCGGGAGGGAACTACGAGAGTAGTGCTCAGGACGTACAGGAAGCCACCTAAGCCATCTTCCGGAATCGGGTCCGAGACCGCGCGAGGTGCGGTTCAAGTCCATAGCAACAGGCACGATAACATGAACGCCGTTCCGCATTGAGATCTCTGCTTTTCGTTCCACCGCATAGCGCAAATATTGCATCGGCGCCGGAGCGAGGGGCTGATGGTATTATCCTCGACCTTGAAGACGCCGTTCCTGAAGGCAGTAAGCAGGAGGCGCGGCAACAGCTCTCCGAAAGTGTCGCCACAGTCCGACGTAACGGTGCATCCGCCTTGGTGCGGGTAAATCATGAGCTTTGCGCTCTTGCTGCTGACCTCGACGCATCCGTCATTCCAGGGGTGAACGCTCTCGTCCTGCCAAAGGTCGAATCGTCGGACTGGGTTAGGGAAGTTGGCGGTGCCGTCAATCAGCTGGAGCAAAAGCGGGGGCTGGCTGCGGGCCAGATTCGATTTCTTACTCAAATCGAGAGCCCGCGTGCCTTACAGCGTTTGCCGGAAATCGCATCGTCCGATCCAGGATGGCAGCCATGGCCTTGGCCCAGAGGATTTTTGTTCAGCTGTTGGCGGTTCGCCCGAATTCGATCTTCTCTTGCAGCCAAACCTGGAAGTGTTGTTCGCTGCCCGGGCCGCTGGCCTGCTTCCGCTAGGCTTTGTCGGGATCATTGGTGAGTTTCGAGATACTGAAAAGCTCCAACAAACCGCAACTCATGCGCGGCGGCTTGGTTTCGCTGGCGCACTCGCCATTCATCCTGCCCAGGTGAAAGTTTTCAACGAAGCATTTTCGCCGAGTGCTGGCGAGATTGAATGGGCTCGGAGCGTTGCCGAAGCGGAGCGCGCTGCCTCCAAAGAGGGGCTTGGTGCTTTTGCGGTGGACGGAAAGATGATTGACCCACCCGTTATTCGGCGTGCTCATCAGATTCTGGCTCTATCCGGCAGATCTACTGACGCTGCCGTTGAGAACTGAGAGTCACGCAAGGAAATTCCGGTTGATCTTCGAACGCGTTTGCCATCTCGTTTCGAGATTGATATAAATTCCGGCAACGCATTCGACTGGACATCTTCGATCGTGGATATCAGGCAACTTCGGTATTTTGTCGGCGTAGTGGAGGCCGGAAGCTTTACGAAGGCCGCCAGTCTTCTTAAAGTGGCACAGAGTGCGCTGAGCCTACACGTCCGGCAGCTTGAAGAGGGGTTCGGGACGCAGCTGCTGGTGCGTGAACGGAACGGCGTTAGAACCACGGATGCGGGGCAGAAGCTACTTATTCGGGCGCGGAATATCCTCAATGAAATTCTACTGACCGAAGCCGAACTCACGAGCAAGAAGGCGTCACCCGCCGGAGAGTTGACAATCGGCATCCCGTCTGGCGCGGCTCGTGTTATGAGCGGCCTGCTGCTGGAAGCGGTGAGGAACGATTTGCCTCGGGTATCTCTCAAGATGACCGAAGGAATGACTGGGCCTTTGGAAGAGTGGATGTCAGCTGGTCGATTTTCCTTGGCAATCCTCTACAGGACGGAGGAAAGCATCGGCCAGATGAAGGCGTTGGCATCGGAAGAATTCTGTCTCGTCGCGCCGCCGAGCGGACCACCTTTCGAAGCTTCGATCAGACTTTCAGATTTGCGTTCATTCCCCTTGGCAGTGCCCATGCGCGCGAACAACGCAAGGCGCTCCGTAGCCGATGTCGTCGCGCACCATGGCTGTATGCTGGATGTAAGGTTCGAGGTGGATTCGCTTTCCACGATTATAAACATGGTCATGGAGGGAAAGGCACACTCGATCCTCACACCCGCTGCTATCCATAAGGAAGTCTCTCAAGGCTTGGTTCGGACGATACAGATCGTTGATCCCGTTATAACGCGCTCCGTTGTTCTCGCAGTAAACCCGAGGGACGATCACAAAGCGGCTATTGTTGCGCTGCGCAAGCTGATCGCTGATGTCGCCAGCATGCTGATCGAACGTGGAATTTGGCTTCCCGTACGATGACGGAAGCCAAAGAACGAAACGAACTGCCCGCGTCGACATGGCTTCTCTCAATTCAAGATGGGCGTCGGCAAGATTTGATAATTAACCTGCCGCTTCTATCGCGATGAAGTCGAAGGGAACTCAGGATCGAGCATCGACGATGCTCGTGAAGACAACATCGCATTATGGGGTCAGAACAAGAACAGTTCGAAATCATAGGGTAAGGTCGAACGGATCATGAACGGGACGCGCGTGCCGATGTTTGCGAAGCTTTCAACTCACGGGTCTGCGCTGGCGATGCTCGACTATTTGAACCATGTCGGAGAGCTCAGTCTGAAAGCGGCAAATCCGTGCATCTCGTCACCCAGACGAGCGCGATCCTACTCGGATCGGTGTCACATTCGTAGATCATGTAGCCTGGATGAATTCGACGCTCTCGCCATCGAATCGTGGATGTCTTCTCACCACTTTCGATCAGCGGGAAAGCCGCTTTACAACGCCCAGCTTTTTGCACCATCGGTGAGCCCTTCCGCCTCGCATATGAATTGGACCTATGCTGCGCGCTCGATCGCACTTGGCGTTCTGAGCGGCCGAAAGCCGTCGCGAGGTCAGGAGGCTCGTCCCATGAGTAGATACCGGTGAGGTTGATGTGTTCCCAACTCAGTGGGGAAACGTGCTTGAGCAGGGCGTTCGGCATAATGTGCCCGCGCTGACGCAGGAGATGGACGGCGCGGTCAAGGTATACGGTATTCCAAATGGACGATCGCCGTGGACACCAGATTGAGGCCGGACGCGCGGAAAGCTTGGCTTTTGTCGAAGGAGCGATCGCGAATCTCACCGCGCTCGTAGAAGAAGATTGCGCGTTTGAGTGTGATTTTTCGTGGAAAGAGGACCCTGTTTGAGGGGTGATTTTCGAACGGGGTCTGACGCAAACTCGCTGCACCTTTGGCTCAGGTCGCGCCGACGAGACGCGCCTGGAGCAGATCGATCTTGGCGCGGCCGTACATTTGCCGCTTGATTAGTTTGAGCTTGGTGATCTGGCCCTCGGTTTGGCCGTTCGACCATGGGGAGATGATGGCGTTGCGGACTGCCGTGATGTCCTTTTCGACACCATTGGCAAAAGAGGCGACGAGGCTTGCCCTGGCGCGCTCGAGCCAACCATCCAGTCGTGCGACCGCCTTTGATCGGATCATCTGCTGAAAGTCTTCACCGCAATCACAAACGCGATCGCGAAGCGCGGCGGCCCAGACTAAGCTGGGCCGTCTAGCTTGCGACCTCACTGTTCCTCAGTGTAATCTGAGTCGTACCACTTGATCGAAAGCTTGGAAAGCGTGCCATTGTCCTTCATTTCCTTGATGGCCGCCGCAATCTTGTCATTGAGTTCCTTGTCTCCAGGCAGAATTGAGATAGCTCCCGGCCCGTAATACAGCGCCGGCTCGAGTATCCTCAAGGGGTAGCCGGCCTTAATCGCAGCGCGCGCATCCGTGATGTCTGCGATGACCGCATCAAGACGAACGCCGTCGCCAAGGCGCAGATCATCAAATGCAATGCTGGTCGTTCCGTAAGTCTTCAGCTGGCCCGGCTTGAATTGATAGTGAACAGGGCTGGCGTTTACCCAACCCGGCGTAAACTCATGCTTGGCATACGCTTCAAACTCGCTGGCCGCTGTTAAGCCAATCACCTTCCCCTCGAGATCGGAAGGCTTCGTTGCCTTGCCGTCCTGGTGAACAGTGGCAACAGCTGGGCTCCAAAAATAGACAGCCGGGAAGACAAGCACTTCTGCCTTGGGCCTGGTCGGCACCATCGCGCCCATGGCGACATCCCAACGGCCCTGCCACTTGGCTCCGGCGATGATGTCCCATCCCGGCGTCACGAATTCGGCTTCTACTCCGAGGTATTTTGCGATGCCGTTGGCGACATCAACATCATAACCAACGAGTTCCTGTTTGTCGTTCAAGTGGGAAAGGGGCCCCCAGTCCGTCCCAACCGCGAGCCTCAGCGTTTTTGTTGCGAGCACTTTTTCGAGTACGGCGCCGGCATTGGCCGGCAAAGCAATGGACGCAACTGCGAACGATGCTGCAGCTGCAATCATCCTTACAAACTTGTTCATGTGACGTTCCCCTGGATTGACAGTTGTGATTGTTGGTCCTTTCCCGCATTCGAGACTTGGGATTGGGGTAGGTAATGAGATGAGGGCCAAAGCCTGAGCAACTGCCAACCGTCTTGCGCCATGTCGCCGCCCACAGTCACACTGTCGGATCGGTCCGCGAGCTGGCAAGAACATAATCGATATCCCATCCATCTAGAACTCAGATGGTTGAAAGCCGAGGTGCGGCAGCTGAACGGCCGTGGCCTCGGACGCGCAGAAGGCGTTCATCCTGAAGCAGGGAGGCCGAGAGGATCCCCGTTGCGGAGATCTGCCGCCGGGCGGGATCAGTCAGGCCACCTAATTTCAATTGAAAGAAGAAATATGACGGGCTTATGTCGACGGTGCCCACGGCGGGTCTGCCGGGTTCTGGAGTTCGACACCTCGACTTACCGCTACAAGTCCCGCCGCCGCGACCAGGCCGGAATCTCATTCTCCCGATCTCCGGAACTCCCCCACGCGCCGAACAGGACGCACTCGCAATCCCAGAGTTGGAACTGCGCCGCGCCAGACTTTCCGATTTTCGCAAGGGATGGATCGCCGTTAGTGAATATAATGGCTCTGTTGCAAAAGATCCGGGTGGTTGGGGAGGTCCCGTGTTCTCTGCCGTCACGCGGCCTGACCCTCAAGATTCTCGAGCAGTGCTACTGCCTCCGTCAGCGCGCTCGGTCCGATGTCAAAAGCACGTTCAAAGATACGGGCCCCTCCACTGATGTCGCCCGTCAGGTTGAAAATCGCAGCCTGGCCCTTGCGCAAAGCCCGCATGACCTGGAAGCTTTTGATCGTCGCATAGGCCGTTTTTAGCGTCACGAACCCTCTCACCGGTCTGATCAGCTGCTTCAGCTTGCCGTGATCAGCCTCAACAACATTGTTTTAGGTATTTGACCTGCGGATGCAGAAGCTCTCTCGGGCATTTGCCTTCGGCTTTCAATCGCGCGATGGCGATGCCATAAGTCGAAGCTTTGTCGGTGTTGATCACGGTGGGCTTTTCCCAGTCCTTCAGGCCGCTCAGGTCCTATCGAGAAAGCGCTTGGCCGCTTTGGCATTGCGGTCGGGGGACAGATAGAAGTCGATCGTGTTGCCGAATTGGTATGCCCATTGGCCACGAACCTTCACATAGGTTTCTCAACGCGCCAACTCTTCGATTGCGGACGACGCCCGTGCCAGCGCAGCCGCTTTTCAACCTCGTGCGCGTACTTTTGTACCCAGCGGGTAAATCGTGGGATGATCAACGGCTACACCCCGTTCACCCATCATTTGCTCAAGGATCGCGGTAGCTGACGCCATAACGCGAACACCATCGCACTGCCCAAAGGACAATCTCACCCTCAAAATGACGCCACTTGAAATCGCTCATCAAAAATCTCGCTGAAAATCTTCGGCGCTCTTTCCGGTATGAACGGATTTTTTGCAACAGAGCCTTTTTGCAAACCTTCCTTCCCGCCCTGCATGTCGGTGAGCCCTGACGTTCGAGCCTCTTGATCACGTGCATGGTCATGTCGCCTTCGGCAACTGCTGTCCCGTTTGACCGGCTTCGGTCCGACGGTCTTATGCCGATGTCATCTAAGGTCTAGATGGCCATGATCTCAATTCTGTTCTTGTTGATTCCTGGTCCGATGGAACAGGCTGAACTAAGCAAACGACATCTCGAACTAGCGCTCTCAGCTGCTGCAAAAAGGGCTCCAATTCGCATCTCAGGTGCGGGAATGAGTCGTGTTACCGACAAGGGAACTTCGCATGTGCAAGCTTAATCAACTCACTTCCTCATGGTCTCCGGACCAGCAAATCCAGTACTATCGCAACTGGGGCGAACATTCGCCTGTCCGCGTGGTGCCACGGGCTGACAGTGTCTATCCGCTCCCACCTGCTATTCATCAAATCTCGCCGCGGTGGACCTGGAAGGGCCAAGCCATGGACGTTGACACCTATATGAAGGCGCACCGAGCCTCAGGTGTCATCGTGCTCAAGAACGGCGAGGTGCTTCTGGAGCGCTATGGTCTCGGGCGCACAGCCGATGATGTCTGGCTTGCGCAGTCGGTGGGCAAAACAGTCACCGCGTTTCTGGTCGGCGCAGCAATTCAGGATGGCTACATAAGGAGCATGGATGATTTGGTCGCCGACTACATCCCTCAGCTTAAGGGTGGCGCTTACGACGGTGTGACTATCCGCCAGCTATTAACTATGACTTCCGGCGTGAAGTTTGACGAGGATTACGTCAATCCCGACGGAGACGGCTCTCAGATCTGGGTGTGGCCGTTTGCGAAAGAGGATCCAGCCGCATATCTGGGCCGCCTGCCGCGAGCCGATCGCCCAAGGGCCAAGTTCGTCTACAACAACGGTGACGCCTTCCTGGCGGGCATCCTGGTGTCAAAGGCGACCGGCAAATACTTGTCGGCCTACCTCGCCGAGAAGCTCTGGAAGCCGTTCGGAATGGAAAAACCGGCCTATTGGGTAGTGAGTCCGTACGGTCTCGAAGGGGGCGACGGCACTCTCTCGATGACCTTGCGCGACTACGCCCGCTTTGGCCAATTTATGCTGGACGGCGGCAAGTCGAATGGGGTCCAGGTAGTGCCACTCGGCTGGGTGGCCGACGCCACCCGCGCGCAGGTGACCCTTCCTTCCGAATTCGAGGACGAGAACGGCGCAACCGACTATGGCTACTACTGGTGGATATACAAGGACGCATATGCGGCGCGGGGCCACGCGGGCCAGGCGATCTACGTTTATCCGGAGGACAAGGTTGTGATCGCCGTCAATTCTGCCTGGCCCGAATCAGAAAAAGCTCGTGACCATTGGCAGGCGCTGTACGCTTTCGTTCAGGCGCTGCATGCAGCGGCGGTGGTGCACCGCTGAGCGGCGCCATCGCTGCCATGACCCGTTGGCACGTCGCCTGCAAAGGCCGCACCGCCCACCCGAGTCGACGGGTCGAGACATTGATCAGCATCAGGTTCATCATCCAGTGACCGAACCGGTCTGCCGAAACCACACGATCCCAGCTCGTTATCGCCATCGTTTCGCCCGTCGACGGTCCTCACCCGTGGACGTTCGACCGCGACCCTGCCGCCTTGAAACCCGATCCGGCCGAGCGTCGAACTCCAGCGGTGCGCCGCGCGCTCCGGCGGGCCGGAAAAGGTCTGCTGAAAAGGATCCGGCGCGGCAGTCAGCCCGATCGCCGCGTCCGTAGAATGGGCCGCCGGCCCGGAGTTCCGCCCGTTGGCTGCATCATCGTTTTGCGATCGCGAGGAACAACCTCATAAAAGCATACGGCGCCTGATGGCGAACTCACTATGCCCGCAAAGCGCGAACATTGCTGTCGCGGATATGGACAAGGATGCGCTTCGCCGCTTTGCTCCGCATCAATCCCACTGCTCCAGCAGCCGATCGCCCGATTATCTCTTAACCATTAGGTGAACCGCGGGGCCGTGTCAGCTTCTGCGGAACTTCAAATGCCCCGTCACTGACGCACCCTGGACATAGATAACGCGTTTTGGCAAATCCACCGCGATCATCGTATCCCTCATTTCCTCGTCCTTCCGCTTCGTGGCTCATAGGCCACATACTCATGGCACTTTCGCCGCCAAGGGAGGGCGTCAACCGGCCCATCTCTGCTAAGCGACATCAGGCTTGATCCATCTCGCTTTAAGATGACGACAATGTAAAAGCTATAATTGACTCAGATCGCCCGTCTGTTGATGGTCAATGAAAGACGCGAATGGTGCCCGCTCATCCCGCCATAATCGAAAGCACCCGCCAACAATCGAAAAGAAAGGTGAGGATTTAGCTATTGGTTCAGTTGCCTGTTCTGCGTGAAACAAGCGCGGCACAGGTTGAGATGACACGGGCCGAGCTATCCGGGATTCAGGTGGAGGGCGTTCGGTGAACCGAGGGGGTAGCTTTGGTGGAGGCGATAGCGCACAGAATCGACGCGCCGGTCTTGCAGGTGTCGGACCTGAGGATTGTTTTCACATCCCGCGGAACCACGCTCCACGCCGTTAACGGCATCAGCTTTGAACTTCAGCCCGGCGAACTGCTTGGCGTCGTCGGAGAAAGCGGCTCAGGCAAGAGCGTTACGATGATGTCGCTCATGAAGCTTCTGCCGTCTCCGCCTGCCGAAATCGTGTCCGGAAGGGTGCGTCTCGGGCACCGGGATCTTTTATCGCTCGACCCAAGCGAAATGCGTAAGGTCCGCGGCGGCGAGGTTGGGTTCATCTTCCAGGACCCGATGACATCGCTCAACCCGGTCTTGAGGGTCGGCTACCAGTTGATGGAGCCGTTGCGCAAGCATTTCCGTCTCAGCCGTGGCGAGGCGCGCAAGCGTGCAATAGAGCTTCTCTCCCTCGTCGGCATCCCCTCGCCACAGGACAGGATAAACGACTATCCCCACCAGTTCTCCGGCGGGATGCGCCAGCGGGTGATGATCGCCATTGCACTTGCCTGCAAGCCAAAGGTACTCATCGCCGATGAACCGACGACGCTTGACGTGACGATCCAGGCCCAGATCCTGGAGCTCGTCAAGAAGCTCCGCCAGGAAATCGGCATGAGCATTATCTGGATCACGCATGATCTCGGTGTGGTGGCCGGGATCGCCGATCGGGTAATGGTCATGTACGGCGGGCTCGTTGTCGAGTGCGCCTCTGTCGACGATCTCTACGCAAATCCCGTCATCCCTATACACGCGCACTTCTGGAGACATTGCCGAGGCCCGACCAAGCGGGACAGGAGCGATTGAAGAGTGTCGTAGGCCAGCCGCCACACCTAACCGCCTTTCCGACGAACTGCCCCTTCGCGCCACGATGTCCGCATGTCTTCGATCGCTGTCGCGTGGAGAGGCCGCCGCTGATGGCGGTGCGAGATGGTCACGAAGCTGCCTGCTGGTGGGACGTAACTGAGCAGAGGCCGCGCGACTGCCAAGTATCCTCACCAGAGAAGCACAGCAAAGCCGGGACGAAGTCCTGCTCCGCGTCGATGACCTGGCCGTGCACTACCGACATACAAGGGTGTCTTCGGGCGCCAAGCTGGTGCCATCAGAGCGCTGGATGGTGTGAACCTGGAGGTCAGACGCGGCCAGACGCTCGGGCTTGTGGGCGAGAGCGGCTGCGGCAAGTCGACGACAGGCCGTGCCATCTTGCGCTTATGCGACACTACCGGAGGCCGCATCGTGTTTGATGGCGAAGACATCACGCACCTAGAGGGCAACAAACTGCGCCGGATCCGCCCGCGCATGCAGATGATCTTCCAGGATCCGCAGGCGTGTCTCAATCCGCGCATGACCGTCGGCTCCATCATTGCCGAACCGCTGAACGAGCACGGCACACTGAAAGGCAAGGAAAAGGAAAACCGGGTTCATGGGTTGCTCGATTCCGTCGGTCTCAATCCGAGGTTCGCCAACCGCTATCCCGCACGAATTTTCTGGCGGCCAACGCCAGCGCATTGGGATCGCCAGGGCGCTCGCGCTCAATCCGGACTTTATTGTCTGCGATGAGCCAATAGCCGCCTTGGATGTCTCCATCCAAGCCCAGGTGGTCAACCTCCTCAAAGACCTTCAGAAGCAGTTCTCGCTGACATACCTCTTTATCAGCCACGATCTTTCAATGGTTCGTCACCTCTGTGACAATGTCGCGGTGATGTATCTGGGCAAGGTAATGGAACTCGGCCCACGCGACCTCATCTACAGAGACCCAATACATCCCTACACGAAGGCGTTGCTCTCTGCGGTCCCAGTGCCGGATCCGAGGGTCGAACGTGCGCGCCACCGCATCATCCTGACGGGCGATGTGCCGAGCCCGGCCAATCCGCCTTCGGGCTGTCGATTTCGCACCCGCTGTCCGGTCGCGTTCGACCGGTGCACGTCAGAGCAACCGGCATGGCGAAAGGTGACCGGCGAGCGGTGGGTCGCCTGCCATAGAGCCGAGTGAAGCAGTGGAAGCGAGATCCCTATCAGGAAGTCTGCGTTAGCGCGTCGGCGATCACAAAGAGGACGGATTTGGTGAGGCAACAAGGCCGGAATAAGCCAGGCCGAGGTTTGAAAAAGGAGAACAACAGAATGTGGAGATTGACAGGGTCAATCAGCGCATCGAACTGGTCAACGCCTTGTGCGCGCATCTCTATGAATTCGGCCATATTGCTGTGCAAGGGATCGGCTACGTGGGGCGCCTGGCACAGGTCGTCGAGGGCGAGAATACACATTGCCGGGTCTGGTGCGCGAGATCTGTTGCGCCTTGCTTGGACCAGATCGATCAGTTGACCGACCGGCTCGCCGCACTGAAGAAGAAGATCGACGCGCTGTCCAGGAAAGCTGAAGCATCGCGGCGATTGCAGACCATGCCTGGTGTCGGTCCCATCGCCGCCCTGGAAATCTTTGCGCCGCCGATGGAGAACTTCAAGTGCGGTCGCGATTTCGCCGCTTGGCTCGGGCTGGTGCCGCTGCAGAAGTCGACTGGCGGCATCCGACTGTATGGCATCGGCTGTAGGCTATAGGCGATCCAACGCGAGTTCGGAGTCGCCCCTAAAACCATACGGAAAAGGGTGGAAGACAATCAACCTGGGACATGAGAACGCAAGGTCTTCACGGAAAATCCGGCCAACGCCCATGCTGACTACGTCCGGAGGCGATGGCTTGAAGTTTGCCGCAACGCAAACCGGCTCTACAGAGAGGTGTGCGATCGTGGGTATCGCGCGAATGTAAAGATCCTTCGCGATTGGGTGAAGAAGGCTGCGCGACGGAATCCGCGCACCAGCATTGTCTCGTGCCTCACGCAAAGCTTCTGACGTACGCCTTCATCGCGGCAAACCGCTCGCCTCCTGACGCCGAAGTCGATAAACTTCCGCCGAACGAGCGAGCTTTTGTGAATGCCACTTCCTGGCCTTACCTGGAGTTGCTACTGCTGCCGGTCTGGCACGGCGCTTCCAATCCGAGATTTGCAATCGGGAAACCGCTGCGCTGAGCGGGTACGTCTCCTGCCGGACCGGCGCTCCATACAAGCGGCATACACCGGATAGGCGAATCTTTACATCAGCGGTCTGTTGTTAAATGCCGGCGCATCGTGTGACGCTGCGCCGGCACCCTGCTTTAAGAAATTCAGCTGTTTACGAGCAGATCGCGCGACATGTTGCTC
>NZ_JAMYRN010000047.1:0-10785 GCF_040321435.1 Mesorhizobium sp. M0410
ACTGGCCCATCTGCTTCACTGCCATCGCGATTCCCTCCGAGCTTCGTCTCAGAGAATCACAATCAGCGAATTACGCATCAGGCCCCTCGTGGGGGAGATTGGCAGCTTGGCCGGACAGCCCTCCTACCCCACAAACCCCACGCGCTTGTGCGATCCATCGCAGAACGGCTTGTTGGCGGAATGGCCGCAACGGCAGAGGAAGGCGCGCTGGGTGCGGTCTACCGTGTGGCCGGTGCCGGTGACGATTTCGACATTGCCTTCGAGCTTGAGCGGGCCGTTGGTCGTCGGCGTCACGGTCAGCGGGCCATTCCGCACCTCCAGCGCCGGCGTGTCCTTCAGCGCCGGCTCGCCGGTGGCGGCAAAGCCTGCCTTGGTGTGGCTGCCGTCGCAGAACGGCTTGTTTTCCGAGGCGCCGCAGCGGCACAGCGTGGCGCGAAAGAACGTCTCGCCGCCCAGCACGATCTCGGCGTGGACCGCCAGCGGACCGTTTTCCCTTATGCGCACGGTGTTGACCACCGGCGGCTGTTCCTGCGGCCCGCCATCCTTGCGGACATAGGTGATGGCGCCGGACGGGCATGCTTCGGCGAGCGCCACGATCTTCTCGACGCTGGCCGCCTCGGGGTGGATCCATTGGCCGGGCGCATTGGGCACGAAGACATGCGGATCGCCCAGCACGCAATTGCGCGAATGGATGCAGCGGCGCCCGGAAAAGCCGATATCGATTTTTTCGCCTTCGACCACTGCCATGGGTGCATCTCCTTGCTGAAGGCGTCACGCTATGGCGGCGGCCGGGACGGCGTCAAGCTGCCTGAGAGGCTGGGCGCCTGATCTCCCCCCTTGAGGGGGAGATGTCGCCGAAGGCGACAGAGGGGGTCGTTGCGCGTGGAGCGCCGGCATCATCTGTCCGCGATGGGACGTCGCATCAGGACGTACCGACCCCCTCTGGCCTGCCGGCCATCTCCCCCTCAAGGGGGGAGATTCGCGCGCTACGGCACCAGATCGATCTCCTCGGTCTCGCCGCCGCTGCAGGTGTAGCAGCAATCGTCGCATTTTTCCGTGTTGCCGGGACCGACGCCCCAATAGGTATTCTCGTCGCCATCGACCCACGCGCCGTAGCAGATCGATTCGCCGTCCTTGCAGGACAGCGGGATCGACTTGGTCTCGCCGTCGTTGAGATAATAATCCTGATTGTTGCCCGGCCAGACATGGTCGCGGTCCTGGCTGTAGAGTTCGACGCGCATGGCGTTGGGATGGCTGTTCTTGATCTCGAACGTGACATCGCCGGCATGCGCGACGGGCGCAAACAAGGCGGCAAGGCAAAGCGCCGCGGCAGCGCGGCGCACGAAAGCGTAGGACAACATGATGATTCCCCCCGGAATGAAACGGCCTGCCCGGCCGCGAGGGGAACATGGCATGGCGGCGGGATGGGTGGAAGGGGGATGCGCCATTTGCGCATTGCGTGGCGCGCGAGGTTGCTAAGCAAGACCCCTCCCGGTTTGCTTCGCAAACCACCTCTCCCCGGGGCGAGGAATGCCAATCGCCGAAGCCTCACAAGGCTTGGGTTCCTCGCCCCACAAGGTGGGGAGAGGTGGCCGCGAAGCGGCCGGAGAGGAGGCGGTCCGACCGGGCTCAACGCCCGGGCTTCAGCAGCGTCCATATCCAGCCGATAAATGTGAGCACCAGGAACGGATACCCGGCAGCGGGCAGCGGCGTCGAGGTCGGCAGCAACGGCGCACCCCACAGGATCAGGCCCGCCGACGCAACAAACAGCAAAGCGGCCACGACAGTGGCAAGCCGAATCCACAGCGCGAAGGTTTTCGGCGCGCTGATCATGACCAGCGCCGCCGCCCAAAGCGAGATGCCGCCGACATAGGAGGGCACGCTGGCCTCAAGCCCCGCCGCATTGCCGGCGAGCAGCAGGCTTTCGCCGGCGAGAAAGGTCAGAAATCCGGCCGCCACCCAGTCATTGCCCTGCCGCTGATACTTCATGGTCAACAGCGCGGTCGCCACGACGAGTGCGACACCGTCGATCGTCCAGAGTGTTTCGCGGAGTGGCGCGCCCTCGACGAAAGTGCCGGCGAGGCCCAGAGCGCCGCCGATGGCGAGGCCGATCGCGGCGACGATGTCCAGATTGGAGTGCATGCGAGATCTCCCCAAGCCGGCCGTGCGAACCCCGCTCGATCAGAAAACCTGATCGCCGCCCGGCCACACCGTCTCACGGTTGTGGCTGAACATCTCGACCGCCGCCGCCTGCGACCGCTGGTTCTCGACGAAGAAGGCCATGTCGACGAGGTGGGCGGGTGTGGCGAACATAAGTGCAATGAGGACAAGAACGCGGCAACGGCGGCTTTGAAGCGCGGTGCGGCGGTCCATGAGAATCCTCAGACTCTTGCGCTAGATCTGCTGCGCTTCGGAGACCGGATCTACGACTCTTCCTCTTTGTCATCATCAAGAATTTCTGGAATTTCCTCTCCAAATCGCCCGTCAATGGCGTCACTGAATTCCATCATTGCCACCCGCAAATTCTCGACGGCGACCCGCTGGCCAGTTCGAGCGTCGAAGATTTTTTGAACCATCGCGCGCTGAACATCGGCATTGTCCGGAAACACGATTTCCAGCGCCTCAAAGTCCTCTCTTTGAGTCCGGCGGCGATTGCTGTGACCCGTGGTGATCGCACGAAAGGCGCGCTGATAATATCGGCTTCGTAAAAGGCACCAGAGGAAGCCGGAATCCAACCTATTATCTGTAACTTCATAGATCGGGAATTCCTTGGTGACCAACCCTCCATCAAATGCCTCCGGCACGACAGAAATGCATCCCTTCCAAAGATCAATTGAAGAAAAAACAACGTCGCCTGCTTTACTGGCATACCAAGTAGAGGGGCTATCAGCAAAATACATTCCCAACCACTCAGGCGGATTTCTCCCTTTTCCAGCTTCTCGCTTGCGAATTTCGCCCGTTTGCGAAATTGTCATGACAGTTAGCGGATCATCTGGAGAGTCTTCTGGCCGTGTAATGTCCTCCCGCCTTTGCATAACGTCACGGATTGGAAGTCGCACCCACCCCGCAGGCGTAATTGCTCGTTCCTCGCGCTTAAACAAGAAGTATTTTGGATCAAGTCTATGGCTTGAATGAGCAGACCACATTTGCACTACATCTATAGCCATGCAATCCGGCGAGGTCGTGCCTTCATAGGTTGTCTGATCTGCTCGAAATTTCTGATATTCGCCAAGGATCCGACCGCTTTGATCAATTTCCAGTTTTCCGCCAGAACTTCCACGGTACAGGTCATTTTTCTGATCTAAAGCACCTGTGCTTGTGTATCCGACATGTGCCGACTCGGCCAAAAAGACTCTATATGATAAAGTAGTAAGTCCGGCTTGGATCGCTCCGTCGCGATCCCCCTCGTTTAACTTGATATACGTGTCATAGGCCCTATCAAATCGCGCCTTTTCCTGATCGCTAAACTTTCGAAAAAATAAAATAGAGGTCTTGTTTTGTGCCCCGGACCGCCTAAAGGCGTAGTCCGGCAGGGAAATGATAGCCTCGATCACGCCGTGGGACGCCAGAAAACGACGTACGTTGGGACAGTTTGAAATCTCTCCTTGGTTATTAAAGAGTCCGTCAGGGAGAACCAATCCCAAACGCCCATTAGAAGCCAAAAAGGTAACACACCGTTCCAGAATCACGTGTTCCGAAGCAACAGAGTCTCGTCCGGTTGCCAATTCGAAATTCTCAAGCCGATTAGGGCCAAGATGGTCATCGTCCCCGGCTTCTACATCGTCACCAAATGGCGGGTTTCCCACGATCCTTGAGAACAACGCGCCTTTTCTCTTAGCCTCATCAGCATCTATCGCAAGAGCAAGGCGTTCGTGCAAAAAAGTGGAGTCTAAGCAACTACGATCGCCTTCTATATTGGTATGACCGTCATGGTGGAGCAGCAAATTAATTTTGCAAATTCTGGCGAGAACGTCGTGAATTTCTATACCATGAACGTTGTATAGAGCAAAGTCATTCCGCAATCTTTCGCTTCTAATCTCCGGAAATCTCCGGTCTATACTATGCCATACCTGTAGTAGGACCTCCAGCAGAAATCCGCCACTGCCAGCGGTAGGATCTAGAACGTAATCTGTTTCTTTGATGTCTAACATCGCAACGCTAAATCTGGCAATTTGCCTCATCGTAAAATACTGGCCTAACTCTCCTCTGAAAACTGATCCGAAGAAATTCTCAAATGCTGCGCCAATATTGTCGACACTTGTATCTACAAACGATATTGCCTGCAGTGCCTTTACAACCTCCACGATCTTTCTGTCGGGCAATTCTATCCTTGCGTTAGCGGTGAAAATCTCTGGGTCCTTTGTGATGGCTGTTGCGAACAACTTGTGTATCCGATTAGCAACTGAGGCACTCGTTTCATTCGTTCCGACTTGGAATGCACGCGGTTTTCCGTTTTCGGTCCAGCGCTCGTCATGGACCTTTGCAAAAAGGAGCTTGCTCCATTCGTCAAAAGCTCGAAGGGGATCGCGCTTTCCTCCAGCCCAAATTAAGGAATGCGCGTATTTGATACGGGTCTCGATATAGGCTTTGTTTGCGGGCGCTATATCGGTTCTCTCTCCGACAACCCGAGAAAAGAAGGGCTGCGCATCGTATTGTTTAGCAATATCGATACGATCGCCGCGAACATTTGCGACCCGCTCCATAGACGGAAAGTTGGCAATATCAAAAAAGCGGATTCGCTTCCACAATCGAAGAGACCAAATGGCGCACGAAGCGAATTCGAGTTTCCGAACAACTGCTCGATCGCCTGGGCGCGCTCGGCGACTGATACATTCCAGCGTTTATTCTCGACAACCAGATAGGGCTGACGGCAGGCGTCATCTGTATAAACAACGATGTCAGCGGAATCACTGGGCGTCCGGCGAGGAACGGTAACTTCAGTCTTTATTCGATGAGCGGGATAGTCCCGCTCCAACACAAGGAATGCTATGAGGAAGCAGCGGACCCACTCCTCTGGATCAGACCAAGCGTAGTTCTTCTTGCTGGCAAGCGAATAGTGAACGCGATTACCGGTGAATTCGATCAGACCTCGACTCACGGCCTCTTGCACAATTGGGGAAGCGCCAACCTCCGCGGAACTGGAAAAATCAGGTAATACGACAGCCACGAAAGCCCCCACTAAAACAAATTTCAGAGTACCGCACTCTGAAAAAGGGTTATCGTGTCAACTAGCTGCAGGCAAGCGGCAGTCGCCGTTCTCCCCGTGAATGAGGAGAAGGTTGTTCAATCCCCCATCTTCAGCGCCTGGATAAACGCCTCCTGCGGGATATCCACCTTGCCGAACTGGCGCATCCGCTTCTTGCCCTCTTTCTGCTTGTCGAGCAGCTTGCGTTTGCGCGAGACGTCGCCGCCGTAGCATTTGGCGGTGACGTCCTTGCGCAGCGCCGAGATGGTTTCGCGGGCGATGACCTTGCCGCCGATCGCCGCCTGGATCGGGATCTTGAACAGATGGTGCGGGATCAGCTCCTTCAGCTTCTCGCACATCTGGCGGCCGCGCTTTTCCGCCGCCGTGCGGTGGACCAGCATCGACAGCGCGTCGACCGGCTCCTCGTTGACCAGGATCGACATTTTCACCAGGTCGCCCTCGCGATAGTCGGTCAGGTGATAGTCGAAGGAGGCATAGCCCTTGGAGATCGACTTCAGACGGTCGTAGAAGTCGAAGACCACCTCGTTGAGCGGCAAATCGTAGATCAGCATGGCGCGCTTGCCGACATAGGACAGGTCGGCCTGGATGCCACGCCGGTCCTGGCAGAGTTTCAGGATGCCGCCGAGATAGTCGTCGGGGGTGAGGATGGTGGCGCGGATCCACGGCTCCTCGATGGCCGATATCTTGACCACCTCGGGCATGTCGGCCGGATTGTGCAGTTCCTTGACCGTGCCGTCGTTCAACAGCAGGCGGTAGACGACCGAGGGTGCGGTGGCGATGAGGTCGAGGTTGAACTCGCGCTCCAGCCGCTCCTGGATGATTTCAAGATGCAAAAGGCCGAGGAAGCCGCAGCGATAGCCGAAGCCGAGCGCGGCGCTGGTTTCCATTTCAAAGGAGAAGGACGCGTCATTGAGGCGCAGTTTGCCGACCGCGGCGCGCAGGTCTTCGAAATCGGCGGCGTCGACCGGGAACAGGCCGCAGAACACCACCGGCTGCGCCGGCTTGAAGCCGGGCAGGGCTTGTGCCGTCGGGCGCTTGTCTTCGGTGATGGTGTCGCCGACGCGGGTGTCGGCAACCTCCTTGATCGAGCCGGTGAAGAAGCCGAACTCGCCGGGGCCGAGCTCGTCGACATTGATGCGGGCGGGCGTGAAGACGCCGGTGCGCTCGACCAGGTATCTGGCGCCGGTGCCCATCATGCGGATGGTCTGGCCCTTCTTCAGCACGCCGTCGATGATGCGCACCAGCACGATGACGCCGAGATAGGCGTCGTACCAGCTGTCGACCAGCATCGCCTTCAAGGGGGCCGCGATGTCGCCCTCGCGCGGCGGTGGCAGATCGTTGACGATCGCTTCGAGCACGTCGGGAATGCCCAGCCCGGTCTTGGCCGAGATCAGCACGGCGTTGGAGGCGTCGATGCCGATCACCTCCTCGACCTGCTCGCGGATGCGCTCGGGCTCGGCAGCGGGCAGGTCGACCTTGTTCAGCACCACGACGATCTCATGGTTGTTGTCGATCGCCTGGTAGACATTGGCCAGCGTCTGCGCCTCGACCCCTTGCGAGGCGTCGACGACCAGCAGCGAGCCCTCGCAGGCGGCAAGCGAGCGCGACACTTCATAAGCGAAGTCGACATGGCCGGGCGTGTCGATCAGGTTGAGGATATAATCCTCGCCATTGTTGGCGCGGTATTTCAACCGTACCGTCTGCGCCTTGATGGTGATGCCGCGCTCGCGCTCGATGTCCATCGAGTCCAGCACCTGCTCCTTCATGTCGCGCAGCTCCAGCCCGCCGGTCGACTGGATCAGCCGGTCGGCAAGCGTGGATTTGCCATGGTCGATATGGGCAACGATGGAGAAGTTGCGGATGTTCTTGATCGGCGTGGTCATGCGGCGCGCTTTAGCAGGGGCACGGTATATCGGCAAGCGGCGGGGCGCGGGTGCGGCGGCAAGGCGGCAAAGTCGTTAAACTTTGATCCATGAGATTAGAGCATAGTTTGCGCCCGGCGTGGTAGCCCACCGGTCTATCGCCGTTTCGGGGGGATCGGAATGCCGCTGTCAGCACGCAAATTTCTCAGATCGGTGAGCGGCTCGTTCGCGCCGATGCTCGCCATCCTGCTTATCCCGATGGTTGCCGCATTGGGCTTTTCCATCGACTATACCTCGGCGGTTTCAACCAGGGCATCGATGCAGAACGCCCTCGATGCAGCGTCGCTGTCGATCACGACGCTTGCGACGGACACCTCATTGGCGGACCGTCAGGTAAAACTGCAGGAGGTATACCTGGCCAATGGCGGGCAAGGCACGGCCAAGCTCGACAGCTTCGTCGTCGCCACCGACGGCGCCGCCAGCATCAAGGCTTCGGCCGGCTTTGCCATGCCGACGAATTTCATGCAGATCGCCAGGATCAACACGGTGCAGGTCGGCGTTGCGTCGGCAGTGACAAAGCGGCCGGCATTGGTGCAAGCCACGTTCAAGGTGACCAAGGTCTCGGGCTGGTGGGGCAAGACAATGACGCTCTACGGCACCAAATTCGGGGACACGGTGGCCAACAAGCTGATGAAGATCACCTACACATACAACGGTTATGGCGATCCGAAAGGCTATGGCACGGCGACCGTCTCCACCATCAACGGAGCGACGATCACTACGGTCCAGCAGCAGGTGTGTACGACCACCACGGTGCTCAGCTTTTATGGGCTGCCCAGCACCACGATCACCCAGACCGCTTCCAACGGCAAGAAATATGCGACCACCTGCGTCAACACCATGTACCCGGCGACCGGTGCCGGCGCGGTGATCGACGTCAGCCAGATGGACCAGCTCTACCTGCAGATGGATGTGCCGTCAGGCAATCCAACGGTGCTCAAATCGAACGATCCGGCGACATCGAACCGCCTCTACGCGGACGGCGTCGAGATCGCCAGTGGCCAAACGGTCGATATCTTTACGCTGGTGCCGTGCGGCCAGACCAGCACACAAGCGTGGGAAGACGGGGGATCGCCGGTGCCGACATCTCCGACCATCACCGATTCCAACGCGGACTTTTTCTACACAGTAACCGGCAAGTGCGCCTTCAATCAGCGGGCATCGGAAACGCTGTTGACACAATAGGACGCCGCAGCTGAGTGCGAGGGCATATCGGCCCGCTTAGGCTGCCCGTCCATCACACCGCCGCCCGTCACACCGGGTGGCGTGTTGGTTGCGAGCGACCGTCTTCCCTTTGCCCCCTGTGGGAGAAGGCGGCCGAGCGAAGCTCGGTCGGATGAGGGGTGTTCCAGGGAACGCCGACGCCTCATTGCTTCCAGCACCCCTCAACCGTCTCGGCGCTTCGCGCCGATTCACCTTCTCCCACAAGAGGAAGAGAGAGCTGCGAACGATCACGAAGCGGTGATGCTGTAACGAACCGTGTTTCGGCGGCGAAGTGTGGACATGGAACCGCACAGGAGAACAGCGATGACCGGATCGAAACGCAGCACAGCCCTGATGGGGCTCGCCGCGGTACTGTTTTCGGCAACTGTGCTGTCGGCAACCGGCGCGGCCGCCGGCCAGACGCAGACCGTCGTCGAGCTGTTCACCAGCCAGGGCTGCTCGTCCTGCCCGCCGGCCAACGCCAATCTGATCAAGGTCAAGGACCGGCCCGGCGTGCTGGCGCTGTCCTTCAACGTCACCTACTGGGACTATCTCGGCTGGAAGGACACATTCGGCAAAGAAGAATTCACGCAGCGCCAGGTCCGCTATGAACCGTCGCTCGGCCGTTCCGGCCCGTTCACGCCACAAGTGGTGGTCAACGGCAAGGCCGATGCGGTCGGCGCCAGGCCCGGCGAGATCGAGCAGCTGATTTCGAGCGGCGGCCGCGCCGACGGACCTTCGCTGTCGCTCGCCGGCGGGATGGTCAGCATCGGCGCCGGTCCGGTGCCCGGAGGCAAGGCCGACGTCTGGCTGGTGCGTTACGGCAAGGGCGTCGTCGAGGTGCCGGTGGCGCGCGGAGAAAACACCGGCCGCACGCTGCCGCACGCCAATGTCGTGCATTCGCTGACCAGGCTGGGCAGTTGGACCGGCGACGCCACCGCGCTGCCGCTGCCGGCGACGACGGGCGGCCTTAGCACGGCGGTGCTGGTACAGGTGCCGGGCGGCGGGCCGATCCTTGCTGCCGCTACGAATTAGAAACCCGCGCGAAATTCCCCCAACGCGCAGCGGCGCCGCCGCATGCCGTCAACCCCTGCCAAACCCTAGGAGATCATCATGACCAATCGTTTGACCAATCGCCCGACCCTGGCGGTACTCGCCTTCGCACTTTGCTCGGCGGCGCTGTTCGCAGGAGGCGCGGCGCGAGCCGAAGATGCGATGAAGCCGGCGATGGCGACAAACGCCATGAAGCCGGCAACGGGCGCCATGAAGCCGGCAACGGACGCAATGAAGCCGGCCGGCGCCATGGCGGCTGACGCGATGGCCACGACCGCGATGAAGGCGACCGATCCGATGAAGGCCGACTGCATGAACAAGGCCGACGCCGAGACGGACGCCATGAAGAAGGCAGAGGCGACCAAGGCCTGCGATGCCATGGCTCCGGCCAAATAGGCGATGCGCACAGCAATGTGAGAGCCCGGCGGACCTATCCGTCGTATAATCCACGCCACATCATGGGAGATCAGACATGACCGCAGCCGTGAAACGATCGTCGATTTTCGCAAAAGCAGCAGCTGCCGCGCTCATCCTCACGGCCGCCGCCGCCGTATTCTGGCAGACCCCGGCAGTCTCGGCCGAAGACGCGGTGGTGATCCCGCCGCCGGCAATGGACGAGAAGGCCACCGCCGGCACCGAAAAGGCGGTCTTCGCCGGCGGCTGCTTCTGGGGTGTGCAAGGCGTGTTCCAGCACGTCAAGGGCGTCACCAGCGCCGTCTCCGGCTATGCCGGCGGCGACAAGGACACGGCCGTCTATGAAATGGTCGGCACCAGCCGGACGGGCCATGCCGAATCCGTCGAGATCACCTACGAGCCGTCCAAGGTTACTTACGGCCAGCTGCTGCAGGTGTATTTCTCGGTGGCGCACAATCCGACGCAACTGAACTACCAGGGGCCGGACAGCGGCACACAGTACCGTTCGACGATCTTTGCGGAAAACGACACGCAGAAAAAGATCGCCGAAAGCTATATCGCCCAGCTCGACAAGGCCAAGGTGTTTCCTAAGCCGATCGTGACGACGCTGGAGACCGGCAAGAGCTTCTATCCGGCCGAGGACTACCACCAGGACTTTCTGACCCTCAACCCGACTTATCCCTATATCGTCTACAATGATTTGCCCAAGGTCGAGAACCTGAAGCGGCTGTTCCCCAACCTCTACAGCGAAAAGCCGGTGCTGGTGCTGGCCGCTAACAAGAGCTGAGCTTTTGCGCCGGCGGGCGCGACGGAGAATAAGCGTCGGCGATCCTTCGCACCCCCTCTGTCCTGCCGGACATCTCCCCCTTGAGGGTGTTTGGACCGGGGACATCGCGAACAGCTGTGCGAGGACATCGCGAACAGTTTGGCGCGCTTTGCGCTGGGGGGTTCGGGATGCCATTCGAGGACACGAGCGCGATGAAACAG
>NZ_JAMYRN010000048.1:0-10263 GCF_040321435.1 Mesorhizobium sp. M0410
TTTATAACCCCCCCCCAATACCAAACCAAACGCCAAACAAATCCCCCCGGCCCCCACCCCCCCCATGCGGGGGCACCACTCTCACGCAAAAACCCGCGCGCCGGCCCCCGGGGCGGCCCGCGATTTCCTGCCTATTGCGGAGTCATCGATGTCCAGCCCGGAAAATCCGATCCTGTCGGTCAGTCGCGTGGAGGCCGTCTACAACGGCGCCATCGCCGCCCTGCACGGTGTCGACCTGTCGGTCGGTAAAGGCGAGATCGTCGCACTGCTCGGCTCCAACGGCGCCGGCAAGACGACGCTGCTACGCGCCATATCCAATCTCCTCCCGGCCGAGCGCGGCACCGTTACCGCTGGCCGGATCACTTTCGACGGCGAGGATGTCTCCAGGGCAAGCCCCTCTCACCTCGTCCGCAAGGGTCTGGTCCAGGTCCTCGAGGGCCGACACTGCTTCCGCTCGCTGACGGTCGAGGAGAACCTTCTGACCGGCGCGCTCGGGCGTTCGTCCTCCCGCACCGGCGTCAAGGCCGACCTCGACCGCGTCTATGCGCTTTTCCCCAGGCTCACCGGGAAGCGGCGAACCCGGTCCGGCCTCACCTCCGGCGGCGAGCAGCAGATGACGGCGATCGGCCGCGGTCTGATGTCGCGGCCGAAACTGTTCGTGCTGGACGAGCCTTCGATGGGGCTGGCGCCGCTGATCGTCGACGAGATTTTTAGCGCTTTGAAGCGGCTCAATCGGGACGAAGATCTTTCGATCCTTGTCGCCGAGCAGAATTCGGCAGTGGCGCTGAAATATGCCGACCGCGCCACCGTGCTCGAAAACGGAAAGAGCGTGCTGGAAGGGTCGGCCGCCGACCTGCGCCAGCGCGACGACATCAAGACCTACTATCTCGGCGGCACGCCGCTTCCATCGCAACATTTTCCCCAGGAGACCGCAGCATGACCATCCAATCGAAGCAGCCGTCCGATATCCGCAGCGCCGTCCCCCCGGTTGAGCGTCCGTCGGCCAGAGCGCATGTCATCAAGACCGACGCCGAGGCGATCGCTGTGGCGGAAAAACTGGCCGCAGACTTCGCCAAGGACGCCTCCAGGCGGGATCGCGAGCGCATCTGGCCGAAGGAAGAGCTCGATGCGTTTTCGCAGAGCGGCCTGTGGTCGATCAACGTGCCGAAGGCCTATGGCGGACCGGAACTCTCCTATGTGACGCTGTCGAAGGTGATCACCATCATCTCGGCGGCCGATCCGTCGCTCGGCCAGATTCCGCAGAACCATCTCGGCGTCGTCGCCGCCATCCGCACCGTCTCTGACGAGGCCCAGAAGCAGTTGCTCTTCGCCGAAGTTCTGTCCGGCACGCGGTTCGGCAACGCGTTCTCGGAATTCGGCTCCAAGCGGGCGGCCGATTTTGAGACCAAATTCGTCGACGCTGGCGACCACGTCGTGGTCAATGGCCAGAAATTTTATTCCAGCGGCGCGCTGCTCGCCCATCTGGTGCCGATCGTGGCGCTCGATGACGAGGGCCGGGCCTGGTATGCCATCGCCGATCGCGGCGCGCCCGGACTGACGGTCATCGACGACTGGTCGAGCTTCGGCCAGAAGACGACGCTGTCCGGCACAGTCCTGCTCGACAATGTGAAAGTGCCGAAGACGCATCTCGTCCCCGGCTACAAGGGCTATGACCGGCCGACGGCCGACGGCGCCATCTTCCAGATCATCCAGGCTGCTGTCGATCTCGGCATCGCCAACGCGGCGATCGACGAAACCGTCAGCTTCGTGCGCACCAAGTCGCGCGCGTGGATCGACAGCGGCGTCGATCATGCCTGGCAGGATCCCTACACGATCCAGGCGGTCGGCGACCTCCGCCTGCGGGCCAATGCGGCCGAGGCGGTTCTGGACAAGGCCGGCCTTGCGGTCGATCGCGCTGTGCTCGACGCCAACGATAAGACCGTCGCGGAAGCGCAGATCGCGGTTGCCGAATCCAAGATCCTCACCACCGAGATCGCCATCAACGCCACCAACAGACTTTTCGAACTCGCGGGCACGCGCTCGACATTGGCCGAGCACAATCTCGACCGGCATTGGCGCAACGCCCGCACCCACACGCTGCACGATCCCGTGCGCTGGAAATACGCGATCCTCGGCAACTATTACCTGAACGACGTCAATCCGCCGCTCCACGCCTGGAGCTGAGCGAGAACGCCGTAAAGTCACAAAGGACTGTTCATGAGCACTGCCATCCCCGACAGGATCAAGGTCCTGTGGTTTCTCCCGACCCATGGCGACAGCCGCTATCTCGGCACCTCCGAGGGGGGCAGGGCGGTCGACCTGCCCTATCTGACCCAGGTCGCCAAGGCCGCCGACGCCATTGGCTATTACGGCGCGCTGCTGCCGACCGGCCGAAGCTGCGAGGACAGCTGGGTCGTGGCGTCGGCGCTGGCGCCGTTGACGCAGCGGCTCCGCTTCCTCGTTGCGGTGCGGCCGGGCCTGCAATCGCCGACGCTTGCCGCGCGGATGACCTCGACGCTCGACCGCATTTCCGGCGGGCGCCTGCTTATCAACGTGGTCACCGGCGGTGACCCGGTCGAGAACAAGGGCGACGGCATCTTCCTCAGCCATGATGAGCGCTATGAGGTGACGCGGGAGTTTCTCGATATCTACAAGGCCGTGCTCAGCGGCGAGACCATTGCCTTCGAAGGCAAGCACTTCCGCATCGAGGACGGAAGGCTGCTGTTCCCGCCTGTGCAGACCCCGCATCCGCCGCTGTATTTCGGTGGCTCGTCGGAGGCGGCCAATGCGGTCGCCGCCGAGCAGATCGACAAATACCTCACCTGGGGCGAACCGCCGGCTGACGTCGCCGCCAAGGTCGACCATGTGCGCGGCCTTGCCGAGAAGGCCGGACGCCAGGTGAGTTTCGGCATCAGGCTGCATGTCATCGTTCGCGAAACCAATGACGAAGCCTGGGCCGATGCCGACCGCCTGATCAGCCGCCTGGACGACAAGACGATCGCCGAGGCGCAGAAGGTTTTCGCGCGCATGGATTCCGTCGGCCAGTCGCGCATGAGCCGGCTGCATGGCGGCCGTCGCGACAAACTCGAAATCAGTCCGAATCTGTGGGCCGGTGTCGGCCTGGTGCGCGGCGGCGCCGGCACCGCTCTGGTCGGCGATGCGGCGACGGTGGCGGAGCGCATCGACGAATACCGGCGCATCGGCATCGATACCTTCATCCTGTCCGGCTATCCGCATCTGGAGGAAGCCTATCGCTTCGGCGAACTGGTGCTGCCGCTGTTGCCGCTCGATCACGAAATCTCGACGCGGCCGACGGCGGTTAACATGGGCCCCTTCGGCGAAACGGTGGCCGGCGACCATCGCCCGTCGTCGCTGCGCGCGAGCCAGTCTTGAGCGCCAGCGAACCGATCATAGCGATTGTCGGCGGCGGCTTTTCAGGTGCGGCGACTGCGTTTCATCTGGCGCGGCTGCTCCCGGCCAGTGCATCCGATATCGTGGTCGTCGAGCCGCGCGAAAGGCTCGGCTATGGTCTGGCCTATTCGACGACCGATCCTTCACACCGCATCAATGTGCCGGCCTCGAGGATGACGCTGATCTCCGGCCAGGACAGCCACTTTGCCGACTGGCTGGAGCAGACCGGCGCCGTTCTGAATGACGCCGAGGCGATCACTACCAACGGCGCGGCCTATCCACAGCGTCGCGTTTTCGGCCGTTATGTCGAATCCCACCTTCAGCCATTTTTGCAAAGCAAGACGATTCGGCACGTCCGATCCGCCGTCGCGTCGGTCGAGCGTAACGGCGACGCATATCGCCTCATCCTTGCCGACGGCGGAACGCTCGCGGCCGATGCATTGGTTGTCGCAACGACTCATCCGCCGCCGGCCTTACCGCCAGCCTTGCGCGCTATAGCCGGCGCCGCCGGTCTGGTCGCTAATCCCTATGATCTCGAACGACTGGAAGCGATCGAGCGCGACCACCATGTCCTGGTCGTCGGCACCGGGCTGACCTCGGCGGACGTCATCGCCACTCTCGACCGCAGGAGGCATCGCGGCAGCATCACAGCACTTTCGCGCCATGGCTACCGCTCGCGCAGCCATGCAGCCTCGCGTGGCGATCCGATCGGCGATTTCACGACCCTGCCTTCACGCAGCGCAACGGCACTGTTCAGGCGCATCCGGGCCACGATCCTTGATGCCAAGCGTCGGGGCGAAGGCTGGCACCCGGTGCTCGACGCCGTCCGGCGACAGGGGCAAATCATCTGGCAGGCCTTGCCGCTCGCCGAGCAGCGCCGCGTGGTGCGCCATCTTCGCGCGCTGTGGGATGTGCATCGCTTCCGCATCGCTCCACAGATCGCGGCCGTGCTTGATCGCGGCGTTGCCGAGGGCAGGCTTGCCTATCGCGCCGCAACGATTGTCGGCGCCGAACAGGTCGACGGACGCATTTGCGTCAGGCAGCGGCTGCGTGGCCAACGCAGCCTCGTTGTCGAGGCTTTCGACAGTGTGATCGTGACGACCGGACCGGCGCACGCCGATATCTTGCGGACCAACACGGCGATTGCGGCGCTCGAGCGGATGGGATTGGTCCGGCTCGACCCGATTGGTCTTGGTTTGGAGACCGACAGCCAAGGCCGTGCGGTCGGCACATCCGGGCGCCCGACCGACAGCATTTTCGTCAGCGGGCCATTGGCGCGCGGCAGCGTCGGCGAACTGATGGGAATTCCCGAAGTCACCGCACATACCGAGCGCATCGCCGCCGAAATTCACCAATGGTTGGGATACCAAACGGCGTTGCGTCGCAAGGCGTCGTGAAGCTGTGATTAGCATGAGTCTATTCAGATGACACTGACGGAACGCATCGCCAGGATTGAAAGCGCCTTCGAGGTTTATGAAAGCGCCATTGGTCGCAGTGCCGCTCCTGGCGCTTTTCGCGTTTGTCGCCGACGCCGCCGAAGTCGCCCAAGTTCAGGTGGAGAGACTGCGCGTTTGAGCGGAGTACGGTCTTCGGAGTTGGCTTCTCTGAGAGCACCGAAGTAGTCTAGGCGACGAGCTTGGCTGCGTGTGCCTTCAACTACTGTTGGCTTCTAACAACTCCAATCTGATGTCAGGGGGGTGACGCCTCTGGAAATTTGTCGATAACTGTGAGTTCGGATTTTGACGAGATCTTCACCATAAAGCGATGAGCTGCAATTTCTAGCGACGGCCGCGCTAGGGACGGGCCTCCAGCACCATGTTGAACGGCGTCTCCGTGGCGCGACGGAATCGCTTGAAGCCGCCGCCGGTCACCACCTTGCGTAGCCTCGCCTCGCCGGCCTGGGCGCCAAGCCCGAGCCCGACTTCCTGCGACAGGGATGCGGGCGTGCACACGAACGTGGAAGCGGCATAGTAAACGCGTCCGACGGGATTGAGGTTCGCCGCTAGATGATTATGCGCGAACGGCTCGACGATCATCCACGTGCCATCCGGCTTGAGCGACCCGTGGACATGGGTGGCGGCGCCCGCCGGGTCGCCCATGTCGTGAAGGCAATCGAAAAAAGCGACGAGGTCATAGGTGCCGGGGTAGGTCTTGGCGGCCGCGACCTCGAAGCGCGTGTTGGCGCCGACGCCGGCTTCCTCGGCGGCCTTGCGGGCGCGCTCGATCGAAGGGGCGTGATAATCGAAGCCGACGAAGCGCGAATTGGGGAAAGCACGTGCCATGAGCACCGTCGATGCGCCATGACCGCATCCGACATCCGCGACCTCCACGCCGCGTTCGAGCTTCTCGACTACGCCCTCCAGGGCCGGCAGCCAGGAGTCGATCAGATTGGCATTATAGCCTGGACGGAAGAACCGCTCCGTGCCGCGAAACAGACACGCGCTATGATCGTGCCATGCAACGCCCTTGCCGGACTGGAACGCTTGCCTCACCTTTTCTTCGTCGAGCCACAGCGCGGATAGGAACTCGAATGCGCCAGCCATGAAGGCCGGGCTATTTTCATCGGCGAACACCAGTTCCTGCTCGGCGTTGAGATAGAAATTGTTGTTGGCTTCATCGTAGTCGACATACCCCGCAGCCGCCTGCCCGGAAAGCCATTCCGTTACAAGGCGCTCCTGGGTGCCGGTGCGTGTCGAAAGTTCGGCGGCAGTCATCTTGCCGCCTTCGCGCAATGCCTCGAACAGGCCGAGTTTGTCTCCCAACAAGACTCCCGCGCCCGTAGCGATCGCACCGAGATCGCAGACCATTTTCTCCAAGAATGTGTCCAACTTTTGCTGACTCGCTTCAGACATCGGAATCTCCCTTTGGGCTCGATCTCTCCCGGTAAAAGCCTCACAAGGGGAGAAGAATGGCGAAATTGGAGCCCGGGCCCATCCTTTGGCGTCCACGCGCGGGCCGATCACCATAATGGCGGGTTCGGCCGAAAGCAGCTTCTTTGCCGCTGCCTCGACTTGGTCGATCGATGAGGGCGGCGCGGCGCTGGTGTAGCCGATGCCAAGACCCGACAAGCGTGGCTGCAATCGAACTGGAGGAATCCAGATTGTTGGTAGCATAGGTGCCGATCAGATAGTTCTTGCTCGCTTTTAGCTCGGCCTCTGTCGGCCCTGTTTCCGCCAACCCCCTGATCACGTGGCGTATCCGCCGAGCGTCTCGGCCGCCCTGTCGGCGCGCGTCGCCGTGGTCACGACAAGCGCATTGGAATGCTGGTAGTCTTTCAATCTGGAATGGATACCGTAAGCAAGGCCGCGCTTTTCGCGCACTTCCTGGAACAGACGTGAGGTAAATGGCGAGCCTCCGAGTATTTTGCTTATCAGCTGTGCGGCTTAGAATTCCGAGTCGCTGCGTCCGATGCCGGGAAAAACAAGCTGCAGCGAAGTCTGCGGCGGGTCGTAGGCGACCAATTACGCCGGCCGAGCTCGGGGCGACATCGGCCACCGGCGCGATCGCCTGCTTCTGAGGCAAATCGCCGACCGAGTCGTGGAGCCTTTCACTCAGGCCTTTGGCATCAATGTCGCCGACGACCGCTACGTGCAGCCCGTCACCGACGAAAGCGGCCTTGTGGAGGGCGCCTAGATCGACCGGCGTTATGCCGGCGAGGCTCTCCTTGGTGCCCCTCGTCCGGCCTCGAATAAGGATGCGTGCCGTAGATTCTGCGCCGCTTGGCGCGGATGCGGTCGACGGGCTCCTGGTCGAAGCGGGGGCTGTTAGGCGCGAGCCTGAGCAGATCGAAGGCGGCGTCCTTCCGTTCGGGCAGCATGCGCATCTGCCATAAATGCCGTCGCGCTGCGCGTCGAAGCTCATCTCGGCCCCGGCATGGTCAACCGTCGCCTGGAAGGCATCGCTGTCGAGATCGCCGGCGCCCTCGTCGAACAGGCCGGTCATCAAATTGGCCAGTCCCTCCTTGTCAGCCGAGTCCTGCGTGGTGCCGCCGTCGAAGACGAAGCGGATGGCTCCGGTTGTGGTGACGGGACGGACGATAAGCAAGGTTCGGGGCGAAGTGATTTGTTCCGCGGCGGCGGTATGTTTTGGTGAGGTGATCATGCGACGTCTTCTTTGGTCGGGCACGTGTTTGCGGATGATGATGCATGTACCGTGCCAAATGAGAAAACCATTTATACGCAGTCTGGTAGATCTGACCCTGCTACGTTGCGTATCCGACATTGTCGGAAATTGGACAGCGCCGAACGCGAAGCGGCTCGGGGCTTGTGACGATGCTTGCGCGTGCTGCTGCGGAGGGGGATATGAATGCGCTTCGAACTGGCGCGAGGCCTTCGAGGATGCCGGATTCTTAGCAAGGAGAAGTTGCTGGCGGACGACCGCCCATCCGAACCGTTTGGACGAGAATCACCCCTTAAACGGGGTCCTCATTCGGCACTCTCGCTGCGGCCACAGCCTAAGTTGCACCGACAAGGTGCGCCTGGAGCAGATCAATCTTGGCGCGGCCGTACGTTTGCCGCTTGATGAGTTTGAGCTTGGTGATCTGGCCTTCGGTCTAGCCATTCGACCACGGAGAGATGATGGCGTTGCGGACTGCGGCGATGTCCTTTTCGACCCTGTTTGCAAAGGAGCCGACGAGGCTTGCCTTCGCGCCGTCCAGCCGAGTGTCCAGTTTTGCGGCCGCCTTTGATCGGATCATCTGCTGAAAGTCGTCGATCAGCGTTCGCGCGATGACCGAGGTCAGGAACATTGCTCTCGATTGCCCCGATCAGTACAGCGTCCGATTTGGACAGGTCGTCACGCGCCAGCGTCATGAGCTTGGCCATGCTTCGTGCCGAAGGCGTGCGGGCAAGTGCGCTTTGATCGGTCCTTTCAGCAAGGCGTCTGCGCCGCGCCCATTCAGAGACGACGCCGATCTGGCCACGAAAGCCTTTCTTGCGCATTTCGCGCCAAGTCATGTGCTTGACCTGGCGGCATCGTCTTCGTCGAAATCGTTGCGTCCATTTCCATCCTGTTCCCTGGTTTCTGACCTTTACGGCTTCTCTGCTAGCCGCTTGACGGTGACCGGAAAACTTATCCGCCCGGTGCCGTCCATCAGTCGATTATGAGTCCCGATAATCAAGTCCGATATCCAAGATCGGCGCGCTATGGGTCAGCCAGCCGATGGAGACCAGATCGACGCCCGTCGCAGCAATCTGCGCAGCCATATCGAGCGTAATCCGGCCCGATGCTTCGGTGACCACCCGCCCGGCAACCATCGCCACCGCGTGGCGCAACTCATCGACCGACATGTTGTCGAGCAGGATAGCGTCGGGGGCGAAGCCAAGTGCCTCCTCCAACTGGATCAGCGTATCGACCTCCACTTCGATTTTGACGAGATGAGCTACGCTTGCTCGCGCCAGCCACGCTTGCGGCGGCAACGCTCGTCATCCGCCGCTCTATAACCCTCGACAAGGGCCTCAATGCGATTTCAGTCAAGATGCAATCTCTCCGCTCTCGAAGGCGAGAGACTGGCAAGGCACAAGCAGGAGCGACATTCCTATTTTGCCAGATCAGGACATTTCATAACGCTATTATGGAACTCGGCGGCGGTTTTCTAGCTGTTGCTTGGTTCTCTCCTGCCGCAGCTACGAAGTTGTGGATTCTCTCAGTAAACTGCGGTTATCGGGTTGAACTATGGTGCCAGAGTCAGAAACGACAGCACATCGCAATGCCACTGGGGGGCTGACCGACCCTTGTCCGTGGTGCCCAGTACGAGAAGACCAGGTTATTGCCCTGTTGGGCAAACCACAGCTCATTGGCGTCAATACCCGTCCGGAAGTCGAGCTCGTCATGTCGGTGAAGGAGCCGGATTCGACAATCGTATCCGACCCGTCCTTTATGCGTTCCAATTTCGAGTGCCTGTTTTGTGCGGTCTCCGGCCGTCGTTTGTCGACGACGTGAGTTCTATGTACCGACCTATCGAGCGAAGATAGGCAACGATCTCCGGTAGCAGGTGATCACGATCGCCAAACTCTTCCACGATTCTTTTTACCTTGCGCCAGGGTACCTTCCCGTCAACATCGCCCAGTGAATAGCCTAAGTGACCGATCGCACAGATATCACAGCCAGCCTCGATCACCTTGTCGACGAAGGCGGGAATCTCGCTCGCTTTCATTAGCCGCATGTTGCTGGTCATCGCAGATATCTCCGTTGGTGGTCGGCATGGAAATTGCGCCGACGCTCAAACGTGCTTGAATGCGCGCACCTTCGCTACCTGTGCACTTGCACAGCTTGTAGGCAGGCCTGCAGAAGGCGCGGATCGAGTGTTCCTGCGCATTTGTTCATTGTTGGCACCCCGGACACTCAACCGTGTTGCTAGAACAACCCACCTGCTCCGTTCCAACAGCAGCATTGGCCACCGGAACGCTCCCCTTGCGCGCACTGAAAGCCGGCGCTCAGGCAGTCGGAGTCAGTCATGCCGAGGCGCCATTTCCTTTTTCCCACAAGTCGCACGAGCCGCACGCGCTCTTTTCGCTCTGGAGTCCAGTAGGTTGGGTCTGGGTTGGCTCAATCGAGGGGATGGGCGTCTTTCCATTTAGCTATAGGCTAGGAAAAGCTCCTTAGATCCCGCAGTCAGGAGTCCACCAATCGGTCGAGATGGCTGCGAACCGCGTTGCGGGCGGGATTGGGTGCTCCGACGGATCGATACCCAATACCTGCGCCATTTGTTCTTCGATGGCATTATCGCCCCCCGCGTATAGCTAAGTGGTGTGTACAAACCTGATCTACAGTACCCATCCGGTGAAGACCGCAGACGTGCGTATCCGGCGGCCATGAGCACCTGAGCACCGCGGTGCCGGGGTCAAGCTTTCG
>NZ_JAMYRN010000049.1:0-9707 GCF_040321435.1 Mesorhizobium sp. M0410
CGAGACGGTAGTGGAACCCTGACGGTGACCAACCCGGCGACAGAGCAGGTATTTGGCTCGGTGGCCGCGGCGTCGGCTTCGGATCTGGACGAGGCCCTTGCTTCTGCTGAGCGCACACGCCGGGCCTGGTCCTCCCGACCGCCGAAGGATCGCGGCGAAATCCTTGTCGCGGCCGCAAGAATCCTGGCAACGAAGGTGGGAGACGCAGCCAAGGATTTGTCGAGAGAGCAGGGCAAGACGATTGCCGAAGCAACGGGCGAGTACGCGCGCGCAGTCGAAACGCTTGAGTGGTACGGTGAACACGCCGAAGAATTGTCGGCCCCAATTCCACACGGCCCGAACCGAATGATTGCCCCTGAGCCGCTCGGTGTGGTCGCTGCCTTCACGCCGTGGAACTATCCCGCCGTGCTTATCGCCCGCAAGCTTGCCCCAGCGCTTGCGGCAGGCTGTCCTGTGATCCTCAAAGGGGCTGAAGAGACACCAAGCGCCGCCATCTACATTGTCGAAGCGTTGCGCCAGGCGGGTATCCCGGACGGCGTGATCAATCTCGTCTTCGGCGTGCCGGCGCAAATTTCTGAACATTTGCTCAACTCACTAATCGTAAAGGTCCTGACCTTTACGGGCTCCACCGCTGTTGGAAAACATCTTGCCAAGCTTGCCGCAAATAACTTGCAGCGGTGCATCCTTGAACTCGGTGGGCACTCCCCAGTCGTTGTCTGCGAGGACGCGAATCTCACAAAGGCCGTTCCGGCAATTTCGGAATACAAATTCGAGTGCGCGGGCCAGAGCTGCAACGCGCCCAGCAGGATTCTCGTCGCCCGCCCGATCTATGAGGAGTTCCTATCCCGGATGACCGAAGCCGCTTGCAAAATCAAGATCGGCCCACCTGACGACCCAGCGACGGATATGGGGCCGATGGCAAACGCGCGGCGAATCGAGGCCATGCAGCGTCTGGTCAAGGACGCGGTGGATCGCGGCGCCCGCGTCGAGACCGGTGGCGCCCGCTTGGACCAGCCGGGTTTCTACTGGCCGCCAACCATCCTGACAGGGGTGCCAAAGGATGCGAAAGTGCTTCATGACGAGCCGTTCGGGCCGATCCTGACCGTGGCGCCTTTCGACACGATCGAGGAGGCTATCGAGGAAGCCAATGCCACCGAGTATGGCTTGGCTGCCTACTTCTTCACTGGCGCCGCCGATGCGAAACGAGCGCTGATCGCCGGTGTTTCGGCTGGCGCTGTCAGTGTGAATTACCTGAAAGGGGTTTCCGCAGATGCGCCGTATGGAGGCGTCAAGCAGAGCGGTTATGGTTATGAAGGTGGCGAGCAGGGCCTGCGGAGCTTTCAAAGCCTGAAACTGGTCAACGGGCTCGGGTCATTCGGGTAAGAGTTGGTGAACAAAAGGACACGCACCATTGCCGGTGAAGACATCGCAAGGAGCGTCGCCGACGCCCTTCAGTACATCTCGTATTACCATCCTCCAGACTATATCCGGTACCTTTCGCAGGCATACGCGCGCGAACAGAGCCCGTCGGCAAAGAACGCCATAGGGCAGATACTGCTGAATTCGCGCATGGCGGCATTTGGGCGTCGGCCGATCTGCCAGGACACTGGTCTCGTGGTGGTTTTCGCCAAGGTCGGGATGGGAGTTCGTATCAAGTCTGCGGCCAGTTTCGCGGACCTCGTGAATGAAGGCGTCCGCCGAGCATATCTCGATTCCGACAATCCTCTTCGGCCATCGATCGTCTCGGATCCGCTTGGCCGACGATTGAACACCCGCGACAACACACCGGCAGTCGTCCACGTCGACCTTGTGCAAGGCAACCAGATCGAGATCACCATAGCCGCAAAAGGCGGCGGGTCGGAAAACAAGGCTCGGTTCACCACCCTCAACCCCAGCGCGTCCGTTGCCGACTGGGTTGTCGACACCGTTTCGACGCTTGGCAGCGGATGGTGCCCGCCCGGCCTTATCTCGGTCGGCATCGGTGGCAGCGCTGAAAAGGCGATGCTTTTGGCCAAGGAGGCCATGAACGAGCCCATCGACATGTCGGATCTTATCGCCAAGGGGCCATCAAACGCGGAGGAGGCGCTCCGCACTGAACTTTATGAACGCATTAACGCTCTCGGGATCGGAGCCCAAGGCCTCGGAGGTCTGACCACCGTGGTTGATGTCAAGGTTGCAACTTATCCAACCCATGCGGCGTCTAAGCCCGTGGCACTCATCCCGCAATGCGCAGCCAACCGCCACTTGACGTTCACATTGGACGGTAAAGGACCAGCGCAACTCCAACCGCCCGACCTTTCCCAATGGCCCCAGATCGATCATGAAGACTTGCAGACAACCGGCGTCCGCCGGGTCAACTTGGATGGGCTGACGAGGGAAGAGACAGCATCGTGGCGCTGCGGGGAGACCCTTCTCTTATCCGGAAAGATGCTGACGGGTCGTGACGCCGCCCACAAGCGAGTGGTCGACCTGATCGATGCCGGTAAGCCGCTTCCGGTCGATCTGCGAGGACGCGTGATCTACTATGTCGGACCAGTCCGCGCGGTAAGGGGTGAGGTCGTGGGGCCGGCTGGCCCAACAACCTCCAGCCGCATGGACGGTTTTACTGAAAAGATGCTCGCCGAGACTGGCCTCTATGCCATGGTCGGTAAGGCGGAGAGGGGGCCAACGGCCATTGAATCGATTGTCAGACACAAGACGCCCTATCTAATCGCAGTGGGTGGCGCTGCGTACCTGATATCGAAATCGATCAAAGCGGCGCGGCTCGTTGCCTTTGAAGACCTGGGCATGGAAGCCATTTATGAATTCGAGGTCCAGGATATGCCTGTGATCATGGCTGTGGATGTTGAGGGAAATTCGGTTCACAATTCCGGGCCGATTGAGTGGCGTAAGCGCATGGCTGCCGATAGTATCGCGCGCAACATCGGTGTTTGATTATTCCCGTTAGGCAATCCGTCCTGCCTCGCTTATCCATAGACTCCGAAAGGGCAGTGAGAAGCTGTGCTTTTGTTTGGGCAAAGCTGTGCGAATGGGCCCATGCGTGCGCCAGCACCGCCTGCGAGGAACGCAACGCTGGCTGGCACGTCGGCACCATGGATGCAATTGGCGCAGACCCAAAAAGCAGCGCCTAAACGTAAATAGCCCGGCAAGGCCATGAAGTCGAAACTAAACACTGTGCGCTTGGACAATTGGGATCTTCGAATTCTCTCGGAGCTGCAAGCAGACGGTCGGATATCGAAAAGCGAGCTTGCGAAGCGTGTTCATCTGTCGGCGTCGGCCTGCTCGGAGCGGCTCCGCGTACTCGAAACAGCAGGAGTTATTGAAGGCTATTACGCGCGGCTGAGTCCATCCCTCACGGTGGGCGTGGTTTTCGTGATGGTGGAGGTGGTGCTGGATCGTCACCGCCTCGAAGACCAACGACACTTTGAGACCGCGATTCAAGGCATCCCCGAAATTATGGACTGCTGGGCTATCGGGGGCCGGGTCGATTACCTGATGCGCGTTGCAGCTCCCTCTATGGCTGCTTATCAGGAATTCATGGAGGGGTTGCTGCAGCTAGGCCTCGGGATCGACCAATATTATAGCCTTGTCGTGACGAAATCCGTAAAATCCAATTCGCCGATACCCTTGTCCGCACTAAGAGAGCGGTGAGTTTCCGGGCCCGTGCTTTCCACGGACGTTGGCCAAAGTTCCGTGAATTCGTCGGCCGCAGACGCGCATTGCCGTGGAACGTGAGGCGTGTCCTCCGGTATATTCACGGCTTAGAGGGCGGCGACCGAGTGTTCTCCGACAAATGATAAAAGAGGAGAGGGGCCATGAACCTGACCAATCTGGGAACCAAGCAAGTCCAAGAGAAGGATCGGAGCTTCGTCTTTCATCCGTCCACGCACTTGGCAAAACACAGCCGCGGCGAGACGCCGAACCGGATTATGGCCGGAGCGGAAGGCGTCTACATCTGGGATACTGAAGGCCGAAAGAGCCTCGACGGTTTCGGCGGGCTCTACTGCGTCAACATGGGATATGGATGCACGGAGATCGCTGATGCCATTGCCAAGCAAGCGCACGAACTGCCGTTCGCTCATGTCTATGCCAGCCAAGGCACGGAGCCTGTTGCCCGTTTGGCGGAGGCCGTGGTCGAATATTTCGGACAGAACATGCAAAGGGTCTATTTTGGCCTGTCCGGTTCCGACGCCAACGAGACCAATATCAAGCTCGTCTGGTACTACAACAACATCCTCGGTCGCCCCGACAAGAAAAAAATAATCTCGCGACATCGCGGTTATCACGGTTCCGGGCTGATCACCGGTAGCCTGACAGGCCTTCCGTTCTTTCACAAATTTTTCGACCTTCCATTGGATCTGGTGCGCCATACAACGACGCCACATTACTATCGCCAGGCGCATGAGGGCGAAACTGAAGAAGCCTTCTCCAAGCGCTGCGCCGATGAACTTGAGGCCCTTATTGTTGCTGAGGGCCCAGATACGGTCGCAGCCTTTATCGGAGAACCGGCACTTGGGACCGGCGGCATCGTTCCGCCTCCAAAGGGCTACTGGACGGCCATTCAAGAGGTGCTAGACAAGTACGATATCCTTCTGATCGCCGATGAAGTGGTCTGCGGCTTCGCGCGAACCGGTGAGAAATTCGGTTCCCACCTCTATGGCATGCGTCCGGATTTCGTGACCATCGCCAAAGGCCTGAGTTCCGCCTACCTCCCCATCTCCGGGTCAATCATCGGCGACCGCGTTTGGTCGGTCTTGGAAGAAGGGACGGAGAAGAACGGTCCTCTAGGGCATGGCTGGACATATTCTGGGCACACGCTGTGCGCGGCGGCCGCCCTTGCCAACATTCAAGTACTTAAGGAAAGAAACATCTTGGAGCACGTCCAGGATGTCGGACCATATTGGCTTTCCCGTATGAAAGCCGAATTGGAGGGACATCCTATTGTCGGCGAAGTTCGCGGCGTCGGAATTCTATCCGCCGTGGAGTTCATGCGAGATCCCAAAGCGCGCGTATCGTTTGAGCCCGAACTTCAGGTCGGCGCGCGTGCCGCCGCTGCTCTGCTTGAGAATGGTGTCATCGGCCGGGCCATGCCGCATGGCGATATCCTGGGCTACGCCCCACCGCTGATCATAACCCGAGATGAGATCGACATCATCGTCGACGCGACTGCGAAATCAGTTGATACGACCTATCGCGCGCTAAAGGCCGAGGGTGCGATATGATCCTGACGGGCGCCGGTGGACACTGAACCTTTGAGATCGACAGTCGTTCCGGCGATGAAACCAATCTACTAGGGGCTCCCTTTCGCCTTGCCGGCCTGAAGGATTCCAAGGTCATCGTCGCAAGAAGGACGAGAAGCCCGGATCTTCGAGGTCGCCGATTACGACATCATCGGCGACCTTGTCGAAATCCTTCCGCAACTTGAAAGCGTTGTTTGACGATATGCGAGCCATCCTGAATGTCCGGAAGGATTTGCGACATGGTGGGAAACATCACGAAAATTGGTGTTATCGGATCTGGTCAAATGGGGAGCGGTATTGCCCATGTGACTGCGCTCGCGGGTTACGATGTCAGGCTCTATGACATCTTAGAGGAGCGGATCGAAAAGACGATCGCCCAGATCAAAGAGCATCTGGCGCGGCAGGTCGCCTCCGGAAAGATTGAGGAGGAGGAAGCGCGAGAGGCGCTAAAACGAATCTCTCCTGCAACTGCGCTCGAAGAATTCAAGGAAGCGCACCTGGTTATCGAGGCAGCGACCGAGAATGAGACGATCAAGCGCAAGATTTTCCAGCAACTCTGCCCTGTCCTAAGCTCGTCAGCGCTTCTCGCAACCAATACCTCGTCGATCTCCATTACCCGGCTCGCGGCAGCGACCGACAGGCCGCAACGCTTCATCGGTATGCACTTTATGAACCCCGTACCGGTCATAAAGCTTGTTGAATTGGTGCGCGGCATTGCTACAGAGAAGGCGACCTTTGACGCAGCGCAGCGCTTTATCGAAAGCCTCGACAAGACGTTCACTGTGGCCGAAGACTTCCCGGGTTTCATCGTTAACCGCATTCTGTTGCCAATGATCAATGAGGCGATCTACACGCTCTATGAAGACGTCGGCTCAGTCCATGCGATCGACACTGCTATGCGGCTCGGCGCCAACCATCCGATGGGCCCGCTGCAGCTTGCTGATTTCGTCGGCCTCGACACATGCTTTTCAGTTATGCAGGTGCTCCACGAGGGCCTCGCGGACTCGAAATACCGTCCCTGTCCGCTCCTCGTGAAATATGTCGAGGCTGGCTGGCTCGGCCGCAAGAGTGGGCGAGGCTTCTATGATTATCGCGGCGAAGAACCGGTCCCCACGCGCTGAACGGAGAAAGCATGACGCTCGTAGTCCCGGTCAGCGGATAGTGGATATCAACGTCAAGATCCGAAAAAGCCGGACAGTTCGGCGGTTGAACTCGCCAACGTCATGATGGCGATTAACCCGTTCGACGAGATCGCGGTCGAGCAAGCGATCAGGATCAAGGAAGCCGGCAAGGCCCGGGAGATCATCGTCTCTTCGATCGGCCCGGAGCCACGTCCTGCTGGCCGACTCAGATGGACTCGAACAGCGTCTTGCCGAGCCGATCGCCGCACTGATCGTCTCGTTCGCCGGCGGCTACGACACCTTTGTCGCGCCACGACCACCGGCAAGAACGTCTGGCCGCGCGTCGCTGCGCTGCTCGACGTGATGCAGGTCCCCGAGATGATCGCGGTCGAGGCACCCGACACCTTCAAGCGCCGATCTATGCCGGCAATGCGACCCAGACTGTGCAATCCACCGCCGCCAAGCGGGTGTTCACGGTGCGCAGCGCCTCCTTTCCGTTCGCCTCCCAAGGCAATGCGGCTGTCGTCGAGCAGATCTCGGCGGCAGCCGACCCGCAACTATCCACCTTCGCGGAAAACCAGCTGTCGTCGAGCGACCGGCCGGAACTCACCTCGGCTCGCATTATCATCTCGGGCGCACGCGCGCTTGGTTCGGCAGAAAAATTCCAGGAAGTCATCCTACCGGTCGCCGACAAGCTCGGTGCCGCCATCGGCGCTTCCCGCCGCCGTCGATGCCCCGGCTATGCGCCGAACGACTGGCAGGTCGGCCAGACCGGCAAGGTGGTTGCTCCCGATCTCTACATCGCCCGTCGGCATCTCCGGCGCCATCCAGCACCTTGCTGGCATGAAGCATTCGAAGGTGATCGTTGCCATCAACAAGGACGAGGAAGCGCCGATCTTCCAGGTCGCCGACTACGGTCTCGTCGGCGATCTTTTTGTTATCTGCCCGAGTTCTCCAAATCGATTTGACCCGAAGGTACAATGTCCCAACTCCAGATTCTAACTCTAACCTGCGATGACCGCCCCGGCATCGTCGCGGCTGTCGCAACCGAACTGACTGCGCTCGGCGCCAACATTGCCGAGAGCAGCCAGTTCTGGGACCGCACCAGCAATCGATTCTTCATGCGTCTGGCCCTTGAAGGTGACGAGTCGGTTTCGACCGCGTCAATCGAGCGTGCGCTCAAGCCGGCAATCGATCGCTTCGGTTTTTGTGTTCACACTGTCGATGCGCGCCGCAGGCCAAAGATCATCATCATGGTGTCGAAATTCGACCATGCGATGCTTCATCTGCTTTACCAGATCAAGGTCGGTTGGCTGAACGCGGACGTGGTCGCGATCGTCTCTAACCACGAAGACAGCCGTGGGGTCGCCGAGCGGGATGGGGTCACCTACCATTACTGGCCGGTATGCAGGGAGAACAAGACCAAGCAGGAACAGAAGCTGCTGGGTCTAGTGCGCGAAACTGGCGCTGATCTCGTGATCTTGGCCCGATATATGCAAATCTTATCTGACGACTTGTCAACACGCCTGTTCGGCAAGATGATCAACATTCATCATTCCTTCCTGCCCTCCTTCAAGGGCGCAAAGCCCTATCATCAAGCGTACGAGCGCGGAGTGAAGCTTATCGGCGCGACCGCGCATTACGTTACGCCCGACCTCGACGAAGGTCCCATCATAGATCAGGAGACTGAGCGCGTAACGCATGCAATGAGCGCGGAGGATTACGTCGCCACTGGCCGCGACATCGAAAGCCGTGTCCTTGCACGGGCCGCCAAACTGCATCTGGAGCGGCGGATAATGCTCAACGGAAATAAAACAATCGTATTCTCAAATTGACTGAGACCCGGATGAAAACCACTCCGGAACGTGGAAGGCTGCCTTGGCGATCTGTCTCGATGCCGTTCGACGAGCAGCGCAGGTAAGGGGCCTGTTCCCATGAGCTGTCATGTACGGCGCCACGGCAAAAGGTTCGGTACGCAAAGCTATATCCGCCCGCCGCTGTCCGGTCGTCACGCGACCAGGACTTGTGCGCGGCGCGCCCTGCCGGTCTCCTACCTACCCGGCAGGGCGCCCTTTTTTCAAAAGCGTTGGATGGGGCGTTTGCAGCGCGCCGGATCACCAACCAAAAAGTCCGCAGTGATGTATCCGAACTATCCCCGCGTTCGCACGAGCGGTCGCTCGCGCGAACGCGTACAATGTAAAGGTTTCCAGGAAGATGGGCACCGGGGCGCACGTGGATGCGGACGCGATAGCGCTATCGAATCTTTTCACCTCTCAAGAACCAGACGTTTCGCTCGATCTGGCTGTCTACCCAAGTCTCATCCCTCGGCTGGATGATGCACACGGTCGCCATTGGCTGGCTCATGGCCACCGTCTCACCTTCCGATCTAATGGTCGCGCCGGTTCAAGCCTCATCCACGCTGCCCGCCTTCATCCTCTCCGTATTTGCAGGAGCCGTTGCAGACGGTTTCACCCGGCTCGGCCGGTCGCTGATTGCGTTGGCATCGGCGGTACTGACTGGGTTCTTGGCGTTAGGCGTCGTCGACCCGTGGATCATCCTCGGTGTCGGTTTTCTGATCGGATGCGGATTCGCGCTGAGCGATCCAGCCTGGCAGGCATCAGTTGGCGATATCGTTGACAGGCGCGACCTTCCGGCTGCCGTCGGAGCAACACAGGATCGGCAGAGGCTAAATCTCGGGAACAATCAGTGAGGCAATCGAGAACATCCGAGTGAGGCAACGGCATTGTTCTTTGGGAACACTCTTGGGCGAGGCAATACGCGCTCTCACCTTGATTGTCGCGCCGCAGAACGCGAAGAGGAGATGAATTTAGACACCTCGGCATCAGTTTCAGAGAGCAAATTTCAGGAGGTTTGTGTGTTGAGAACTTGGTTCCAGAAGCTGTCCGATATTTCGTCGCTGGCAAGAACAGAGGCGATGTTGAAGGGGGCCCTCACCGATGCGGTCCATGAGCTCGGCTTTGACTGCTATGCCTATCTGAACATCCAGCCAGTGCGGAGCTACGCGGGGGGAACTCGAGTGGGCCCGTCGCGTCGTTGCGCGGAAGCGATGCTGCGGGCGCGGACTGTCCGCATTCTCGTTGGATGGTAAGATGGTTGACCCGCCAGTTGTGCGACGCGCCCACGACCTCCTGGCGCTCGCCAGCTGACCTGCCTTCCGTCGGCTGCCAGACAGGGCCCGGTTTTCAAGACGGCGGCAGATGGTTTGCCTTGCCCTCCAATCGTTTCGAGATAGGAAAGAAGGCACTGGGGATCATGCCCCGGTTGGATTTGTTGATTGTGGACATCAGGCAGTTAAGATACTTTGTCGGCGTCGTCGAAGCAGGTA
>NZ_JAMYRN010000050.1:0-7941 GCF_040321435.1 Mesorhizobium sp. M0410
GTATGAGCCACGGATCCTCTTCATCTTGGCACACAAGAGCGAGTTGCGGAACATAGTCGGAATAACCTTCGTAACCGGTGAGCCAATTCATGTTCGATTCAGTCAAGACAAGCAGTGCGTCGATGCCACGCTCAGCCATTAGCTGACGCAGCCGAGCCGTGCGTTCGCGATACTCCTGTTTACTGAATGCGGGCATTGGCAGTTCTCCTATCTTGAAAAATGACGATTGCTCAAGGCAATCAACTCGGCTTTGCTATCTTCGAAGCGAAATATTGCCAACGCGCAAAAGTTTCAAGAAAACCCATGAATCTTGCCGAAATCCTTTAAAATAAGGCACCTAACGAGGGTCGAACACGCAGAGTCTAAAAGGCTATAGGATAGGGCCGCTTGTATTATTTGTACGCGACAACCACGAGGCTTGGGCTATCGGATGTAAACGCTCCACCTTCCTCCCCATAAGCTTCAACAGTCTCGAACCCCGCGCTTCGCAACATGCGAACAAATTCAGAAAACCCATACTGTCTGAAAGAAAGGTGCGTTCGTCTAACGCATCCATCGCGGACGATAATCCTTTCGAGGTTCCGACGATCGCTTAGCACATCGTTGCTCATAATATCGATTCTTAGGTCGTCGTTACGCTGCACAATGTAAATAGGCGACTTGTGGCGCAAGAAAGCCAAGCGATTCGAGTAATCGATTAGAAGACGTCCGCCGTTTCGAAGTGAAGAAGCCGCTTCACGAAGGACGTTCTCATTGTCTGCGTCCTCGAAATAACCAAACGTCGTGTACCAAAGAAAAACCGCGTCAAATCGATCTCGCCAAGGAAGCGAGCGCATGTCACCCAAAACATACTCAACATTTACTCCGCGTTTATCCGCATCCGCTTCAGCTTTTTTTAGCAAGATCGGCGAAATATCAAGCCCGGATACCTGCGCTCCTTTTTCAGCCAACCGGTTGGTAATCCGTCCATAACCGCATCCAAGTTCAAGAACTGGGCTGCCTTGTTTAAGAGAAAGAAGCTCCCAAATTGCTCCTGCTTGTCGGTCACTTACCTCCGGCGGATTGACCACATCGCCAAAATGAAAGTAATCTTCGCTGAAGTATTCCTCAAGAGATGGTAAGGTAACTTTACTGCTCACCTTGTCGTTCATGTGTTTTCCTCTTTTTGGCAGACTATTTATATTTATTGTTTCATAGTTAGACGGACATTGAAAGAATACATTTATGAATTTTTTTTTTCGTTTTTAAATGTTTTTTGCAACAGATCATTGATCTTACCGCGTTCGAGATTTTATCGCGGGCCGTATGTGGCCTGCTCGAGGCACTGCTCGTCAACATCGATCTCGCGGATGTGGTCCGGGCAGGGCGACGCATACTGGCCTTGAGCATATGAGTTGTTTCATCATCCGCCGTAGCGAGGCGCACCTCGCCGTGCTGGGCGCGCACTCGTCCGCCGGATCGCTCTGCACGCGCTGGAAGGACAAGATCGGCACGGCCAACCTCGCCCAGACTGACCCGCTTCGTCTGGCACGAAGAGAGAAGCGCGTCCGCATGACGGCGAAAGCGGCGGAAAAGACCGATGTGATTTCGAACTCGGAAATCCATCCAGCCCAAGCGCGAAGCCGTCGCGCATCTGAGGTCCGCTATGGGTCTGCCGGAGCGACGGGCCCGTGCCATCATCAGCGCTGATCGCAAGATGATCCGCTATCGGTCTCGCCAGCTACCGGAGATGACGGTGAGACTCTCGAGCATATCGTCTTCGCGCCAAACCGTTTGCATGTTGACTCCGTCGGCGGACACTGATCTCGCCAACGGGTTGGATAAGGGTTGGTGAGGACAGCGTGGGCGAGCGTTTGGAAACCGACTGCGCTGCGCACTTCGAAGCCGCGATGCGTCGATTGCCCTCCAATGACTGGGGGACAAGGAGCCATATTTCGAGGAACCGAATATTGGCGCCGCTCTCCCGCACAACGATCGGAGGCTGCCAACAGGCGAAAAAGCGGTTTCAACGCGGGAGGCTCTGCACGGGGATCTCTACTTTTCCCTGCTTGAGCTGTTCCAGAAGAGATCCGGTCGAGCTCTTGGTGATTGGAGGGGCAGCCGGGCCAGATCGTGCCGGAAATCCGCTTGGCCGATACCACGCCCACGGTGCGGATCGAGACACGGCCGTTGACCGAAACGGAAGCAGCGGATGAGTTCATGCCGCTCATCGGCGGAGGCGCCGATTTCCGCCGCCCAAGTGAGGAAGGAACTGGACCAGATCGGTGGGGTACCTTCGAGGCGCACTCGCGGTCCGGCCGAACGGTCGGGGCGAGATACCGCCAGGGATCCGACCGCGCCGTGATCATCAGCGGTGGCCAGCACGCGAACGAGACGACGGGAATCGTCGGCGCGCTGAGGGCTGCCCGCAGGCTCGCGGAACGCCCGAGCGCGCATTTCGTCATCTCGCCCTTGGAAAATCCGGACGGCTATCAACTCCACTGGCGGCTCCGCACGGGAGGAATTCGCACAAGGCGGTCGCGTCCCACGGGGTAGATGCTATGGGGCGAGCGGCGAGGGTGTGGGAGCGCCGGCAACCAAAACCGTGCAATATTTCCTTCTAATAAGTTTTACAGAATCTTTGCGAGCGCGCACCGCTGACGATGGTACGCTCACCGCAAAGTCTAAGGTCGGGCACGGCTGAAAGCTGATGCCTGTTTACGATCATACCACCGTACAACCCAACGGAAGGTCAACGCCAATGGCGAGAAGGACGCTCATCCTGCTTGAAGGCACAAGGAGCAATGGTCTGCTATACGTCGAAGCGGCTCGGCGTCTTGGTCTTCATCCAATTACTCTTGCGGCTGATCCTGCTCAGTACGACTATCTTGCGGCGGAAGGAATTGAGGCAATTCGCGTCGATACAGGCAATCTCGATGCGCTGATCCGCGAATGTTCCCGACTTCGTGCGACCTATGACATTGCTGGAATTACGAGCGCGAAGGAAGCATTCTATGCGACAATAGCCAAGCTCTGCCGGTATTTCGAATTGCCGGGACCGAACCCTACAGCGATTGAACGATGCTGTGACAAATTCACTCAACGTCAACTCCTCGCGGAGGCCGGCGTTCCAATGCCTGCCTATCGCTTGGCCGCGAATGCGACGGACGTAGAAAGCTCCGCAGCGGAGATCGGCCTGCCGGTTGTTCTTAAACCAGCCGTCAGCAGCGGCAGCTGCGGTGTCCGATTGTGCCGCAATCTCGACGAGTTGACCGAACATACGACCTACCTGTTGGGCGGGCAGCACATATGGCGGTCTACGCCGAGGATACTGGTCGAAGAGTTTGTTCAAGGCCCCCAATATGTCTCCCACATAATGGGAAATGAGGTCATTGGGATTGAGGCCTCTGACTTCGGTCCCCCACCGCATTTCGTCCTTCGTGTGTTCACCTTTCCGGCCCTGCTGACTGATGACGAGCATGAGCGCATTGCCGATGTTTCGCTTAGCTGTTTGCCAGCTCTCGGCCTTGGCTGGGGGCCAACCAATATTGAACTCCGGTGGACGAAGCGTGGCCCAGTCGTCATTGAAGTCAATCCGCGTCTTGCTGGCGGTCCTCAACCGGTTCAGCTGGCTTACGGTGTCGATCTCGTCACCGAGCACCTCAAGCTTGTCATCGGCGAGGAATGGAATCTGCGTAGAAGACGTTCGCATGTTGCGGGCTGGCGGGTCCTAATTCCTGATCGCGATGGCATCCTCGATTGGATCGGTGGTGACAAGCGGGCGGCTGCTGTCCCAGGTGTCGCCGAGGTCAAATTGTATGTTGAACCCAAGACGCCGATCGTCAGGAGCGGCGACTACCGAGACTCTATGGGACATGTCATCGCCGTTGCACCCAGCCATGCTCAGACCGAGGCGATACTTCAGCGTGCCGGCGACATGATCAGTTGGTCGATGACCCCATTTCCGAACCGTTAGCGAACGGGAAAAATCCGCGGCCTTACTTCCCCGCACCGGCGCAGGCCGCGCCAGGTGAGAGGGGATCGTCGCCAACTTTGGTGCAATTCAGAGCAACACGCGTTAACTCGAGTCCGGAACCATGGGTCATGCTCGCGCCAGCATTGGCTCCGACTGCAATTGTTGATAAGCCTCGTATGGGGCCAGTACGAATTTCGTCTGCACATCATGGCCAGCGATGAAGGCACGACCGTAGATCGTCTCGTTTCGGTGACGAAGGTCATGGGCAGGACGTCCCCGTCGTCGACTCACACATCGCAGGGTATGCCGTTGATCATGCGGAGATTGATCGGACCCACATGCCTCTCGAACAGCCTGATCTGCGCCGCGTTGAATTCCGCCAGGCCGGGCAGGCGCACCAGGCGTGCCGTCACCTTGTCGACCAGCCACTCCGCCGCGTCCGCCCAGCCGGCATGGTGGCGCATTTGCAGGAAGAACCCCCTGGAAGCCGTCCAACTTTCGAATTTGTGCGGCACATAGCCGGTGAGCGACCGAACATATTCGTGGGAGGGTAGCCGTGCAGGTTCAGGTGAAGCTTGGCCCCGCTCAGTCGCTCGGCTTCGTTGCGGATCGTCTTCTCGAACAAAGGCTCCTTCACCCTGTATGCAAATTCGTCGCCTAGCGCCGTGTAGCGCGCTGCGTGATGCTGGTGGTGCGGGTTGCCTCGACCAGTATTCTCGGCGAAGACCGCCAAATGTGCTTCCCGCTCAACAGGTAGCTCGTATGTTCGGCCAACTCATCGACATTGCGGCACAACCGGACTCCGCGGCTGCCGCTACCTACGGCTGGCTTCAGAATCACCGGCAGGCCGATCTCCGCGGCAGAGCGTTCCACGTTCGTCGCGTTTGTTGCCACGCGACAAGTTGGTATTGGAACGCCGGCCTCGGCAAGGAGCTGACGTTGAACGAATTTGTCGCAGCATCGCTCGATCGATGCGGGGCCGTCAGTTCGGCGAGCCGCACAACTGCCTGGCTGTCGGTTTCGCCGTCGAGGCCCGACTGCACCGGTTTCCAGTAGGCACCGCCCAGCAGGCGACCCGGATGCGGTCGCCAAGCCGGGTGATCGCGATCTTGAAGGTTTCGTCCATGACAGTCGACTTGGGAGCGCGCGAGGCGTCAGTGATCGGGATCGTCAGCGAATAGCTCTTGACCCGATAGACCGGCAACTTGACGCCGTAGCGCTGCATGAAACCGGTGAAATGGTTGCCGAGCGCCATCACAACCGCATCCGCCGCGATCCGCTCTTGATCGGTAATGACACCACGCACTTGGACACTATCTCGCTTTTAGATGATCATGATATATAAACGGCATTTGACGGAAGCCGCCGCGGCTATCATGTAAAATGACGCGAGCGGCATCTGACTGCCAAGTTAGAGGCGCGGCTCACACAGGCCGGATCGCAAACGCGCGAAGCTGTCTGTCAGATGGTTTGGTGCGGGCTTAGGGCTATAGCTTGCAGTGTCTGCTGTGGCCACGAAACGGGGAACCATAATGCTCTACCAAGATACAGTCGAATCCGAGGTGCTTGTCCATAAACCTTGGTTTGTCGCCCTGACGTTTGTCGTCGTGCTGGCGTTCTTTCTCATGTTTGATCTTGCTGACACGAGCTTCGGGGAGCTCATGCGACCGGTTATCGGCGAGCCGCATCAAAGCGGGGTTTATGGCCGTTTTGCAATAGCATTTGTAATTGCGGTCGTATTCTGCTCCAATATCGTACTAATAGGATTTGCGCCATTGCAGGTGCAAATCGGCACCGTGTGGCTTGAACTGTTGCTTCTGTTTCTGGCTTTCTTTAAGTCATTTAACCTCAGTTTGCCATTCATCTGGGAGAACCTCCCTTTCCTGATCACGCAAGGTGTGGTAACGACGATTTATGTGTCGGCGCTTTCGCTAATCTTTGCGTCCTTGATCGCGATTATCGCCGCGATTGCAAAGCTCTCAAGCAATGGCTTCGCGTACGCGGTCGCCAGTTTTTACACTTCATTTTTTCGCGGGCTGCCTCTCCTGATGCAAATCTACCTGATTTACTTGGGGTTGCCGCAGTTGGGTATTGTGATCGACGCCGTTCCGTCCGGGATATTGGCGCTGTCGCTTTGTGTAGGCGCTTATATGACAGAAATCTTTCGAGCAGGCATCCAAAGCATCGACCGCGGCCAATGGGAGGCTTCGAGATCAATCGGCTTCGGCTTCGGTCTCACCATGCGCAGGATCATTCTACCGCAGGCGCTTCCCGTCATTATTCCTCCAATGGGAAACACATTCATCGGAATGCTGAAGGACAGCTCGCTCGTTTCGGTCCTCGGCGTCTGGGAGTTAACCTTTCTTGCTCGTACGATCGGTCAGCCGACCTTCCATCATATGGAAATGCTTGTAACGGCATCCCTGATCTACTGGATCATATCCGCTTGTCTCGAGGTTATTCAGGCGCGTATTGAGAATTATTTTGCGAGGAGTAAGGTGCGATGACCCCTATCAAAGCATACAAATTGAAAGGATTTGATGCCGGCGCACCTTTAACCGCGACAGACAATGCGCGGCACGTGCAGCCGCATTCGTCACAGGAATCTTCGGTAAAGACACAGATCATAATGGGCAATAATAAGATCATTGAGGCCACGCACGTCTCCAAGTGGTACGGCGCTTTTAGGGCACTGACGGATGTGAATCTTACCGTTCGAAAGGGGGAGCGCATCGTCATCTGCGGTCCCTCCGGATCAGGAAAGTCGACGTTGATCCGATGCTTCAACCGACTCGAAGCGCATCAAGAAGGGAACATCATCGTTAACGGAATCGCCTTGCACAATAAGATGCGCAACGTGACTGAGGTCCGCAAGAACGTCGGCATGGTGTTCCAACACTTCAACCTTTTCCCACACATGACGGTGCTGATGAACTGCATGGCAGGTCTAATGTGGATCAAAGGCGTGCCTGAAGCAGAGGCCAAGAAGACGGCGTTGCAATTCCTGGAACGCGTGCGCATTCCCGAACAGGCCAACAAATATCCGGTTCAGCTTTCAGGTGGACAGCAGCAGCGCGTAGCCATCGCACGTTCGCTATGCATGGAGCCAGCCGTCATGCTATTTGATGAGCCTACCTCTGCACTCGATCCGGAAATGGTATCGGAAGTCTTAGAAACGATGACGAGCCTTGCACGCGATGGCATGACGATGGTCTGCGTCACGCATGAAATGGGCTTTGCCCGCGCCGTAGCCGACCGGGTCATTTTTATGGACGTAGGTCGAATTGTGGAAGAAGCGCAGCCGAGCGAGTTTTTTACCAACCCTCAGCACGACAGAACAAAACTCTTTCTCAGCCAAATCTTGCAACATTAGGGCTTATCGTCTTCATACACGCGTGCCGAGCGATCAAACCACTTGTAAGCCGTGGATATACACTGCTCATCGAGAAGAAACACTAAAGCCTCTGCGGTTAATCTGTATCCATACGGCCAAGGCCGCGGTGGCTATGGCTTTGGGCGGCGGCCTTCTGCGGTAGGTTTCGGCGGTGCGTTGCCTGATGCCCTGCGCTCTTCGATGACATACCGAAGGTTCTCGATGCCGTCTTCGGTAAAGACCACGATGGCTTCGCTTAATTCCGATCCGGGATAGTCGTCGTAGGCGCTCAGACAACCGTCTTCAGGTAAGCATCCGGTAGGGACCGCGGCGTGCCGGATTTGAAGGGACAACTAGCTGTCGCCGGTTAGCCAGTTGGATCGAGCTGGTCTCGAATGCTTCCGCGAAGGGCCGGTCCGACAGGTCCCACAGCAGGTCTTCATCCTGGCCCAGGATTTGGGCGACGCGCCGGATCGTGAAGACGTGGGCGACCGCTGCCATGGTTCAGGCGGCTGCCTGACCGGGCTTTCGTACGCCTCCGGCGAGGGCCGCCTTGCGCGAGCATGGCCCGGTAGCGAAGCTGCGCTCTTAAGGTCGTCCTTTCGAGCGTAGT
>NZ_JAMYRN010000051.1:0-7852 GCF_040321435.1 Mesorhizobium sp. M0410
CTCAACCGTCATCCATGCCTCCTCTCATAACCGAGGGGTCAGTTCTTCATTTCGTCAGGGGGTCAGTTTCTCAATTCGGCCGACAACGCTTCGCGCACAGCCTCATGGCTGCCCGCGCATGACTCGGGGCCGATGTGGATCGCTACTCCTTCATCGTGATGGGCTTTCACCATCTACTCCTTGCCGGTTTATACCGGCGCTCCCACACCCTCGCCGCTCGCCCCATAGCATCTACCCGGTGGGACGCGACCTTGAAACAGGTTCAACAACAGCCGAGTGGCCCTGGCCCAATCCGGATTCTACGTGTCGAAATCACTATCCGATCCGGCGGCGACGATTTGTCCGGCATCGATGAGAACAGACGAATTTCCGAGAGAGGTGCCCCGGTCCGGTTATGACCGACGCCCCGCGTAGAAGCACTGGCCGCCGTGCGTCGGATATCGTCTAGCTCTTCAGTCCGTGATCGACGCGCCGGGCCGTGATGATTTCTGCCTCGTAAGGCATTTCAGCCAGTCGTTTGTGATCGGCATGTCTGTCGAAGATCTCAAACAGTTGCGCCATTAGCTGCGAGCGGCCGATTGCGACCATGGCCTTTTGAACGATCGTGAAGGATAGAGCACGATACATAAATGTTTCGAGATCAATCTGCTCGTGAAAGACCAATGCCTCCCGCTGCACGTTTTGAAAAGCCGACAGGCTCTTCAGTTCCGCGCCAATGTCGATCTCCAAATACCCACCTTCCGGTTTCGAATGCCGATGCCGCCGATAATTCGGCAGCGCACCTTCAATGGCGGAAAGAAAATCGTCGGCAAAAGCACTGCCCCTGTCGAAAGGCTCGTATTGCAGCAAAGCCAGTAGACCGTCCGCCATCAGGACCCGCTCCGCCTCCTGATAGAACACTGAGCGATTAAATCGATGGGCGGCGCTAGCGGCCGTGAGCAGTTGAACCGAGTGGTCACCGGCTGCCAGATTTTCGGCAATTCCGTCCACATAAGTGACCGGCATGCTGGCCGGCGTCTGTGAGACCGCATGCCAGCGCATGTCTTCGTTGGGCTCAAGGGCCATGATCCGGCAGGCAGGGCCGAGGGCGGTGGCGAGGCTGCGCGTAAAGAGGCCGGTTCCGGCCCCCACCTCGATGACCGTTCCCTCAGTCGAGTTCCCAAGCAAGGACCGCAACTGCTCGGCAATGGCTGACGGGTACTCCGGACGGAACTGGTAGTAGTAACCAAGGCCATCGAAATCGTCCCACGGTCTTGGGGCTTGGGAAGATGCGGTATGATTTGATATTTTATTTTCATTGAGCATCGTGGTTCCTCCAAAGTCCGACATCCTTTGGCTGCGGCCGCTGTTCAATGCCCATGCCTTGAACTCATCCGGCCAGCGCCGGCGAAGCTATCACGGCGCACCCTCAAGGCGTTCGGCGACAGCTTCGATCAAATGGAAGATTCTAGTTCCAGAGCTAGGCGCAGAGATAGAAGCTCACAGCAGCTCATCGTGTCTGCTATCGATACCTTGCCGCTCACCCCCTCGGCCAGACGGGGTCAGCTCGGCCTGACGGGGTCTGTTTGCCGCTTACCGATCACCGGAATCGTACTGAAGAACACCCAATGACGACACCTATCATATTAGGTAGTCCCAAAGGCAGAGGTTGCGGGTTACAACTGCGGAGAACCGTGGGATTACCAATTCGATGTTGGCTAGGCGTACTAGGATGTGCAGTGCTTCGGACGGTGTCACACAGCCTCGATCATCACCAAGGCCTAAACAAGCAGGAGATAAAGCATGAAGCTCAACAGTTACGATGAATGGTCGCATCTCCGCGAAGTAATCGTTGGGTCTGCGGTAAATTACACTTTACGTGAGCCCGAACTATCGTTTGAGTACTTCTTTCTCGACATCCACAAGTCTCGCCGCAAGTGGTATTACCCACGGGTCTCGTCGGTAACTGCGGCAGACAATGAGTCTGGGCGCAAGCAGCTGGACGCCTCGAAAAACCTAGCCTTTGGCGACCTGAGCTGATTCGCTCTCGCGGTGATTTGCGCGGAGGCAGTGGATGCGAGGACAGGCTGGGTTCTGGGACATTGACGAACGCTATGCGCGGCTGAGCGAGGCGGGCGATCCGCTGGAGACGTTGACTGCGGTGGTTCTGTGGGAGGTATTTCGCAAGCCTTCGGCCAAGGCGCTGAAGCGCTCGGATGGCGCCAAGGGCAGCAGGCCGCCCTATGACGCTGTGCTGATGTTCAAGATCATGGTGTGCAGGCGCTCTACAACCTGTCTGATGACCATGCGGAATACCAGATCCAGGACCGGCTGTCCTTCATGCGCTTCCTCGGCCTGGGGCTGGGCGATAAGGTGCCGGACGCCAAGACGATCTGGCTGTTTCGGGAGCACCTCACGCAGGCGCGGGCGATCGAGAACCTGTTCGCCTGTTTTGACAAGCACCTCACCAAGGCGGGCTATCTGGCGATGGGCGGGCAGATCGTCGACGCCACGATCGTGGCGGCGCCGAAGCAGCGCAACTCCGATGGCGAGAAGGCCGACATCAAGGCGGGCAAGGTGCCGGAGGAATGGAAGGACAAGCCGGCCAAGCTGCGCCACGCTGGCGACATGCTATACATGGCACCCGGGACCCCTCCACCACGTTCGCAGAGGTGTGGACACCCCGGGCATGCAAGAAGAATCTTTAAGTTATGGACGTGCGATCAGTTGCGGCCATGTATTAGGCCTCTCAGGTGTGGCTTTCACACGCCACCGGCCAGCATGGCAAGGCATCTGGAGAATTGACAGGTTGATATGGCACCCAAACATTTTCTCGATCTGTCGGCCGTTTCCGCAGACGACCTGCGCGGCATCATGAGCGATGCGATCTCCCGCAAGGCCGCAACCAAGGCAGGCACGGCGGATAATCCGCTTGCGGGCAAGATGCTGGCGATGATCTTCGAGAAACCGTCCACCCGGACCCGCGTTTCCTTCAATGTCGGCATGCGCCAGCTCGGTGGCGAGACCCTGTTCCTGTCAGGTGCCGAGATGCAGCTCGGCCGAGCCGAAACAATCGGGGACACGGCTAAGGTCCTGTCGCGCTACGTCGACGCAATCATGATCCGCACGACCGATCACAAGCGGCTTCTAGAACTGGCGGAGCACGCTACTGTGCCGGTCATCAACGGCCTGACGGATGACACGCATCCTTGCCAGATCATGGCGGACCTTATGACTTTTGAGGAGCATCGTGGTCCGGTCAAAGGCAAGACGATTGCCTGGACGGGTGATGGGAACAATGTGCTGCATTCCTTTGTTGAGGGCGCGGCCCGGTTCGGCTACCGCATGAACATGGCCGTCCCGCTCGGTTCGGAACCCAACGATAAGTTCCTGAATTGGGCTCGCAACGAAGGCGCCAGCATCATGCTGTGCCATGATGCGGAAACAGCGGTGGCCGGCGCCGACTGCGTGGTGACGGATACTTGGGTATCCATGAACCAGGAGCATAGGGCGCGCGGACACAGCGTCTTCCAGCCGTTCCAGGTGAACAAACAGCTGATGATCCATGCCAAGAGCGATGCGCTCTTCATGCACTGCCTGCCGGCCCATCGCGGCGAGGAAGTGACCGATGAGGTGATTGAGGGACCGCAGTCCGTCGTCTTTGACGAGGCCGAAAACCGCCTGCACGCGCAGAAATCCGTACTCGCGTGGTGCCTCAGCGCTATATGATCCGCGGCGCGGCCGCTCGGTCACGATCTGAGGAACTAAGGAGTATCCGCAATGGCGGCGAAAGCCACAGAGCTTGGCGAATTCGCCGCAGATGACCGCGGACGGCTACGTCAAAATCGTTTGTGCGGGCTGTATGCACCCAACCCCTAGATGCCGTAATGGGCCGGCGCTCGTGGCATAGCCAAGAAGGTGGCTGTCCCCAGAGTGATGATGTTGAAACGGGGTCCGATTGTCTCGGCCCCAAGCATCAAGCGAGGGACAACCATGGACTATTATATAGGAATTGATGGTGCGCCGTGACGGCGCGGGAGGTGAATATGGAATAGCCACCTCTCAAGCTTGCTGGTTTTCGACCGGCGGCTGTAATGCCGCCCCGCCCGCAGGAGCAGCGGATGGAAGGGGGTGCCGAGAAGCTCGACCGGGCGTCGCCGGTTGGGTGTCATAAGCAGATCGGCCTGAACTGTACCGGGTGCGGACCATTGGCCGCCGGCCGGGCTACTATAGTGTCTATGGCGAGATAACAAAGGCGCTGGAAGCCTCGGATTCAACTTGCAACGCCTCCAAGTCGCGCGATGGCGTGGGAGGTAAGAAGCGATCAGACGCGGTGGGGCTCGTCTATCCTCACTGCAGGGCACGGACAACACGTTCCAGACGGGGGGAAGCTCGCATTGCCCTGTCTTCCGCATCGCCTGGGGTAAAGCTCACCGCCTACGGGCATGAAAGTTGGAAATCGGAACACGGGAACTTGGAGTATCTGCCCAGCGCGGAACTGGGCGTCGCCGCGACGGCCGGAGATGGACGGCACCAAGGGCGGAGCTTTCGTAGCAGTCAGAGCGCGGGAAAGCCGTGCACAGGGCGAAGGGAAGCAGGAAGACGGTAGACTTGCATGACGGAGGAGTGATCTATGGACATAGATCACCAGGCCGACGAGGCCTGGGTACTCGGCACTCAGCGCAAACTCTATCAGTGGAGTAAGGCAAATCCCGAAGACGCGTGGCGGGACATGTGGGTTTGGATCACCGACCTGCGCATGCTGCGTTACGCCTGGCAGCGCGTAGCCTCCAACCAAGGTCGACGCACGGCCGGGATCGACGGGATGACGTTGGGTCGCATCCGCAATGGCATCGGTGAGCAACGCTTCCTCGAAGGGCTCCAAGCCGAACTGCGCTGCGGCGCATATCGACCCAGCCCTGCGCGGCGCAAGCTAATCCCCAAGGCCGGTAAACCGGGGCAATTCCGGCCCCTGGGCATTCCGGTGTGGACTTCATAATGCACCTTGTTCAAACGGCTGTGGGGATGCCGGGAACACGATCGGAATTTGCAACCCATGCGCGGAGCCGTTGATCGACCACCCCGGTGATGGTGAGACCATAGGACTTGCCGGGCTTTCTGTCGGCGGGAATCACCGTCTGATCGATCCAATAATAGACCACCCCCCCGACTGACGCCATAGCGTTGGGCCACCTGATGGATGGACCGTCAGCGTCCCGGGCGGCGCCGACGGGCCGGGAATGCCGTGTTTGAACCGAATCCAGCTGATCATGCTGGCGGTGAAGGGCTTGCCGGTCGCGCTCTTCCTGCCGTCGCGGGCAAGCAGCACTGCGATCTCGCGGTCGTCATGGTATTGCGCCAGCGTGTGAACTTCATCGACGAAGGCCGGCGAATAACGAACCGCATCAGCCCGGTTTGAACGCAGGTGCACGGTCAGCGTCTCGGTTGCACCGCCCTGCCAACGAATGTGCACTTGCAGCTGCTTGGGTTTCGGTCCCGTGGCAAGGGTAATATCCTTGATCAGCAAGCGCAGCATCCGCTTGCGGTCGCGGGGCTGGTGGTCGAAGCCGTCCATAGCCGCGCAAAGTCGCGCCCGAGGGCGACGATTTGCTGCTTCTGCTCGTCCGTCACGGCCCGCAGCGTTGCCGCTCGAACTTGGCCATCTCCGCCTCAAGATCGAGCACCCGCTGCTCGGCATCGTTCCAGCGTGTCTCCAAGGTGGCGGCGATTAGGCGGTTGGCCGGATCGACGGCTGCGTAGCGCCGTTCGGCCAGATCGGCGTCGTACCGGGCGCGCTCGATGCGCCGCCGCCATTGCCCGGCCACAGCCGCGTCGCGCTTTTCCAGGCTGGCCAGCGCCGCCAGCGCGAGCTCAACCGTCAGCGGCGTGACCGCGTCGACCACGCGTGCGCTGACGGCGCTGTCGAGCGGCGCCGCGGGCACAGTCAAGCAGCAGCGTCGTGTCAGCCCTTGCGGTGCTTCCAGTTGCATTGATAGACAGGGTAGAGCCCGCCATTGCCGGTGTAGCGCACGGTGAGGCGGCGCCCGCAGGCGCCGCAGACAAGCAAGCCCTGCAAGAGGCAGAGCCCTTCGCGGGCGGGGCCGGCGAGCACCTCGCCATTGGTGTGGTTCTTGGCCAGCCGTTGCCGGTTGGCGAGAAACTGATCCCGGGTGATGTAGCCTGGATGATGGTCATGAATGACCACCCGCCACTCTTCCTCCGGCACGCAGCGCGTCCGGGTCTCGATCTCGCCGTCCGCCCGATCGCCTTCGCCGACTGACCGGTCCTCTCGACCTTTCTCTGCCACGCCAATGTTCGCGACACCTACTGGGATCCATCCGCCGCGCCGGAGCTAATGACCCATGCCGCGCGACTGCTGGATAAGCGGTGGGAGGCTCGCTCATGAGTGCCCCGAACGATCTGGCCGTGCTGATCGAGCGGTGGTTCACCGATCGGCTCATGCGACATCGAGGCGTAAGCTCCAACACCATCGCCTCCTATCGCGACACCTTCCGGCTCCTGTTTGCATTCGCGCAGACACGCCTTGGCAGGTATCCGTCGCAGTTGACACTGCGGGATTTGGACGGGCCTTTCATCGGCGCATTCCTGGAGGACCTCGAGACACAGCGATCCGCCTCAGTGAGGACCCGGAATCTCCGCCTCACGGCCATTCGGTCTTTCTTCAGATATGCGTCGTTCGAGGAGCCGGCCCATAGCGCCCAGATTCAACGCGTGCTCGCGATCCCGAGCAAGCGATGCGACAAGCGACAGCTTCAGTTTCTCACCAGGCCCGAGATTCAAGCGATCCTGGCCTGCCCGGATCGCAGCACATGGCTGGGACGGCGTGATCACACTCTGCTCTTGCTGGCCGCGCAAACGGGGTTGCGGGTCTCGGAGATCATCGATCTCGACCCGGACTCGGTGATGCTGGGCGCGGTGCCCACGTGCGATGCGTTGGCAAGGGCCGCAAGGAGCGAAGTACGCCGCTCACCAAGGTTGCACAGCAAGCCCTTCGGGGCTGGCTCAACGAGCCCAGGAAGCGGGGCGCAACGGCTCTCTTTCCCAACACGACGGCGGCATGCTTAGCGCCGACGGCCTGCAGGCGCTGCTGAACAAATATGTCGCCAAAGCGCGCGAACACTGCGTCCCCCTTCGCTCGAAGCGGGTGTCGCCCCATGTTTTGAGGCACAGCGGTGCGATGGAGCTGCTGCAGGCGGGCGTCGATTGTTCGGTCATCGCCCTGTGGCTGGGCCATGAGACGATAGAAACGACGCTGACCTATCTTCACGCACATCTTGAACTGAAGGAATCCGCACTTGCCAAGCTGAAGCCATATGAACGCGCAAAGGCCGAACGATTTCGACTAAACGACCGGCTTCTGGAATTCCTGAACGCCCTTTGAGCATGAGAAATATGCCGAGTGCGAACGGCTGGTCTCCGGCCGAAACGGCGGGAGAAGCGCACTCCAACACTCCAACCGCCATGGTCAAAGAGGCACTCGGCATAGTTCGACGGTCGGCATAAACGGCAAAGATGAATAACATCGATCCCCTTGCCTGGCTCGCTCAGACCCTCCAGCGCATCGCCAATGGCTGGCCGAGCAGCGAAATCGAGGCACTCATGCCCTGGAATTACGCCGCCTGAACGGCCTCAGCTTGTCCCTTACGGATCGTATGATAGGGACCGGCTATGGCTATTTCTGGTGGATCTACAAGGACGTCTACGCAGCCCACGGCCACGCTGGTTAAGCGATCTGTACCCATCCGGTGAAGACCGCAGACGTGCGTACCGGCGGCCATGAGCACCTGAGCACCGCGGTGCCGGGGTCAAGCTTTCGATGGGGAGACGCGATGATATTCTTCGAGGAGGAGTT
>NZ_JAMYRN010000052.1:0-7746 GCF_040321435.1 Mesorhizobium sp. M0410
ATGTCTCGCAAGCCATGATCCTTGTCGCAATGGACGGCAATCTCATCCGCCGAAACGCTCATCCGTGAATTTCAAAACGGACTCTTAACTCTGTGTCCATGGAACCGGTAGCAGGCCGTAGAGCGGCCTCTCACATTAACTGCGCATTCTAAGGACAGTTCACGGTGGATGGATGGGGCACACCTCGCTCCAGACAACCAAAGGCTACGCCCACACGCCGAAGCACCTTCAGGCCAGTCTGAGCGTCTCTGAGGACGCGGAACAGGTCGATGCCGCGCTGCACTTGGCATGACGCGCGAGACCGACCGCACCGGCACGGCGGTCTTGTAGCATCGCCGGGAAGACTTGACAGGTTCTACCGAGCGCTCGCACCTTTGGGCATTGGAATACCTGTCCTGCCTGACTGGCTGCGGGACAGCTGCTTGAGAGAGCGGGTGAGCGGTGCCTCTACCCACAAATGCAGGCCAACGCTGAAGAGACAGACAGCGGCAAATGCAGCGAACAAATAAAAAGTGGCTGAGAAAATGGAACCAGCCGGAAGCACTTTTGCCGCAAGAAAGTACACGCCGTGCAGAATCAGCGGATGGATTAGGTAGGTCGCGTAGCTCGCAGACCCCAGCAGGAGAGCGCCTCGATGCGACGCCCGATGGTTTGAACGCTCAAGTATCAACGCTCCGGCGACGATGACCGTCGCTGGTAGGCCAAGCCGCATGAGCCTGATTTCCCCGGTGCGCGTAACCTCGACGCCCAAGTACCAGTCCTGGGCAATCAGCACAGCAATGGCTACCCCAATCGCGAGGACACTCAGTGTTGCTCCGTGGGGCAGGTCGAGTGCCCGTGACTTCAGATATAAGAGCCCCAGCAAGCAGCCGAGCGCGAACTCAAGTAGGATGGCATTCGTATAGTACTCGATCACAAAAGATTGTGGCTTGAATACTACGCCCATGAACCAAAACGACAGAAAGACCACCGACAAAATGGTAGTTGCCCGACTAATTCGCCCCGAAAGCAGGAAAAGGCCGAAGAAGAAATAGAAAAAGGCCTCGTAGATCAGTGTCCATGCCGGACTGAGTATGGGCTCCGAAACGCCGTCGAGTCGTATATTCGGCAGTAAGAACAGGGATGTCAGCAGGTCCGAGCCGTCCCAATTGTGCAGTCCTGACGGACTGAAGCCGACAGAGCTGACGGCTATTATCGCGAAAGTGGTGATCCAGTATAGCGGCAATATCCGGATGAGTCGGTCACGCCAGAACGCGGCGGGGCCACAGTGGCTTCTGTCGCTCGCATAAACCATGATGAAGCCAGATATGACGAAGAATATATCGACACCCGCAGCCCCCAGATGTGAATGAAAGGGAAGCGGGTGCAGGCGCTCGATGAACGGTTGGGCATGGTACAAAACCACCGCATAGGCGGCCACAGCCCGAAGCACCTGGAGATTGTTCAGCATCAGCCTGGCTCTCGCGCTCGCGACAGTCATTTAGTCTGACCGGAGGTGATTTCGGAGGCAATTACCTCTTTCGACGCCTCGCATGCGACGTCGTACCTCCTATTGGGGAGATGGCGCTGCGCCCAGGCTCGCCCTTTCTGTCAATCGGCTCGCAATTATTCCACGCCGAAATACACAAGGCCTCGCATTGGACTGGCCACCGTATTCGAATGGGACATTCGCCGCCGAGCAAGACAATGCCAAGGCGGCTCACCGCGGCATTTGGCAGGGCCGGTTCGATCAACCTTGGGATTGCCGTGCGGCGAACGCCGACAACGTCGAGACAGTCAGCGAGCGATCCACCGGGTTCGGGCTTCTCAGAGACCGTTTTGAAAATCGGCTGACTATGGGTTCCGTCTGGGGCTGGGTTATGATTCAAGCTTTGGATGCGGACAGAGCAGAGCCGTGGCCGGATGGCCCAGATCCGCCAAGAAGACCTTGCGCTACCGTACGCCTCCGGCGAAGGCCGCCTTGCGCGAGCATGGCACGGTAGCGAAGCTGCGCTCTTAAGGTCGTCCTTACGAGCGTAGTTAGCAGCACAGCATGAGCCAGATGACGATATTGACCGGGCCGGAGCGCCGTCGTCGTTGGAGTGAAGAGGATCAGTGCCGGATACTGGCCGCGGCATTCGCGCCCGGGGCCACAGTGGCGGCGGTGGCGCGTCAGTACGATGTCGCGACCAGCCTGATCTATAAGTGGCGCCGCACGGTGAGAGCCCGCGAGACGGGCTTTGCCGAAGTTGTCGTGGTTCCCGATGAACCTGTCGCCGCTTCGGTGCCGGGGGCGCCACCAGCGGTGATCGAGCTGGAGATCGCCGGCAAGGCGCGGCTGCGGATTCCGCTGACCACGCCGCCGACACTGGCGGCGGCGATGGTGAAGGCGCTGGGCGTTTCATGATCCCGGTTCCGAGCCAGGTGCGGATCTGGTTGGCGGTCGGCCGGACCGATATGCGTCGCGGGATGCAAGGGCTCGCTCTGCAGGTTCAGGAGACGTTGGGCCGGGATCCGCATGCCGGCGATCTTTATGTCTTCCTTATCTGGCATGATGGGCTCGGCATGTCGCTATATGCAAAACGGCTCGAGAAGGGCCGGTTTCTATGGCCGTCGCCGGCGGACGGCACGGTTTCCATATCACCGGCGCAGCTCGCCTACATGCTCGACGGGATCGATTGGCGCAACCCGCGTCACACGTTCCGCCCGCAGCGCGCGGGCTGAGTTTTTCTTTGAGTTTGCGCCATTTTCCGCGAGTCAGCGGACGCGTTTTATGATTCATTCCAGGGCATGGTTGCCACCGCCCAGGATGCTGTTCCGGACGATATCGGCGCGCTGAGAGCAGCGCTGACCGCGGCGCTGGCCAGAGCCGAAGACGAGGCCGCGCGCGCTGCGCTGGTCGAGGCCGAACTGGCGGTCGCCAGGGCCAAGGCATCGGATGATGCGGCGCTGATCGCACATCAGGATCTGACGATCCGGAAGCTGCAGCGGGCGCTGCATGGTCAGAGTTCTGAACGCTCAGCCCGTCTGCACGACCAGATGGAGCTCACCTTCGAGGAACTCGAGAGCACGGCGACGGAAGACGAGATCGCCGCCGAACAGGCCGCGGCCCGGACCACCGAGGTGGCGCCTTATGTGCGCAAACGACCAGCGCGCCAGCCATTTCCCGAGCATCTGCCACGCGAACGCGTGGTCGAGCCGGCGCCGAGCGCTTGCCACTGCTGTGGCGGTCATCGGCTGCGCAAGCTTGGTGAGGATATCACCGAGACGCTGGAGGTGGTGCCGCGGCAATGGAAGGTGATCCAGCACGTGCGGGAGAAGTTCACCTGCCGCGACTGCGAGACGATCAGCCAGGCTCCGGCGCCGTTCCACGCCACCCCGCGCGGCTGGGCCGGTCCCAGCCTGCTGGCGATGATCCTGTTCGAGAAGTTCGGCCAGCATCAGCCGCTCAACCGTCAGGCTGAACGCTATGCCCGCGAAGGCGTGCCGCTCAGCCTGTCGACGCTTGCCGACCAGGTCGGCGCCGGCGCCGCGGCGCTGATGCCGCTGTTCAGGCGACTCGAAGCCCATGTGCTGGCCGCTTCACGTTTGCACGGCGACGACACGACGGTGCCGGTCCTGGCCAAGGGCAAGACCGAGACCGGCCGATTATGGGCCTATGTGCGCGACGACCGTTCGGCGGCGCCGATCCTCCGGCGGCAGTGTTCTACTATTCCCGCGATCGTCGAGGGGAACATCCCGCGGCGCATCTCGCCGGCTGGAGCGGCATTCTGCAGGCCGATGCCTTTGGCGGCTATGGCGATCTCTATGCGACAGGCCGTCAGCCGGCGCCTGTTCTGGAAGCCAGCTGCTGGGCCCACAGCCGGCGCAAAGTGTTCGAGCTGGCCGATATCGAAGCGGCAGTGCGCAAGAAGGCGCGCGGCGACAAGCCTAACCTGGTCTATCCGCTAGCGGTTGAAGCCGTGAAGCGCATCGATGCCCTGTTCGATATCGAACGCGCGATCAACGGCCTGTCGCCAGGCCAACGCCTCGCCGTGCGCCAAGAGCGGAGCGCACCGCTGGTCACCGAGCTCGAGCGCTGGATGATCGAGACGCGCGACAAGCTCTCGCGCGGACACGATCTGACCAAGGCCTTCAACTACATGCTGCGCCGCTGGTCATCCTTCACCCGGTTCCTCGATGACGGGCAGATCTGCCTATCGAACAATGCAGCCGAGCGAGCCCTGCGTGGCATCGCTCTCGGCAGAAAGTCCTGGCTGTTCTGCGGTTCCGATCGCGGCGGCCAGCGCGCTGCCGTTCTCTACAGCCTGATCGTCAGCGCCAAGTTGAATGACATCGACCCGCAGGCCTGGCTCGCCGACGTCCTCGGCCGACTGCCCGCCTGTCCGGCCCATCGCATCGATGATTTGCTGCCATGGAATTGGAGATCCGCAAGACTGCGGACCCAACCAGCGGCGGCCTGATCATGCAGCGCAATAAGGTGCATCACGTCTACACCGTCGAGCGTGTCGCCAGGGACCTCGGCGTCAGCGAAGCGCTCATCCAGGATCTGACCCTCGGTCTCGAGCCCGAGGACGGCGTCATCTGGGTGTACGGCGCCAACGATGACGACGGGATCTTGGCCTTCACCGATGAAGGCTTGAGGAGGTCAAGCTCCTCTCGAAGAATATCATCGCGTCTCCCCATCGAAAGGTTGACCCCAGCACCGCGGTGCTCAGGTGCTCATGGCCGCTGGATACGCACGTCTGCGGTCTTCACCGGACTTCACCGGATGGGTACGTTCGGCTATGGCAACGATGGGGACCTTAATGATGTCCATCTCATCGGCGGGGGCATCGACGCCAACGGTCGTGGCTTCTACAAGCAGTGGGGCGGCAACTGGGCTTGGTGGGCCGGCGGCACCTACAAGTTCAACGAGAAGGCCGCGTTTAATCTCCAGGTGTCTGGTGACGACGACAAGAACTACGGTGTGGCTGCGAACGTCGCCTATACCGCTGTTCCTGGCTTCACGATCACGGCCGAAGTTGACTACAACCACTACGGCAACTTCGACACTCCGACCATCTACGGCAACTGGGTCGGCGCCGACAAGAAGAACAGCGTCGGCGGTATCCTCCGCTTCCAGCGCGACTTCTAATCGGCAGCATCTGACTGAAATCGACCCGGCGGGCAACCGCCGGGTTTTTTCGTATACGTGACGCGATTATCTGATCAAGGTCGCACGAGGAACGTCGACGGCTTCGTCATCAGGATTTGTGGTCAGTCGCCAATCCTGTTCAAAGTACGGCAAGATCACCCAAGGCATCGATCAGTGGCTGGATCCTATTTTCATAGTTTTTCCAGCGCTTGACCGACGATTTATAGACCGGTTGCCGGACTTGCCAGCGACTGATAGTTCTGACCGACCCAGCCTTATCGAAAAAGCGAAGACAGGCATCATCCCAGGTCAAGCCAAGGTGATCTATCAAGCGACGCGATTGCCCTTCCTGGTCAGATATCAGCTCTTCGTAGCGATTCTCAAAAATTCGCCCGGGCAAGATCGAGTGCCAATGGCGCATAAGCCGCTCATACTCACGATAAGCCAGTCCAAGAGTCCCAAGGTCGTAACTGTAATCAAGGCCCTTTTTTAGGTCGGAAAAGAAACAGGAAAGACAATTGTCGATCGCGTCGCGCTTGCAGTGAATAAAACGCGCGTTCGGGAAGAGGATGGCGATCAGACCGATAAGCTCGAAATTATGAGGCAGTTTGTCGATAATGCGTGGTGCGGTAGGCGAATAGAGACGCAAGTTGGATAGATATTCCTCAGCCAACGCATGCGATTGCTGGATCGTCATCGACTTGACTGTCCATCCAAAGGTTTGTCCCGGCTCCCCCTTCAGGCCGATGGAGGCCGCGATTCGCCCCAGTTTCGTAAGCTCTCCGGCCCCGTGAACGTAAGGATGGCTCGAGCAGATTTGCTCGGTCAGTGTTGTACCCGAGCGCGGCATCCCGAGGACAAACACGGGCGCTTCGGATGGGTTACCATACCCGGCTTTGGATGCCAGCAAGCCGGCATCGAATAGCCCGATCAGGGAATCGACCCACCTGCGGTAGGACTCAATGTCAAAATCTAAAGTCCTGAATGTCTTGGCCTTTAGAAAATGGTCCATCGCCTCGCCGTAACGGCCAAGGTCGTTCAGAACCTTGCCTGCCGCCAGATGAAGCCCATAGGGCTCGTCGGCGGAAATCGCCGGGTTGGCAAGTTCGTCCAGGATGGACTTGAGTTCGGGCGGTTCGGTAGAAAATTTCCGGATGCCTACAAGGGTGTTGTAAGCCCCTGGCACGTTGAGACGCCTGGCGATGTTTTCCGTTAAACAAGCTGCTGCCTCGTCCATCCGTCCGAGACTTACGAGCGTATCCGCTAGACCCATCCGGGCTTGCGGATGATAGTGGTCGATCCGCAGCGCCTTCTCATAGATGGGCAAAGCCATGTCGGCCTTGTCGAATTTGGCGTAGGCCTGCGCCAAGCCGCAAAGTGCCTCCAGAAGATCAGGCTTCAATTCGCAGGCCCGTTGCAAGTGCCTGATTGCGGGCAGGTAATCGCCAACCTTTAAATAGGTTTCGCCAAGTGTGAGCCGGTAGTACGGATTGTTAGGCTCTTGGGTGACCGCCCGGGCCAAGTATTTGATGGACAACTCATCATCGAAATCCAGCCCCAATGTGCCAAGTATGTACAATGCCAGCGGATGCTCACGCGTGCGCGCCAGAACGCGATGACAGAGCTCCTCGGCCTCAGGTAGCTGATCCAATTTCTGAAGTTCAAGCGCTTGCCTCAACAGCATGTCGTCGGCCTGCGCGCGAGGCGGGCGGGCCTGCGGCTTGGCTTTGGGTGGCGCAGCTTTCGGCGGTGCCGCCTTAGCCGGGGGTTGAGTTTTGAGGTGCTTTGCCCAGGCGGGCGGCAATCGGTTGCTCATACTATGTCGCTAGCAAAACGGCGCGGGAGAATCCAGCCTTGGGCGAACCGCCAAGTAAGCGCGACGATGCTCTCGGCCAGTCAGTACGACGGCGAAAACACCATGTCCGTCGAAGGCTCAACCCGGGATGCGTCGCTAAAAGGTTTTGAAATCGTCCTGTCACTCTTTCCGGGCGTTAGCGCCGCCCCTCACCTGCCTGCCGGCACCCTCTCCCCTTATAGTGACGGGGAGAGGGGCGCTGTGATCGGCGATCTCACCAATCGCCGGCCTGCAAGAGAGCCAGCGCTGCGGCCCGCCCCTTCTCCCGTCACTATCTAGCGTGCGCACACATTTGATTCAACTCCAATGAAATCAAAGTGATGGTCGCATTTCTGGAGCCGAGCATCGGGCTCAACAGCTTGGAAAACGTACGTTTTCAAGGCTCTTGGCTTATCAAAGAAATTGCCCCTTCGAATCAGATGTGTGCGCACGCTAGCCCGTCACTATACGGGGAGAAGTGCCCGGCAGGGCGATGAGGGGCAGCGCCGGCTTCGAGAATTGATGTTCCCACCACAAGTTGGAAGCGGTCAGTCGGCTGAAGCGATCGCCGCGGCTCGGCCACGCCGGAAAACTTGCACCCTTCCCCCGCCCACGCTAGCAAGTGACTCCCCTTCCACGCGAGCCTGTGCCATGCTCGCGCAAGGCGGCCTTCGCCGGAGGCGTACGCGCTACCCGTCTGATTTGACGGACGAGGAGTGGGAGCAGTTCGCGCCGCTGATGCCCAAGCCTGGGCGGCGTGGCCGTCCGCGCGAGGTTGATTTTCGCGAGGTGATCA
>NZ_JAMYRN010000053.1:0-7244 GCF_040321435.1 Mesorhizobium sp. M0410
GCGCTGCCGCACGAAGGCAAAATGCCAGCCAGGCAAAAACTCTCAACTGAAGACGAAAGGGACGTAGTATGAATGCAGATCGTTGGCGAACAAGCATACGCCCGTGCCGTCGAAGTAGACGAGCTTGATCCGGTCGGCGCAGTTCGTTTCATAATGCATCCCCTTGTCAGAGTCCGGGCAGTCGGACGACTTTATCGTATTGATATTGCTCGCAGAACTTCGGTCGACGAGCGACGATACCTTGCACCCCTATGCGCACCGCTTCTGAAGCGAGTGCTTCAACCGGGACCAGCCAGGGCGAACCGGGCAGAATCTGTTTCGCCGGCAGGATGCCCTTGAGAGCCAAGCTTTTCGCGGACCCGACGCAGATGCCAAGCCGTTCGGCGGCTTTCATCAGACTGATCATTTCGCCATCAGCCTTGGCTGGATCGTATCCGGGTATGCCGAGCCGCTCGCGCATTTCGCGCACGCGCACCGTCGTCCAGGTCTCGCCATCGCCGGTCTTGCAGCGCATCCGGTTGAGCGATACGGCAAGCTCGCGATCCGGCCAGTGTCCGGCGAGTTTGCGCAGTGCTTCGACGGCGCTCGGCGCCATATCTGGACAACGGCCGGTCTTGACGCGGGCAACACGCACCTCGGTGTGACGCCCGCCGGTCCAATGGATCAGCAGCACGGCTTCGTTGGTCGCCTCATCGAGATCACATACGATCTCCTGAACCAGGATATGGATAAGGCGCTGCTTGGTCCGAGTGTCGGTTGAGGGTGCGTTCCATACCGCCGGTAGATCATGGGCAAGCTGAAGCAAACGGGCGCGATCGACCTTTGGGCGTGTCGCCGACAGAGCCGACAGCTCCGCGATCCGGCGCTCCAGTGTGGCCACGCGGTCCAACGCATCGTTCCAGCGAGCCTCGAGTTCGCGTGCGACATGGCGCTTGGCGGGGTCGACCAGTTCGTAACGACGCCCGGCCAGCGAGGCATCCTATCGGGCTGCTTCCAGCTCCCGCTCGACGGCGGCAACGATGTCCTTTCGCGAACGCTCGGCCTGCTCCGAAGCAAAGATCGCGGCTTCCACGGCACGATCGGAGACGGCTTCTAGGATCTGCAGGGCGACGGCGCGATCAATCCGCAGACCGCCAATGCCGATGCACAGGCCAGCGCCGACATGGGCATCATCGCCGCGGCACTGGTAGCGATGGGCGTTGCCTTTCGCCATGCCATAGAAGACGCGCATCATTCGTCCGCATCGCCCACAACGCATCAATCCCGTGAGCAGGGCGCGGCCTCCACGTGCAGATTTGCGCGCGCAGTTCTTCTTCATATGCGCGTTCTCGAGCAGGAGCTTCTGATTCTCCTCGTATTCCTGCCAGCTGATGTAACCAGGATGATTGTCACGCAACAACACATGCCATTCGTCGCGAGACTTCCTGAAGCCGCTGGCCTTACGGGCGCGCCCCTCGACAATCCGTGTCCGCTGCGCCGTTCTGCCGAATGCGTAGGCGCCGCCATAAAGCGGATTGTGAAGAATCTGCATGACACTGTGGTAGGCGGGAGGCTTCCGGACGAGTTTGCAAACCTCGACATTGCGCCGGACCACGGGCATTTTAATGTCTGCCGATCGCAGCCATAAGAAGACCTGCCGCGCGCTGCCCAACTCGCGGAACTTCGCGAAGACCAGCCGGATGGTGTCGGCCACGTGCTCGTCAGGATCGATCTCGACCTTATCGGCCTCGCTCCAGCAGAAGCCTGGCGGAAGCATGAAGCGGAACTCCCCACGCTTGGCCTTGGAGTCACGGGCGGCGATGCCGCGCTGTCGCATCAGGCTCAGTTCGTATTCCGACATCGTTCCCTTCAGCCCCAAGCAGCAGGCGGTCGTTGACGAGCCGCGGATCGTATGCGCCATCCGGATCGACGACCAGCGTGCCGGCCAGCGCGCACAAGTCAATCAGATGATGCCAGTCCCGTCCGTTACGCGCCAGTCGTGACGCCTCGATGCAATAGACCGCACCGACATCGCCGGAGCAGACCATGGCGACAAGCCGCTCAAAGCCGGGTCGCTGCATCAGGCCGGACCCCGAGCGGCCAAGATCGTCGTCGATCACCGTCACCGATGCAAAGCCGACCGCTTCTGCGGCTCCCGCCAGGTCATACTGCCGGCGCTGACTTTCCAGATTGCCCGTCACTTGCGACATGGTCGATTGACGAACGTAAACTACCGCCGAGCGGGCGAGGTGATCAGGCGTGATCTTCGGGTTCATCACCGCCTCCCTGATCCGCTTCGGCCGCCAGCGCTTCCAGCAGAAGGTCGGCCAATGTCTCGACCAGTCCCTTTGTGTTTTTGCCCACTGGCGGATGAGGAATTTGACGCTCCAGCTGCAGGATGAGCTGCGCGCGATTGTGATATCGGCTTCTTCGCACCGTCCCTCTCCTTCTTCCTTGAAGGGCGGGATTGTGCGCCTTGCTTGCGATTCGCGCCGAGCGCCGTCAGGACGATCGTCAACTCATTGAGACCCTCGATGCCGATTTCGGGTCGCCCGAGCGTCATGCCCGCGCAGTAGCCGGCGTCGAACATCCAATTCGGGAGTTCGCGGCAAAGGTCAGGACGCTCCTCCGTGTAGATGCACGTCAACGCCTTCCCACGACGAAATGGCGAAACCTGCAACGTGCTCCCAAACAACGGATGCCAGCGATAGGCAACCGTCGCAAAGCGGAAACCATATGCAGAATGTCGATAATTGCGCCCGCTTGGCGCGGAAGACGTAAACCGCGCCGCCTGAACGGTTATGTGGCGCGCCACATAATGCAGAGCGTTTTTAGCTTGGCGTCGCGCAGAAAGGCGGGTGGCGAGAGCGTACTGAGGCCGATCGCGGCGGTGAGCTAAAAACGTGTTGGACTAAGCCGCCGGAACGGTGGCCGCTATGGGTTTTCAATTGTGGCCGCACCCATCAACAGGCATATCTTGGTGGTGCGGACGCGGCGATTGAGGCGTGGGTGCGCCGAAAGCGGCACGGATATCGGTTCCGGCATGTGAGGATCGGCGCCGCGGCCTGCCTGGGACAGCTTGCCGGTGGTGACGGCGCACACTTTTGCAGGACCGGCTCAGTTTGGCTTCCGAGCGGGCCGGCGCGATTTGATGACAACGAAAGCGACGCCCCTGCTTCATGACGTATCCTGGTATGGCGGGCGTCCGGTGACGCCGTCGAATGTTTCGATGATGATCATCTGGCCTTGACGACAGGCGGGGCATTGCCTCAGGCAATGCCCGGTGAGGTCCTCGTAGCGGTCGCGATAGTCCTTTGCGGATCGGCTGTCCGACGGCTCTGGAACTGGCATGCCGAGCAGGTCACGACAGCAGGCGAGCTTTTGCGCGCGATAGCGATTGCCGAGGAAGCCGTAATAGCGGATGCGATGGAAGCCCTCGGGCAGGACGTGTAGCAGGAAGCGGCGAATGAACTCGTCGGCCGCGACGGTCATGACCTTCTGCCGACTGCCGTGCCGATAGTCCTTCCAGCGGAAGGCGACTTTGCCGTCCTCGATGGCGACGAGGCGATTGTTGGAAATGGCGATGCGGTGGGTATAGCGGCCGACGTAGTCGAGGACCTGTTCGGGACCGGCGAAGGGTGGCTTGGCATAGATGACCCATTCGGCCTTTCGTAGCGGTGCCCGATAGCGCCGGAACGCATCGCGCTCGCTCAAGGCCTGCAAGTCAGAGAAGACTTCAACTGGCCGGCGTCGAAGGCTTTCTCCAGATGCTCCAGGAACAATCGTCGGAACAGGCGTGAGAGCACCCGGACCGGCAGAAAGAAGCCGGGCTTGCAGGCGATCCATCGATCGCCGTCGGCAGAAAGGCCGCCGCCTGGGACCACGCAATGCAGATGCGGATGATGGAGCAGGTTCTGGCCCCAGGTGTGCAGCACGGCGAAGAAGCCGATCTCGGCGCCCAGGTGCTTGGGGTCGGCGGCGATGGTGCGCATGGTCTCGGCGGTGGCGCGGAAGAGAAGACCGTAGACGAGTGCCTTGTTCTGATAGGCAATGGCGGCAACGGGCTCCGGCAGCGTGAAGACGACGTGGAAGTATTGCGTGTCGAGAAGCTCGGCGCGACGATCCTCCAGCCATTGCGCGCGGGTCAGCGACTGGCAGCGGGGGCAATGACGATCGCGGCAGCTGTTGAACGCAATGCGGCTATGTCCGCAGTGATCGCACGCTTCGACGTGCCCGCCGAGCGCGGCGGTCCGGCACAGTTCGATCGCCGTCATGACGCGGCGCTGGGCGGTCGACAGCGACGCGTCATGCTGCTCGCGATAGGCTTCTCCGTAGCAGCGGAAGATATCCGCCACTTCCGGCCCCGAGCGGGCCATCGGCGCGAGCTCAGAAGTACTGAGGCTTGGCGGGTGGCGGCAGGATGGGCGCCGGACGCGGCAAGAGCTCAAAAGGGCTTGACGTGGCGCAGACCTTGTTGGTGGCAATCCGCAGGTAATGGGCGGTGGTCGCGAGGCTGCGGTGACCGAGCAAGAGTTGAATGGTGCGCACGTCGGCGCCGGCTCCAACAGATGGACGGCGAAGGCGTGCCGCAAACTGTGGGGCGTGACCGGTTTGGACAAGCCGGAGCGGTCGCGCGCTTTCGCGCAGGCGTGTCCCACGGCATCCCTGGTGATCGGCTGGTCGGCACGATCGCCGGGGAAGAGCCACGCCTTTGGCCGGCGCACCTTCCAATAGTTGCGCAGGATCTCCAGCAGCTTGGGCGACAGCATCACGTAGCGGTCCTTCTGGCCTTTGCCCTGCTCGACGCGAATGACCATTCTCTGGCTGTCGATGCCAGTGGGCTTCAGCCGAACCGCTTCCGAGATGCGCAAGCCGGCGGCATAGCAAGTGGTCAGGATGGCGTGGTGTTTGACGTCGAGGACGCAACCGAGGAACCGCTGAACCTCCTCGGGACTGAGGATGATCGGCAGCTTCTGCGGCTTCTTGGGAAGCGGCAGGACCTCTTCAAGCGCCCAGTCCCTTTCGAGCGTCACCTTGTAGAGAAAGCACAGCGCCGCAATGGCGATGTGGATCGAGCCGGGCGCCAGCTTCTTCTCGTTGGTCAGATAGACCTGATAGGTCCGAATGTCCTCGCGCCCGAGCAAGTCCGGCGACTTGCTAAAATAGCGGGCGAACAGCGACACCTGTTGCAGATACGACAGCTGGGTGTTGAGCGCGAAGTTGCGCACCTCCATGTCCTCGCTCATGCGCTGGCGAAGTTGGGTCATGACAAGCTCCTTTGTCGGATGGAATGGGCTGCAAGCAGCCACTCCATGCTGACGCAGTCGGAGCTTGTTGTGGACACATGACCAGAGCGACAGACGACGCGATCAACACCACTCCGGCGGCACACACCCTCCTTGCCGCTCCGCAATCGCGGAGCGGGTTAGTCCAACCGTTCTTATGTGTCGGGCGAGATTATGTGGCGGAGCGCCGCATACGCCCGCCATGCCTGCCAAGTCTGGAATCCTCCGCCACATAATATTTCATGCCTCTCTGACGGACGCGGGATTCCCCTGCGCCGCGATGCTGGAGGGGCAGGATGCTCGACTTCTATTTTTCGTATCGCAGGGTGCTCAAGCGCCTGCGTAGCGGTGCACTCGGTGGCGAGATGGATCGCCTCGCGGAGCATTTTTTCATGCTTGGTTATAAGCCAGCATCCGCCAAGATTTACTTGAGCCGCATAGCGCGCTTTAGCCAGTTTGCCGGGCCGCGCAGTGGTCCGATTCCGATCCATCAAGATGTCATCGACAGCTATTTATGCAGTTTACTACGGATACTCCGCGCATCGGGGCAGTGTCGGCGCTGGGACACGCACGCCGAGTGGCTCCGGAGCGGTTCATTGGTTCCGTTCCAAGTGTAGCGGATGATCCAGATGCTCCGCTTCTGGCCTTCTTTTCGGACTATCTGCGCAAGGTGCGGGGACTTGAGCCGAAGACCCGCGAAGGCGTTCTTCTGGGCGGCCGCCGCTTTCTGGATTGGTTCCGCCATCACCATCCCGGCCAAGACCTCGAGGCGTTGACGGCTGAGCATGTCCTCGCTGCTATCGAGTATCGGCTGTCGCTATCGGCGACCTCCGGCACCCGCACGGCGGCGACCTCTCACATCCGAACATTTCTTCGGTTTTTGAATTGGGCTGGCCACCATGACCAGGATCTTGCCCCCGTCGTCCCAAGGCCGCCCCATTGGCGTTTGGCGCATTTGCCGCCGCGCCTTGCATGGGACGACGTTCGGCGCGCAATCGATGCGGTCGGCGCAACAACGCCAGTCGACATCCGCGATCGAGCCGTCCTGTTGCTGCTCGCCACCACGGGCATTCGTAACGGCGAGCTCCGCATCATTCGGCTGCAGGATATCGACTGGCGAACGGGCGAGGTCTTTGTCCGGCGTACCAAGGGCAAGCGTGATCGGGTGGCGCCGCTCCTCGAGGAGACCGGAGCCGCGCTCGCCGACTACATCCTGCGCGCTCGACCGAAGGTGGATAGCCCATATCTGTTCCTGTCCTTCACGCCGCCCGTGGGACCGTTCAGGTGCGCATCGCCTGTTTCGAGGATCGTACGGAAGCGGTTGCGGCATGGCGGGGTCGAACTCGGTCGGTCGCAGGTGCGCATCTCCTGCGCCACAGCCTTGCCACCCAGCTCGTCAGGCAGCGAACGCCGATCAACGAGGTCGCCGATCTTCTCGGGCACCGCAGCATCAATACAACAGCGCTGTACGTAATGGTCGCGGCCTCGCAGCTCGCCGAGGTCGCACTCCCCTTTCCGGGAGGCGTCGTATGACCGCTTTTACCCGATTCCTCGGCGAGAAGGCCGAGCGTTACATCGAACTGCGCCACTCCCTCGGCTACGCCTTCAGCAAGCAAGCTGGCACGTTGCGGGCTTTCGTCCGCTACGTTGAGCGCGCTCAGCTCGATGCCCCCGCCACTCGAGCGATGGCGCTGGATTTCGCCTTGTCGTTCGGCGGCGCCGCCAACAGCCGCGCCACCCGTCACGGCGTGCTTCGCCGATTCTACGAGTATCTCGCTGTCTATGACACCCGAACCGAGGCCTTGGAGCGCAGAGCTTTCCCCAGATCCAGAGCGATTCCGCCTCCGCGTATTCTCAGCGAGGCTGAGTTGGCGTCGCTCATCGACGCATGCCATTGCGTGTTTCGGTAAGTCCCGGACGCCGATTTCACTAAGTCCCGGACAGTGATTTCAGTAAGTCGCGGACAGCATTTCCGCTAAG
>NZ_JAMYRN010000054.1:0-7205 GCF_040321435.1 Mesorhizobium sp. M0410
AAATACGGGTATAAACCCGTTTGCGTTATGGGGGTTGGGGGGCCCTATTTATTGTGTTTTGCCCACTTTCCGCGTTTGCCCCCCCCCCTCCCGTTTTGGGTTGGGGGGCCGGGCGCGCGGCCGCCCGCCGGTACTCAACGCTTACTTCAGTTCAACCTTGGCGCCGGCTGCTTCCAGCTGGGCCTTGAACTTGTCCGCGTCGGCCTTGGAAACGCCTTCCTTGACCGGCTTCGGAGCCGCCTCGACCAGGTCCTTGGCTTCCTTGAGGCCAAGACCGGTGATGGCGCGAACTTCCTTGATGACGTTGATCTTCTGAGCGCCTGCCTCGGTGAGGACGACGTCGAATTCCGTCTTTTCCTCGACAGGAGCAGCAGCGGCCGCAGCGCCGCCGGCAGCGGCAACCGCCACCGGAGCAGCGGCGGAAACGCCCCACTTTTCTTCAAGAAGCTTCGACAGCTCGGCCGCCTCGAGGACGGTCAGCTTCGAAAGGTCGTCTACGATCTTTGCCAGATCAGCCATTGCAATGTTCCTTCATAAGGTTCGAACGTGTGTTTGTGATAGCGAGGAACGGCCTCATGCCGCCTCGTCCTTCCGGGCGTAAGCGCCGATGACGCGCGCGACCGAGGCCGCAGGCGCATTGACGATCTGGGCGATCCGGGTTGCCGGCGTGGCGATCATGCCAACCAGCCTGGCGCGCAGCTCATCGAGCGACGGGAGTGTGGCGAGTGCCTTCACACCGTCGGCGTTGAGCGAGGTGGTGCCCATTGCGCCACCGAGAATGACGAGCTTGTCATTTCCCTTGGCGAAATCGGACGCGACCTTCGGCGCCGCAATCGGATCCTCCGAATAGGCGATCAGCGTCTGTCCCTTGAACAGCTCGATGATCGATGCGGAGTCCGTGCCCTGAAGAGCGATTTTGGCGAGACGGTTCTTCGCGACTTTGACGGTGCCACCGGCGGCGCGCATTTTCGACCGAAGGTCGTTCATTTGCGCGACGGTGATACCGGCGTAGTGGGCCACGACGACTGAACCAGCGCTTGAAAACGCATCATTCAGGCCCGTGACGAGTTCGCGTTTTTCCGCTCTGTCCACTGCCTATCTCCAGTTGACCCCTGCCCTCTACGAAGGACAGGCGTCGGGTTGCCTTTTGCCGGCCGGGCCATCCAGTAACGGATCTCCCGAACGACGCTCGAGGATCCTGCCCCCTTTCGCCACACCTGCCGGCTAGCCGGACGGTGCGCAGACAAAAGGCAAACACGGTTCGAACCTTTCATTGGAGCTTTCGCCCCTTTGTCCGGTCTTCACCCGTCTCATGCAGGCCCACATGAATTAAGGCCCACATCACCTAAGGCTTGGGGCCGCCTGCAATCTCGGACAGGATGTCCGGAAGCCTTTCGACTTCCGGTACCGGGCCACCGACAGGTCGGAGGCCCGGAATTCTTTCACGGATCAGCGTTTTAGCGGCCGATCCAATTGTTCGTATCAGGACGCTGCGAGCGTCGAGACATCGAGCTTGAGGCCCGGGCCCATCGTCGAGGTGACCGACACCTTCTTGACGTAGTTGCCCTTGGCCCCAGCCGGCTTTGCCCTGGTCACCGCGTCTGCGAAGGCGCGGACGTTTTCTTCCAGCGCCTTGACGTCGAACGACACCTTGCCGACGCCGGCATGAACGATGCCGGCCTTCTCGACGCGGAACTCGACGGCGCCGCCCTTCGATGCCTTGACAGCGGCGGCAACGTCAGTGGTGACGGTGCCGACCTTCGGGTTCGGCATCATGCCGCGCGGACCGAGCACTTTGCCGAGACGGCCGACCAGCGGCATCATGTCCGGCGTGGCGATGCAACGGTCAAAGTCGATCGTGCCCTTCTGGACGATGTCGACCAGGTCCTCGGCTCCGACGATGTCGGCGCCGGCGGCCTTGGCCTCTTCGGCCTTGTCGCCGCGCGCGAACACGGCGACGCGAACGCTGCGGCCGGTGCCGTTCGGCAGATTGACCACGCCGCGGACCATCTGGTCGGCATGGCGGGGATCGACGCCGAGGTTCATCGCGACCTCGACGGTCTCATCAAACTTCACCGAGGAGCGATCCTTGAGCAGCTTCAGCGCCTCACCCAAAGCGTAAGCCTTGTTGGGATCGATGCCTTCGCGGGTCTTCGATACACGCTTTGCAATCTTTGCCATGATCTCAGCCCACCACTTCCAGACCCATCGAGCGGGCGGAGCCCTCGACCATGCGCATGGCCGCCTCGACGTCGTTTGCGTTCAGATCCTTCATCTTCTGCTCGGCGATGGCGCGCACCTTGTCGCGGCCGATCGTACCGGCCTTGAGCTTGCCCGGCTCCTTGGAACCCGACTTCAGGTTGGCGGCCTTCTTCAGGAAATAGCTCACCGGCGGCGTCTTCATGACAAAGGTGAACGACTTGTCCTGGTAGTAGGTGATGACGACCGGAACCGGCGAACCCTTTTCCATTTCCTGGGTCTGCGCGTTGAACGCCTTGCAGAACTCCATGATGTTGATGCCACGCTGACCAAGCGCCGGGCCGATCGGGGGCGACGGCGTGGCCGATCCCGCGGAAACCTGGAGCTTGAGCTGGCCTGCAATCTTCTTAGCCATCTCTCTTCCTGCCTTTTCTCATGCCGGTCTTGCCGGCGGTTGCAGTCTGGTGGTGCGGTCCGCGCGGCCGGCTAAAGCCGCATTCGCCTCCCACCCGTTTTTGGCCGCGCGATCTCCGCGCCGCCTTCCCTGCCGCCGAAACCGGTGCAGGGATTTCGGATCAGCCCTTCTCGACCTGTCCGAATTCCAGATCGACCGGCACGGCGCGCCCGAAGATCGATACTTCCACCTTGAGCCGCGCCCGCTCTTCGTCCACTTCCTGGACGAAACCGTTGAACGACGCGAATGGTCCATCCGAAACGCGGATCGCTTCGCCGATCTCGAACGTCACCGACGGCTTCGGCCGCTCGACGCCTTCCTGAACCTGGTTCAGGATACGCTGGGCTTCGGCTTCGGTGATCGGCACCGGCTTGGAGTCGCCCAGGAAACCGGTGACCTTCGGCGTGTTCTTGACGAGCGAGAACACGGCATCGGTCAGATTGGCTTTCAGCAGCACATAGCCCGGAAAGAACTTGCGCTCGGCATCGACCTTGCGGCCGCGGCGGATCTCGACGACCTTCTCGGTCGGCACCACGATCTGCTCGATGTCGGCGGACAGGCCCTTCTGCTTGGCCTTGTTCTCGATGTCCTCGGCGACCTTCTTTTCAAAGTTCGAGTAGGCGTGGACGATGTACCACCGCGCGGTCATTTCAAGACTTCTCCGTAATCGCCGGACTTACTGTCCGAGGCCGAGGATTTTTTCGACCGCAAAGCCCATGGCCACGTCTGCGGTAAAGAAAAAGATCATCGCGATGACCGCGAACACAAGGACCATCACCGTCGAGATCATCGTTTCGCGCCGCGACGGCCAAGTGACCTTGGCGGTCTCCGCGCGAACCTGCTGGAGAAAGGTGAAAGGATTTGTGGTTTTCGAAGCCATATGCCGCTCTGTCTGCAAGACCCGTTGGCCGGGTCTCCTGGATGATCCCGCTGGCCGGGACGTGCCGCTTGAGCGTGCGTTCGCGCCGAATCAGCGCAATCATTTCGCCCATGCAAATCAGACGCGTAAAGCCGGCTTCCCAGCTCCACGCGTCGCGTGTCTGTTTCGTCTACATAAAACCGATTCTTGATCCACGCAAGTGGCAAGTGTCCGCTTTATGCCCAAACGCCGCCTCGGAACCATCCAGTCGTTCCGTCCCGGCTATGCGGCCCTTATGCCGCAACTTATGCTATATGGCAAGTCACAAGCCGGTTTTCAAAGGCCGCACTGCAAAAGAATCGTTTTAGGTATCCATTCGAAGAATGGCACGGGCAGCAGGGCTCGAACCTACGACCTGCGGTTTTGGAGACCGCCGCTCTACCAACTGAGCTATGCCCGTATGCGCATGTCGGCGCAGCAGGCGCTTCCTAAAAGCTTCCGCGCGCTCTGTAAAGAGCGACGTGCGCTACCCGGCCTTCATCTTCGAAAGTCCAGGCGTCCTCCCGGCCATTTCCCGTCGATCCGTTGATTGCTGACGATCAAGCCGACCCATGGACGCACGATTTTCGGGTCGGTCAGATTGATGTATTTTCCCACCAGCCCTTTCGCACCCTGGCGCCGGGCATCGATGAGCCCCTTGCGCACGCCATTATGCCAATCGAACAGCAGGTAAACCCTCTCTCCCGCCGTCTTCACCTCGCCCCGGCCAGACTTCCATTTATCCTCGGTATCGCCCGGGATCGTGGGATCGGCACCGCCGTTCCAACGGCTGGACCAGCTGCCTTCGATGGTGTCGTTGCGGTCGCGGTCGCTTTCGGTGCCCCAGGCCTCGGCATTTTCATCGCTTGGAGTTCCCTCCAGTTTCACGCCGGCGGCGAACGCCGACACCTCCTCGTCGTCGGGAGTGGGGACGTCCATGACGCCAAACGGATTTCGGATTCCGCGGTCGCTGTCAAAGACGCTGTTTGAATTTTTCTTGCCTTCCGATCTCATCGCAAAGCCTCCGGTTTTCAATGTGGCCGCGCCATTCGACGGCGACTTTAAACCGTTAGCCTGGAGGACCGAGACCTCCATAGCCACCCGTTTTCCTGGCCGGCAGGCTTTCGACCGATTCGCGCGCGGTCAGGTTCCCGAAGGCGGCTTGTAAGGCCCGCCCGGCACCCCCCAACCCCAGGCCGGCATTGGTTCCGTCTCGGGATCGCAGGTCGGGCCCTTGTTGGAATTCATCCTGGCCAGCCGCGATCCCCATTCGACATAGGCCATGAAAGCCGAGCGGAATTCGGGATCGTCAGGCAGCCCGATCTCGTCGGCGGCGTCGGCGAGAAGATTGATCCAGCGCCGGCGCTGCTCCTCGGTCAGATGCTTGCCGAGATGGTGCATCACCATCTCGCGATGGCCGCCATGCTTTTCGCTGTAGGTTTTCGGTCCACCGAAAACTTCGCCGATGAAGGCCGCGACGTGAGCGGGATGGTCCGGCGACATGTGCTTGAACACCGGCCCGACGATGGGATCCCGAGAGACGTTGTCGTAGAAGGTTTGGGTCAGGCGGTTCAGCGCTTCGGTGCCACCGGCCCATTCGAACAATGTCGGGGCATCCTGGCTCATTTGCGATCCCTCCCATGCTGGTCTTCAACCGCGCTGGACGATAGCGGAAGCACCGAGCGACCGCTCAACCTGCCTCGATGGGCAGTGCAAGGTTACGCTAAAGCTTCGCCGGAGTCTCTGCCTCGGCGCTGGCGGACGGCAGAACGCGGCAGTTGTCGGGCTTCGGCGACGGCTTGCAGATGGTGGCGCCCGTCAGCGCGTCCACCGATTGCGGCCCCGTCGTCAGTCCAACCTTCAGCATTAGGTCGGGTTCGAGCTGGCGCTCGACCGAGCGCTGCTCGAGCGCGGCGAATAGACCGGGACCAATCGCCATGTCCTCGAGATAGGGCTTAATTATCTGCTGCTGTCCCATCAGGTACATGCCGAGCCGCGCTTGCGGACCGACAAACCGTCTGACGCCGCCGGCAAGCATGAGCGCGCACGCCGAATCGCATACCGCTCCCGAATCGACGGTCAGGCCGGCATAGGCGCCCTCTTTAGCCAAGCAACTCCACTCTCCCGGGTCGCAGCCAACAAAATCGGTGCGGGCGACGGCGATGTCGAGCTTCTTTTCGTGGATAAGTCGCCCCACCGCCAGAGCACTGAACAGGTCGCCTCCTTGTGAGCTGACCACCACCGGCAGCCGTCGGTTGCCAAGCATGGCGAGCAACTGGCGCAGCTTCTGCGGGGTCTGAGGCGCAATCGCGCCTTCGGCCGAGATCCATTCCGGGCAGTTTGGATTGCAAAGCGGGTTGCTGCCGCGGACCAGGACGAAGCGCATGTCTGCGACCTCCTTCGGCCGCGGGGTTTCGAGCCCTGCGGGTGCAGGCTCGGCTTTCGCCACCACTTCGCCGGCCGGCTTCGTGATATTCGCCGGCGCCGGCACCTCCCTGCAACTCGCCGGCAACGGATCGGACGTGCATAGGGTTGGCGCGGTCAGCAGGTCGACGGCATCCCGGCTGGTGACGAGATTCATTTGCAGCATGTCGTAGGGAGCCAATTGCTGGATACCGCTGGCCGGTGTGCTTTTCATGGTCTCGAGCACACCCAGGCCGACGCCCATCTCCTTCAGATAGGCCGCCAGCTTCCGCTCCAGCGGCTTGTTCATCTCATAGGTCTTGTAGCTGCCGGCGTTCTTCCGGCTGACGACCCTGGTGCTGAGTATCTTCTTCTTGCCTTTCACCATGCGATAAGTGGTGCGGTACAGCAATTTCGTCCGGATATAGGTCGTGGTGATCTGATGGACGCCGAGAAAGGCCCATTCCCCGACCACGCGCCGGATGCCACCGGAAAACATCAACGGACAGGCGGAATTGCAGATGGCGCCATCGGCATAAGCATTGCCAAAATAACGGGCGCCCTTGCCGTCGTTTTCCTTGCAGTTCTTCACATCTGGCAGACAGCCGACGAAGCGGGTTTTGCCAACGGCGATATCGAGCTTGTTCTTGCGGATCAGGCGACCAAGTGTCAGCGCCGCTTCGACATTGCCGCCGGGGGAATCGACGACGATCGGCAGCTTTCGGCCGCCAAGCGCTTTCAGCGCGCGTTTGAACAGGGCCGGTGTGCCGGCTTCTATCGAGCCTTCCGCCGATATCCATTCCGGACAGGTCGGCTCGCAGCCCGGCGCGCTGCTGCGGACGACGACGAACCGCATCGTCGGGCCGAAATCCGGCGCGGATTTTTCCGGCGTGGATTTCTTTGCATCCGCTGCGAAGGCAGCGTGGCCCATGGCAAGCAACGACACCAGGCAGATCAGCCCTAGCGACCACCATGCCTGACTATGCAAACGGCGCCATGGAACCATTCGGGCAGCCCCCCTCGATGCAACCTATACTAGTTATGGCAGAGGCGCTTGCAACAGGATTTGAAGCAATGCGGTTAATCCATTGCCAGAATATCAGAATCAAAAGGGCGGCCCGAAGACCGCCCCTTTGCATCCGATCTCAACCGGCAGCGCCGGCGACTACTCTTTGATGGTGACGACGATGCCGGCACCGACGGTGCGGCCGCCTTCACGGATGGCGAAGCGCAGCTTCTCTTCCATGGCGA
>NZ_JAMYRN010000055.1:0-6869 GCF_040321435.1 Mesorhizobium sp. M0410
CGCATCGGAACCGCCAGCGGAAACGCATGCAGGTCGGCGAGCGGTATCGAATCTTCGAAAGGCGGTTCACCCCGCGGCACTACCAGGCAAAGTTCTTCCCGTGCCAGCACCGTCATTTGCCCCACACTCTCGGCAGTACGGTAAAGGACAGCCAGATTGAAGCGGCCAGCAGCCATCCACTCCTCGAGCGGTCCCGTCATGCCCTCGATCATCTTAAGTGAGATTCTCGGCAATTCGCTTCTTGCCGATTCAAGCAGGGGACCGCTAAGGACGCGAGCGGCTCCGGACGGAATGCCAATGGTCACCTCTCCGGAAGGAGCAGCCACCGAGTTGGTCAGTTCCGCCTCAGTGAGCTGAATTTCCTTCAGGATGTTCCGCGCGCGCTCAAGCAGCTTGTCCCCGGACGCCGTGACGCTGACACCGGTCCTATCGCGAACGAGCAGTTGGGTGCCGAATCCTTCCTCTAGTTGACGCACATGCAGGCTCAGAGCGCTTTGAGCAACGTTGAGGGTCGCAGCTGCCCTCGTGAAACTACCTGCTTCGACGACGCCGACAAAGTATCTTAACTGCCTGATGTCCACAATCAACAAATCCAACCGGGGCATGATCCCCAGTGCTTTCACATCTATCTCGAAACGAGATGGTAGGCAAGCCACAAAACTGTCGTACTATGGCTCGAAGACACTGTCCGGCAGCTGATTAAAGGCAGGTCAGTTATTGCTGGCGAGCGCTAGGATCTCGTGGGCGCGCCGCACTACTGGCGGATCAATCATCTTGCCATTCAACGAGAATGCAGACAGGCCACGCGTGGCGGCATCTTCCTCCGCCGCGAGGACACCCTGGGCCCACTCGATTTCCTGTGCGCTTGGCGAGAAAGCTTCATTGAATATGGTCACCTGTGTCGGATGGATCGCCAAAGCTCCGGCAAAGCCAAGGCGCCGCGCATGCACCGCGACTTCACGAAGCTTATGCGTGTCCGAGAACTCGCCGATGCTTCCTATGAAGCCCAGCGGCAGCAAGCCGGCCGCGCGGGCGGCAAACAGAACAGAAAGGTTCGGCGTCAAGAGAAGGTCGAATTCCGGGGCGCTGCCGACAGCGGCACTGAAGTCTTCAGGACCCAGCGCCATTGCGACCATCCTTGGATGCGCCGAAGCAATGGCCGCGACCCTTTGCAAGGCGCCCGGGGTCTCGATCTGGGCAAGGAACCGGATGCGTCCCAGCGGAAGATTTCTTTCTCGTTCAAGTTCTGAAACCGCATTCGCGATCTCTAAAACCCACTCTGCCGAATCCGTCTTCGGAAGAACAAGTGCGTCAACACCCGCCATCACGGCTGCATCGAGATCGGCCGCCAAGGCGCGCAAACCACGATTCACGCGGACCAAAACCCATTTGCCCTTGCGGCCCACCTTTGCCACGGATTCAGGAAGTTGCCGCCGTGACTCACACTTCTGATCCTGGGGAACGGAGTCCTCGAGGTCGAGTATGACGCCATCTGCACCGCGCTCATGGGCCGTCTCCACAAAGCGCGGAGCGTGAGCGGGAACGAAGAGCAGGGATCTCCAGCGGGGTAAAGACATCGCGCTTTCAACGGCTGGAACGGTATCCCTGATCATGGAGTCGCCTCTGCGGTCGATTTTAGCCAGTGCGGTGGCAGTGAGCTTGCTGGGCCGCCGTTGCACTGGGAGGGCAAGGAGCAGTCACGCTGTTTGTAACTCGCGAGCGCGCCCACCTTACCGATAAGAGGCGCGCTCACGCTGACGCGGCTCCTTCGCGCAAACGCCCCAGAACCTCTTCCCGGACAGTCTCCGTATGCGCGCCAAGAGCCGGAACTGGGCGCAGCGAGGGGCGCTCAGAGTTGAAGATCGCCGCCGGCGCTATTGTCTCTACAGTTCCTTCAGGTGTGCCAACCTCGACCCTGCGGACGTGGGGATGCTTTGAAATATCCGCCACTTCGTTCAGTCGGCCATATGCCAAACCAGCCGCCTCAAGCTCCTGCATTGCTTCGTGGCAGGACAGTTCGGAAAAGCGCCGTTCAATGATCTCATCAAGTTGCGCACGATGACCGAGGCGCTCCATGTTGTCGGCAAAACCAGGTGCGCGTGTGAGCTCGGGCTGCCTCAGGAACTTCCCGCAGAAGTTCACCCATTCCCGGTCATTCTGGACCGAGAAGATGACATCTTTGCCGTCGGCGCAACGATAGGCGCCATATGGCGCCAGTGACGGGTGTTTCACACCGGCGCGTACCGTCCGGTAGCTGCTGTAGTCGTGTTGCAGAACTGGTACGTTCATCCAGTCGGCGACGGCATCGAACAGGGACACCTGAATGCCTGTCCCCTCGCCGGTGACCTCGCGGTGATACAGCGCCTGAAGAATGGCGCTGTGTGCCGTCATACCTGCCGAGATGTCGCAAACCGACACCCCTACCCTAGCCGGTCCCTGTTGGGTACCGGTGATCGCGCACAAACCTGTTTCGGCCTGGACGATGAGATCATAAGCCTTCAAATGGGAATACGGCCCTTTCTCCCCGAAACCCGAGATATCGCAGGTGATCAGCCGCGGAAAACGCCGACGGAGATCCGCAGACGCGAAACCCAGTTTTTCGATACTGCCGGGCTTCAGATTTTGGATAAAGACGTCAGCATTGGCAATGAGCGTGTCGAGGACCTCGCGGTCCATCTCCAACCTCAGGTCCAGACAAACCGACTCCTTGCCCCGGTTGAGCCAGACGAAGTAAGCACTCTGTCCCCGCACCAACTTGTCGTACTTCCGGGCAAAATCCCCTTCGGGCCTCTCGATCTTGATCACCCGGGCGCCGGCGTCCGCAAGCCGAGACGATGCGTAAGGCGCAGCAACGGCCTGCTCCACGGCTACGACAGTGATCCCCTCAAGGCAATTCTGCATGCGACACCGTGCGTTTCATCCGACATTTTCGGCTTGAGCTCGACGACGGTTCAGCATCGCGAGCAATCGGTTCTGTTCGTTCCCAACAATTGAGAATGCCTCATCGACACCCATTCCGGGCTTTGCGAGCATCATGTCGGCCTGGGTCGCCACCGATACGTGGACAGAGGCTTGGGCGGAGAGATCAGTCTCGGTACAGCTTCCTCCGACATACGCTCCGACCTTGTTGGCCTTGCAAAGGAGAACGGCACGCGCTGTGTCGGCGATTGAGCCGACATCGGGGGTCTTGATTTGAACGAGATGCGTGGCCTTGGCTTCGGCAAATAGCCGAATATCCTCAAGCGTATTGCATCTCTCATCCACGACAATGCGCGCGCTGGAACCCCGGTTGTCCAAAATTGATACGATCTTGGCGTAGTTCTCAATTTGAGCTTGCGTAGAACCAAAATCCGCCGGGCACTCGACGTTGAGCGTGAAATCCGGAACGGTATCTGCAACCTTGCAGATAAAGTCGGCGATGCGTTGCGGCTCCAGGCCGATTTCCTGGCCGATCCAGCCATACACATCGAAATGCAGCACCGGATGATACCCCGGGCGGCCGATTTCGCGCGTACGCGTAGCAACCCACTTCACGAACCCCATGAAGGTCTGGCCGTCGACGCCGAATTTCTGCCGTGAGTTGATTAAGCCGTGGGGAAGCACATCCACCGCCTTTAGGATCATTTTGTCCACGTTGATTTCTCGAGCATCGCCGCTCTGGCAGTAAATCGGGACGCGGCACTTCGGTAGCGGCAGATCAAACTCCGCGCATATGATTTCGGCCATTGTCATGCGCTCAAGATGGGCCGCTGCACGAAGAAGAGCTTGGCTCACGCCATACTCAACAGCCATAGGTAACCGTTGATGTTCGAAGGGCTCGAAAACCTTTGCGCAGGCATCAAGATAGAGAGACGCATCGACATCGAGAAGCCGCGGCACCATAACCCGCGACGTCAAATCCGAGATTTGAGCAGTTTCGAACAAAGGGTCGCGTCCGCCGGCCCCAGAGTACTGAACACCCATCATGTCGCCCCATACAACGGTGCCGTCGGTGAGACTAAGCCCGATGCTGAGCGAAGATGCCGGAACGCGAATTGACGTGAACCCAGGCGTTATCGGCTCGCCCAGATAGATGAGACTATTCAGGGTTGCGCCACCCCTGATAGCGGCTTGGTCGTCATAGAAAAACGCGCCATTTCCCGGCGCGAGAACGACATCTTTGATTTGCACTTGATTTCGCTCGAGTTCGACCAGACTGCATTGACCAGCGGATCAGTTCGATCCACCTCCTACAACTATGCGTCATTTGACATTGCGTTAGCCAATATAATGTCCCGGACGGTCCCATCGCGTTTTCAGATGGCTGACTCCTATCATCTCGAAGCTTCGGGCCGTTGTAGTCTTGGCCACCTACGCAAGTTAAAACGCGAGGAGGTCGAACGATTCTTTCGAGAACTGCCGCCATGCCTGATTGGCCTTGAAGCTTGTCCCGGCGCACACTTCTGGGCGCGGCTGTTGCGGAGCATAGGCCATGATGTTCGCCTTATACCCGCGCAATACGTGCGACCCTACGTCAAGACGAACAAAAACGATGCAGCCGATGCTGAGGCGATCTCCGAAGCGGTTACGCGACCGACAATGCGTTTCGTCCCCATCGAGGAGGAGATGCAACAGATGGTGATTCACCGCGTTAGGGAGATGCTGGTCCGCCAGAGGACGCAACTAATCATGCAATTCGTGGGCACCTTGCCGAATTCGGCGTGATTGGCTCAACCGCGCGCACAATATCGGCCTGCTGACCGTTCTGATCGAGGACGAGACGGAGGCTCGAATTCCGTCCGTTGCGCGGCATGCGCTGCGTTATCTCATTGAGCAATTGAGGGAGGTGACGACCAAGCTCGTGAAGATCGACAGCGATCTGGCATCCGTCGCAAAAGAGTTCCGGCGCCTGTCGTCGATTGATGACCATTCCGGGAGTGGGCATCATCACCGCCAGCGCGCTGGTATCGTCAATGCGCGGTCCGGCCGACTTCAAGTCCGGGCGCCACTTCTCCGCCTGGCTGGGCTTAGTTCCGAAGCAACATTCCACAGGCGGCAAAGAGCAACTCGGCTCGATCAGCAAGCGGGACCGCCGTCCGGCCAACGTCGCAGTTGTGGCGATCGCCAACAAGACCGCCCGCATCGTTTGGGCATTGCTGCGGTTTGGCGGCACATACGGCGCCCCCGCTCAGAGGACAGCCTGACTAAAGAAGCAGTCTGGGGACGGGCTGAAGCGGTTGCGAGGACAAACAAGGGAGTGATGGCAGGACCGGGCTTACCGGGACCAGATAAACCCGTTGGGCGCATCGAACTCGAGTTCGCGCAACGTGATTGGGAGCTGGTTGGCGGATATACCATCAAGCCCGGTGACGCAGGGTGCGTCGCATCGAAGAGGCCGAATAGATGACTGCAGCCGCAGGTGTCGCGAGAACCACTTAAAAGTCCTTGCAAAGTCGGGGGCGTCCATAGATGTGCCCAGCAGAAGGCGAGCGTGACGCCGCTCTTGTCGGCGAGCACCCGATAGCCGCCATATCCGTCGACCTGCAGGATTCCGTCAAAGTATAGCGCGACAATCTGGGAGAGAGGCGCATTGCCTCGCCTGAACTGCTCCCTAAAAGGTGAGGCAATCGAGAACATCCGAGTGAGGCAACGGCATGGTTCTTTGGGAACACTCTTGGGCGAGGCAATACGCGCTCTCACTTTGATTGCCGCGCCGCATCAAAGCCCGTGAGATGGGCGATCGGACGCTCCGGTGCATAGAGATACGCCACGCCCGGCGGTCGCTCCCGTCCCATGGCCGGTCGTCACGCGCATAGGCCCAGAGTTGCCCGGTCTTTGTCCTGCCTCGGCCGGGATCGAGCACCGGCGCGGTCGTCTCGTCGGCGAAGAGTTTTGGCGAGGACTTCAATTTGCCAAGCAGCCGCTCGTGCACCGGGCGCAGGTGCCAGGCGGCGCGGCCGACCCAGTCGGCGAGCGTGGAGCGATCGAGATTGATGCCTTGCCGGGCATAGATCTGCGCCTGACGATAGAGCGGCAGGTGGTCAGCGTATTTGGAGACTAGAATCTGGGCGACCGTCGCTTCGGTCGGAAGACCACCCTCGATCAGCCGGGCCGGCGCGGCAGCCTGAACGACCACATCTTCACATGCCCGGCATGCATATTTGGGCCGCCGCACCACGATCACGCGCAGCTGCGCCGGAACGATGTCGAGCCGCTCGCTCACGTCCTCGCCGATCCGGTGCAGGCCATTGCGACAGCACGGGCAGGCATGGTCCTCGATGTCGACGACCATCTCCGTGCGCGGCAGGTGGGGTGGCAACGCACCGCGGTTCGCCCGGCGCTTCGTGGCCTTTGCTTGGCGCTCGGCGAGAGCAGATTGTTCCTTCGCTTCCTCGCCGGCGGCCTCGATCTGCTCGGCCTCTTCGAGCCCCAGCAGCAATTGATCCTCGGGGAGCGTTTCAGCACGACGGCCGAAGCGGTGGCGCTGCAATTCCTTGATGATCTGGATCAGCCGGGCGTTCTCGACGTCGCGCGCCAGGACCATCGCCTTCAGCGCGTCCGGATCGTCGGGAAGCTGGTCAGCAGTCATCGCCATGACAGGATCAGACCATATTCGCCGACAGCCCGCGACAGCGGAATCCGGCCTGATTCACTTGGTCGCGGATCAGCCCGCTTGCACCGGAACGCGGGTCCGGCGGGCTTCATGGACCCGCCGCCAGTCGAGGCCTTCCAGGAGTGCCTGCAACTGTGCCGCCGTCAGTCGCACGACACCATCGGTATGCCCGGCCAGCAGAACTTGCCATCCTCCAGCCGCTTGTACCTCACTTGGGAATGCAGACTCTACGAACGCAGTTACGCAATTAGTGCGGATCACGCATCCGTTTCATCCT
>NZ_JAMYRN010000056.1:0-4858 GCF_040321435.1 Mesorhizobium sp. M0410
ACCTGCAACGTGCTCCCAAACAACGGATGCCAGCGATAGGCAACCGTCGCAAAGCGGAAACCATATGCAGAATGTCGATAATTGCCCGCTGCGGCCGCGGAAGACATAAAGATCGCCGGCATGCGGATCCCGGCCCAACGTCTCCTGAACCTGCAGGGCGAGGCCTTGCATTCCGCGACGCATATCGGTCCGGCCGACCGCCAACCAGATCCGCACCTGGCTCGGGACCGGGATCATGAAACACCCAGCGCCTTCACCATCGCCGCTGCCAGTGTCGGCGGCGTGGTCAGCGGAATCCGCAGCCGCACCTTGCCGGCGACCTCCAGCTCGATCACCGCTGGTGGCCCCGCCGGCACCGAAGCGGCGAAAGGCTTATCGGGAACCACGACAACTTCGGCAAAGCCCGTCTCGCGGGTTCTCATCGTGCGCCGCCACTTATAGATCAGGCTGGTCGCGACATCGTACTGACGCGCTACCGCCGCCACCGTGGCCCCCGGCGCGAATGCCGCGGCCAGTATCCGGCACTGATCCTCTTCACTCCAACGACGACGACGCTCCGGTCCGGTCAATAACGTCACATGGCTCATGCTGTGCTGCTAACTACGCTCGAAAGGACGACCTTAAGAGCGCAGCCTCGCTACCGGGCCATGCTCCCGCAAGGCGGCCCTCGCCGGAGGCGTACAGCGATCTTCGTCTATCCGAAGGACAAAGTGGTAATCGCCATCAACTCCGCCTGGCTTGAGCCCAGCCAACTCGAACAGCTCAAACGGCCAGAGTATGCGCAAGGGTTGACAACATCCGTCCAGGCCCTGCAAGCGGCGGCCGTGGCACACCGCTAAACAAAGATCGCTTTAACGCAACTTGCAACGGAAATATTGCCGTACAAGAACGGGCCGTTAGCCGAAACAGGCGTACGCTTACCGGGAAGGGATGCTGGTCGTTCTTTCAACGCTTCGCGCTCAGCCTCACGGCTACCCGCGCATGACTCGGGGCCAATGTGGATCGCTACTCCTTCATCGTGATGGACTTTCACAATCTACTCCTTGCCGGTTCATACCGGTGCTCCCACTCCCACGCCGCTCGCCCCATAGAATCTACCCGGTGGGACACGACCCAAATTCTCGTTTGATGTGGAAACTGATGGTTCCCCGCAAAACGGTGGCGAACGGACGCCACTCTCGCGAGCGCGTGTTCGTCCACCTGGCCCCCATCGTGCACAACCTTTTAATCCTTCGGTGGTTCGTTGAGGGCGCCGACCAATTCCGACCGCGAAGACAACCATGAACCCGGCAACGTCGTCTCAACAAACTTCGCGCTTGATGCCCAACTGCAATTAGACAACCACATCAGGTCACATGGCACCATTCATTGGACCCGGCTAAAGATAGTCTTCAGGACCACCATCCCGCACAGTGTCAAGTGTAACGCAGTGGAACCCACCTCCAAAGATCCGGCGATGCCGATGGCGGACCGGCACGACCGTGAACTTGTGGCGCTCTAGGAGGCGAATGATTTCTGGACTGTCTACATTCGCCATCACCATTTCGGGACTAACAGACAGCACGTTCATATCGATATACAAGCTGGTAAGGACTAGGTCATCGCTCTGGTAACTTGGGAAGCTATTCTCTTTAGGTTCCGGAGCAACTATCAGTTCCCACTTTTGCAACGGGGCCGGGAGATAGTCCGCCACCCGTTCGGACCTTATTAGCAGTGTGCCGGGCCGCAATGCCAAGATCATGCTGTCGATGTGACTGTCGGTCAATCGATCGATACGGTGGAACCTGAAGCGGCCTTCGAAATGGCGCTGCAGCCAAGTGTAGGCCATCGCATGGTTCTCAGTTGACACATTTACGAGGACATCTCGCCCAAGGCGGAGGCATTGCGCGCCATCAATCATTATTTCGAAGCCGACGTCGTAGGGCGAAGACCTTGGGTTTTTGATTGATTCCATCAGCCCTCCATCGTTTAGTTGCGCATATGAGGGATCAAACGAGGAATCGGTCATGATAGGCCTCGGCATCGCCGACCACCGCGCTCCTTTGCGAAAATAGTCGGCGAAAATCGGCGTCAGCAGCTTCGTTTCGAAATAGCGCGAGCGCAGCATCGGCGCTGTTTCGACCATCTCGTCGCCGAGCACGAGGGACATGTCGCGGACATTGAGAGCCGGAATCACAGCGGCCCTCCAGGCGAGAGTTTCAACTTCCGTCGTAGATGGGTCTAGTTCAAGAGGACGATGGACCTTCACCCCAAGTGACTGCAGCGTCGAGACAATCCCGTCGACGTCCTCGTTTAACTCTTCCACATATCGCTGCTTAATGGACAGTTGCTTGCGCCCAGACTCATTGTCCGGAGCAGTCGCCGACGAAACCCGTGGGTAATACCACTCGCTGCGAACCTTGAGGTTGTCGAGAAAGAAGTAATCGAACGAGAGTTCGCGTTCATGTGAAGTGTAATTTGCCGCAGACCCAACGATCACTTCGCGGAGCTGCGACCATTCATCGTAACTGTTGAGTTTCATGGTTTATATCCTGGTTGTGTTGGCAAAAAGCTGTGTTACGCTATTCGAAGCGTTGCATATACTATCCCGCTTAAATCTCGCGGTTCTCCGCAGTTGTAACCCACAACCTCTGCCTTTGGGACTACCTAACATGATAGGTGTCGTCATTGGGTGTTCTTTGGCACGATGCCGGTGATCGCTCCTTGCAGCATACTAGATGTTTGATACCAGGCTTTGATGGGGCATCCTTATCCTCCGAATCAAGGGATGCACTATGGGCCAGGTTCTTCATGGGAGCGCCACGACGACAGAGGCGATCCGTCGAGCGATACAACATAGTCAAGAGAGCCTGAGGGCCCTCGCCAAACGCTACGGGATCAACCAGAAGACCGTCGCCAAATGGCGGGAGCGGACCTCGGTGGCCGATCTGCCGACCGGTCCGAGAGAGCCGAGGTCGACGGTTCTGTCTGTCGAGGAAGAGGCCGTCATTGTCGCCTTCCGCCGGTACACGCTGCTGCCGCTGGACGATTGCCTCTATGCATTGCAGCCGACGATCCCGCACCTGACGCCTTCGTCATTGCATCGTTGTCTGCAGCGCCACGGCATCGGTCGCTTGTCGGACGTAGAGGGCGACAAGCCGGCGAAGAAGAAATTCAAAAGCTATCCGATCGGCTACTTTCATGTCGACGTCGCCGAGGTGCGCACCGACCAGGGCAAGTTGCACATGTTCGTCGCCATCGACCGAACCTCGAAGTTCGCCTTCGTTGAGTTGCATGAGAAGGCCACCACCGCCGTCTCGAGAGACTTCCTGCTGCGCCTGATCGCGGCTGTCCCCTACAAGATCCACACTGTGCTCACCGACAACGGCATCCAGTTCACGACGCCCGGCGCTGGTGGTCCAACTTGGAGAACTTCTGATGATATTGGATCTACACCGCCAAGGCCTGTCTGTGACCGCGATCGCCCGACGAACGGGCCGCGATCCCAAGACGGGTCCGCAAATACATCGAGCGCGGGCTCGAACTCCCCGCCTATGGGCCACGACAGGTGGGGCGGCCAAACAAGATCGCGCCCTTTGTCGACTATCTGCGCGGACGGGTCGTAGCTTATCCCGAGCTCTCGTCCGTGCGCCTGACCCGCGAGATCCGCGAGCGCGGCTATGACGGTGCCTATGCCCCGGTGCGCTTCGTTGCCGCAACGTCCCGAGGATCAGTCTGCGCCACTCGAGGTTCGCTTCGAGACGCCGGCAGGCCATCAGGCGCGGGTGTTGTCTGGCAGCGGCGTGCGTTCCGCCGTGCGCACGTACGCGAGCTTGTCGGCGGCATTGCGCAGCGTCGGCTTGAAAGAGCGGATGCCAAAGCGGACAAGGATCGCCTTCGTTCGGTTGATGAGGCGGGTCTGTTCGCGCACCAGCCTGTCGCGCTCGCGGCTCGGTTGCCGCGCGTCCTCCTCTTCCATGGTCGGCACCGCCGCCATTGAGCAGTGGCGCTTCTCGCCGCGCAGCCAGCCGAGCGTGGTGCGCAGCAATTGCTCGGTGTCGAGCCGGTCGGTCTTGACCCGGCGGTGCTCGCGCGACACGGCGACGCTCAAGGCATGGATGACGTAGGTCTCGATGCCGCGTGTGCTGAAGCCAGCGCGCCAGCCAGAAGCCGTCGCGGCCGGTCCATAGGCAACGACGATGCGCCTGATCGTGTGCCCGGCCCGGGCGGCTTCGCTGCGCCAGCGTTGCAGCAGCTTCAACACTGCTTCGGCGTCGGCATCGAGCTTCTTCAAAGGCTGGCGCTCGAGCCCCGGGACAAGCCCGGCCACCAACCACTTCACCTGGCTCATCTCGATAACTTCGACGATTGTGCTATTCTGGTCAAGAGCGGTGAGGGACCTGCTCGCTTCAAACGTTGTGACATGAAGCGCCTCCTTGTGGGTTTGACAACAGCGCCAAGGATGCCACGCCCTTGCCGCTCGCCCCATAGAATCTTCGCGGCCGTCGAAGCCTTCAAATTCGAGCTGCTCGGAGATAGTGTGTGTGCATCGGATCCCGTTCCTGAATCTGACAAGTCTTTGTTGCAAAAGCAGTTTCTCAGATTGTCGGGGCCGATGCACCCTTACTTTGAGATATTCGGGTTAGTGAATCAACCCCGCACCGGGGCATTGACCGATCCGGCATCTTACTTGCATGGGCTGACGGATTCCTCCTGTTAGCAAAGGAACTGCTATGGGACAAGAGGGCATCATCTTACCGCGGGAACGGGCCTCAGCCACGGTCCCCCGCGACCTAAGCGCCTTTAGATGAGGCCCGTGAAGGGTTTGCGCACCAACCCTCCGATGAAGAACTCGACCATCGAGGTGAAGTCGAAGACA
>NZ_JAMYRN010000057.1:0-3921 GCF_040321435.1 Mesorhizobium sp. M0410
ACCTGCAAACCCCCGCCTGCCATCACGACGGAGCAATCCCGGCGCCTGACGAGGCGCGTGGAAAAGCACCGCAACGGCGACCACAACGTCGCTTCAGGCCGTCAAAAGCTTATCGCCGTGCATCAAGGCGGCTAGAAGCGCGCCGGCAGCCGGGCGGGGGGCTTGGGGTTAGACTGCCGGCGCACGCCACTCATGAAGAGCGGCCCCTTTTTGCGGTTCCGACACCAATAGTCAACCCGGCAGCGTCTGGATGCCCGCTGTGCTCTTTTCAGAGCGGCTCGCGATGCCGGCCATGTCGGCCGATCCTGCCTAGGATGGGGGGCCACTCTCGTCGGCCGAGTTGATGCTCCAGCCAATATCGCCTTGCCGACTAGCATGGGTTCGCCGTTAGCAATCCATCCTCGCGAGCCGATGCTATCGTGCACGTGTCGCAGCACTCCGGGCGGCTATATCGCCTAAGACAGCATGACGAAGCGTTCCAACTTCCTGTTCGGCGAGCCCGTGTGCAGTTCCTGACTCGGACAGTGGACGAGAATTCTCTTGGCGGTACTGCGCCAGAAGGCATTCGCGTCCAACGGAATCAAGCGACGACTATCAGCCGCAAACGTCACATCACAAGAACGGTCTTCCACCCATTGCAGATTATCCGACTGATCAGGCGGCGTCCGATATGTCCGACTCTGCCTCAAGAATTCCCACAGGTATGGACAGCGATCTCGCTATCCGATTCCGATAGCCCTTATTGTACTTTAGACCCCGCTCGATGTTTTGGATTTCCTGAGCGGCAAGCCCGCACGCGACCGCGAGGTCCTCGATTGAATACCCAAGGTGCTCACGATAAGCGCGGATGATGTGGGTCCCCTGCGACATAGCCGTCAAGACTGGCTCGGGAATGCGCGAATCCTTCATAAACATCTCCAAGAAGATGGGAGCGCCTGACAAATCGGGAGATTTCCTCCCCGACCCTGGCGCACACCCAGCAAATCAAAAAAATGGACTTCCATTCGGCCGGACCGGCCTCATCCATGGAATGGGCCACTTGAAATTGGCAGCCGGGTCGGAATATGGCGGCTCACCTGCTTCTGATCAAGTTCTAAGAACCTGCCCGCCATGAGATGGCCTGATCGGCTGTAGCGCATTCGACCTGCGATCCTACACGACTCATTCTCCCCGATGGCTTTCTTGAACAGCAACTCGAACTCTCACTGACGCCTCCAGTGGCTATTCGCGGCACCGTCCAGCCAGCCTCGCGGACGCTGATACCTTCGACCAATTTCCACCGCCGATGCAGCGAAGATGGACAAGCATCGCCACCTATAAAGGTTCACAATCACTCGACCGTGACCGATTTTGCGAGATTGCGCGGCTGGTCTACGTCTGTGCCCATGAAGAGCGCCGTGTGGTAGGCAAGAAGCTGTATCGGCAGCGAGAAGATCATCGGCGCAATAATCTCGTCGACAGCCGGCAACACGAGCGTGTGCATGGTGTTGAGTTTCGATGCGGCTGCCCCTTTTTCATCGGTGATGAGGATAATCCGCCCTCCACGGGCAGCCACTTCCTGCATGTTGGAGACGGTCTTGTCGAAAAAGCGATCATGAGGCGCGATGACGATCACTGGCATGTTGTCGTCGATTAATGCGATCGGACCGTGCTTCAATTCACCCGCCGCATAGCCCTCGGCATGGATGTAGGAAATCTCCTTGAGCTTCAGCGCACCTTCCATCGCTAGCGGGAAACTGGTGCCACGGCCGAGATACAGGACGTCACGACACTTTGACAGTTCGCGTGACAGGAACTCGATCTCCGGCTGGATGCTGTTGAGTACCTGGCCCATGACGCGCGGCACTTCGGCGAGGCTCCTGACGAGCGCCTGCAGCTCGTCTTCGGTTACGGTCCCGCGGGCTCTGGCGGCGCCGATGGCGAGTGCGGCTAGAACCGCAAGCTGGCAGGTAAACGCCTTGGTGGAGGCGACGCCAATCTCCGGTCCGGCAAGGATCGGGAAGACCGCATCGGCCTCCCGAGCGATGGTCGATTCGCAGGCATTGACGATAGCGCCAATTTTCAGCCCACGCTCCTTGCAGTACCTCAACGATGCGAGCGTATCGGCGGTTTCGCCGGACTGCGAAATGAAAAGAGCCGCCGACTGCGGCGACAACGGGATCTCGCGGTAACGGAATTCGGACGCAACGTCGATTTCAACCGTCAGGCGCGCATAGCGCTCGAACCAGTATTTTCCGATCAGTCCGGCGAGATAGGCGGTCCCGCAGGCCGAGATCGCCAAGCTCGGGATCCTGGCGAAATCGATGCCAGAAACCATGTCGGCGCGATTCTCTATGATGTTGCTATAGTGACGGAGAGCATGGGCGATGACTTCGGGCTGCTCGTAGATTTCCTTCTCCATGAAGTGGCGATGATTGCCCTTGCTGGCCAGATCGGCCGCGGCCGTGGAGGTATGGCGCGGACGCTCGACGGGATGGCCGTCGAAATCGAAGATATGGGCGCCCGAATTGCCGACAATGGCCCAGTCGCCCTCGATGAGATAGGTAATTTCATTGGTGAAGGGAGCAAGCGCGATCGCGTCGGAGCCCAGGAACATCTCGCCGTCGCCGTGACCGATCGCCAGCGGTGGTCCGTTGCGCGCCGCCATGATGGTCGACGGATCATCTTCGAAGAGGACGGCAAGCGCATAGGCGCCCCTGACGCGTTTCAGCATGGCACGCATCGCCTCTTGCCGCCTCATGCCCTCCCGGCGGTGTCTTGCCAAGAGATGCGCGATGACCTCGGTGTCGGTGTCGGTCTGGAACTCGGCGCCAGCCGCCGCCAATTCGTCCTTCAGCTCGGTGAAATTCTCGATGATGCCGTTATGGACGACGGCGACACCGTCGGCAAAGTGCGGGTGCGCATTGCGTTCCGTCGAGGCCCCATGGGTTGCCCAACGCGTGTGGCCGATGCCGATGTTGCCGCTCAGCGGCTCTTCCTTCAGTCTCCTCTCGAGATTGACGAGCTTGCCCTCGGCGCGCCGGCGGTGCAAGACACCTTCGGTGATCGTCGCAACGCCGGCGGAATCATAGCCGCGATATTCCAAACGCTTCAATGCGTCGACCAACCGATCCGACACCGTCTGTTGCCCAACGATACCAACAATCCCGCACATGTTCGTCTTCCCATTCTTGCCGGCAGCTTCAGCCTACGCGAGACGGATACCCATCCGGCCGCTTTCATTGGGGGATCTTCTAGTAGTATTGGGTAATATTGGTATAATTGATTGTAGGGATAGCTATCATCCACCCCATGGATAAGCCGCGTTTGGGGCCCTGATCTAACTTCTTCGTTGCGCCTGACGTCCTCATGACCGAACGCAAGCCCACACCCGCGGCACGAAGGAACAATCGGCCATGCGCGATCATCCCGGCCACGCACCTGACCACGAACCGCCGCCGCTCGTGGTCACGCGGTGATCGGCATGATCACACAGCACTGTAGTTAGGCAGCATCAGCGACGCATGGTCGGCATCATCATCATCGGCAACTCGGCGCCGTCGGCATGATTCACGTGTTCGTCACGTTGATCATAATCATCGTCGCCGCCGATCTAGTTTCTGATTGCCTGCCGCTTTGACGCGGCTTTCGCCGGTAGAGCTTAGCCCGCGATGGCCTATCAAAACGCTGTTAGTCGGCATGGCCGAAACCGAGAGTCAGGCGGCGCACGCCACAGAGCACGTTCAGCGACCGTTTCAGTCAGCGCCGGCTTTCTTGGGGTTCGTAGCGGTCATCAGGATTCTCGGGGCATGAATGCACTATCACGAAAGCGTTGGTTCTCAGTGCTTCGTCCGTATTAGGTCGTGAACCCATAAATGGGAATGAGGGAGATGGGTGAAAAGCGATCGTTGCGTCGTTTGACAGATCGCGCATATTGTCGAG
>NZ_JAMYRN010000058.1:0-3921 GCF_040321435.1 Mesorhizobium sp. M0410
GGCATGGACTTCTAAGAAGTCCATAAAGCACGCCCATGAACTCACGTTGCTCAAGCCCGCAAGCGGGCTTGAGTGGCGGCATGGATTTCCAATCCAACCCATCTACCTTCAGATACGGAAAGGGCGGCCGAGAGGTCGCCCTTTTTGTTTGCTTTGCTTAGCGGTTTGCCCGCTCAGACGGCGGCGTCAATCCGCCGCGAGGGTGAGATTTTGGCAGGCAATGCACCCTCAATCAGCGCCGCGACTTCATCGGCTACTGCCAGCACAGGGGCACGGTCGTGGGTGGCGCGTGCGATCACCATCAACCCTTCCAGCGATGATTCGACCAGCAATGCGAGCGCGTGCGCACGGCGCTCGGGCACCCCTGCCCTGACGAAGGCGGCCCTGAGCAAGCCTATCCACTGCTCGAAAGCCGAGCGGCACAATTCGGCCAACTCCGGCATGTCTGCCGGCGAGTCCAGCACCACGGGCGCGATCGGGCAACCGAGCGTGAACTGGTTGTCTTCCAGCATGCGGGCGACAGACTGGTAGATGTGGTGGACAGCCACCGCCGGGTCCTTTTCGGCGGCGAGCGCGGCGCCCAGCCTCTGCGTCACCTCGTCGACGCTGTCGCGCGTCACCTCGATGACCAATTGGTCCTTGCCGCCCGGAAAGTGGAAGTAGAGCGAGCCTCTCGGTGCGCCTGAGGCGCTCAAGATGTCGTTGAGCGACGTGCCGTGGTAGCCGCGCTGCCTCAGCAGCCGCGCCGTCGTCTCGATCATACGGGTGCGGGTGTCGTTCGCCATGTCAACCTCTGTCAGGAGTGAACACTATAGGCCTTGCGTCCAATATAGCAATCGGTCTACTTAATATGTAGATCAGTCTACATATTCGGGAAGGAGAGCCGATATGCGCAGTTATCGCCTTGAAGGAACCGGCGGAATCGAACGCCTGGTGAGGCGCGACGAGGCGCAGCTGGCGCCGAAGCAACACGAGATCGCCGTGCGTGTGCGCGCCGCTTCGCTCAACCGCCGCGACACGATGATCCTCAACGGCACCTATCCACTGGCGCCACGCCAGGGCGTTATCCCGCTGAGCGACGGTGCCGGCGAAGTCGTTGCCGTCGGCGATTCCGTCACCCGCTTCGCCGTCGGCGACCGCATCACCGGCAGCTATTTTGCGCGCTGGATCGACGGCCACATCAATGCCGGGCTGATCGACCAGCTCGGTTGCACACTGGACGGGATGCTGACCGAATACGCGGTGCTCGATGAGCAATGGGCGGTGCGGCTTCCCGATCATCTCGACTGGCATCAAGCGGCGACGCTGACCTGCGCCGGCCTGACCGCCTGGAATGCGGTGACGGCGGCCGAAATGCCGAAGCCCGGCCAATGGGTCCTTGTCATCGGTTCAGGTGGCGTCGCGCTGTTTGCGCTGCAATTCGCCAAGCTGCTCGGCTGCCGGGTCGTGGCCGTCAGTTCGCGCAGCGAGAAGCTGGACCGGCTGCGGGCGCTGGGCGCCGACCTCGTCGTCTCGACAGCCGGCATGCCGGAATGGGGTGCTGCGGTGCGTGAGCAGACCGGCGGCGTCGACCTCGTCGTCGAGACCGGCGGCCCGCCGACCTTCGCGCAATCGATGATCGCCTGCGCGCTTTACGGGCGCATCGTGCTTCTCACCATACAGGATGCGAAAGGCGGGACGGTGCAGATCCCCGGCCCGGTCTACCAACGCAGCCTCGCCACCATCAGCCGGCTGTTCGTCGGCAATCGCGCCAACCTCGAAGCCATGCTGCGCGCCATCTCGGTGCATCGGCTTAAGCCTGTCATCGACAAGGTGTTCGCCTTCGACGAGGCCCAAGACGCCTATCGCTATTTCCAGCAAGGCGACGTCTTCGGGAAAGTGGTCGTCGACGGCGCCTGACTGGTTCACCCCCAAAATTCGATCGAGCCTCAAACTAAAAGGAGAGACGCAATGACCATTCGTGAAGCAGAAGCTCAATGGCAGGGATCGTTGAAGGAAGGTTCGGGTCGGCTGAGACTAGGTAGCGGCGTCTTCGAAGGTGCCTACTCCTTCCCGTCGCGTTTCGAGAACGGTCCCGGCACCAACCCGGAGGAATTGATTGCGGCGGCGCATGCCGGCTGCTTCTCGATGGCGCTAAGCGCCATTCTCGGCCGCGAAGGTTACACCCCCGCGCGCATCCACACGATCGCGAAAGCCCATCTCGGCGCCACCGCGGCCGGACCGACGCTGACCCGTATCGAGCTGGAGACCGAGGCAAGCGTCGCCGGGCTGGCGGCGGGGGATTTCGAGCGGCTGGCGCAGACGGCCAAGGAGAGCTGCCTCGTATCGCGGGCGCTGGCCGGCGTCGCCGTGATCACGCTCACGGCCCGCCTCATCGAAACCGCTACTGATCACTGAAGGGAAAGGAATATCCAATGACACAGGAACTCATCATCGACATCGCCGCGGCCAAACGCTCCGCCGAAACGGCCGAGATCATGCGGCGCTACAACGAGGTCTTCCAGCGCCACGACCCATCGGCGCTCGACGATCTGGTGGCGGAAGACTGCGTGATCGAGAACACCACGCCGGCCCCGGACGGCGGCCGCCGCATCGGCAAGGGCGCCTGCGTCGAACTGTGGTCGGCGATCGCGACCGGACCCGGCACGCGCTTCGACATCGAAGAAACCTTCGTCGCCGGAGACCGGGCGACGATCCGCTGGCGCTACTGGATGGCCGACGGCAATTCGCTGCGCGGCGTTAACCTGATGCGCGTGGCGGACGGGCAGATCGTCGAGGCCATGGGCTATGTGAAAGCATAAGGCTCTCTACGGGTCTGCCAGCGCCAGTTTGGCGCCGAGCATTACAAAGGCTCCGGCGAAGGTACGGCGCATCCAGGTCAGCACCTTTGGCCGCGACACGACATGGCTGCGGATTGACGCCGCGAAAACGCCGTAGCCGACAAAGACCAAGAAGGTGAGCAGCATGAAGACGCTGCTGAGTTCCAGCATCTTCGACAGCGCATGCGGTTCGGTGGTGCTGACGAATTGCGGGAGGAAGGCAAAGAAGAAGATCGACAGCTTTGGATTGAGGATGTTCATCAGAATGCCGGAGGCGATCACCTTGCCGGCGGATCGCGGCGCGACATCTTCGTCGACGCTCAGGCCGCCCTTCTCCTTCAGCGTGTTCCAGGCCATGTAGAGAAGATAAGCGACGCCGAGATATTTCAGCGTTTCGAAGGCGACCGCACTCGTATGCAGCAGAGCCGCGAGGCCGGTGATAGCGGCCGCCATGTGCGGAATAATGCCGAGCGTGCAGCCGACAGCGGCAATGATGCTGGCGCGCGCACCACGCGAAAGCCCGGCGCTCAGCGTATAGAGAACGCCGGTGCCGGGCGAAGCCACGACAATCAGCGACGTCAACAAGAATTCGATGCTCACGGATGGTCTCCCGGCGTTGGCCCTGCCGCCGGCAGCGTAATCAGCGAAACGTGCGGGCACAAGCCAGCCTCAGAGCCTATGCGCATTCAGATCATGCTGTTGGCGTGCAGCTTGCTATCGGCGATGGGCTGCCGAACTTCCCAGTGTTCGACGAGTTTGCTGTCCTTCAGCCTGAAAATGTCGACGATGGCCAAGCCTTCCTCCTCCGGTTCGCGTTTTGCGTGCATGTGCACGATGACGAAATCCCGTTCGGCAAAAATCCGCTTCACCTCTCCCCTCACGAGGGGAAATGACTGTTTGAGCTGCTGCAGATAGGCTTTGAAGCCGTCCGCGCCATCCGCAATGTTCGGATTGTGCTGGATGTAGCGTTCGCCAAAATGCATCGAAGCAGCTTCGATGTTGCCCTGGTTTACCGCTTTGTACCTCACTTGGGAATGCAGACTCTACGAACGCAGTTACGCAATTAGTGCGGATCACGCATCCGTTTCATCCTCTGTTCTCG
>NZ_JAMYRN010000059.1:0-3381 GCF_040321435.1 Mesorhizobium sp. M0410
TTGTACCTCACTTGGGAATGCAGACTCTACGAACGCAGTTACGCAATTAGTGCGGATCACGCATCCGTTTCATCCTCTGTTCTCGCGGCTGCTGCCATGTGTCGGCAGGCGATACAATCGGCATGGCGAACGCCTTTTGCTGCAGGCCGACGATACTGCCGTGTGGTCTGTTCCCCCGCAATGGACTGATCTTGCGAACCCGGATCCAGAAGTTGTCATGGGGAATGGGCGGGCGCTCTTGCGTACTGTCGACTTGCTGGAGCTGGCCAGTCTGGTCGGGCGCCTTTCTGGTAAATCGGCTTCGCGATCACTCGACAAATTGTAAGGATAATTATGCCGCATCTGTAAGGCGGATTATGCCGCAGGAGGGTTTGTATCATGAGCATATCCCAGCATTTCGGCTACATGTTCAGCATTTATCGCACAAGCCGCCTTGACATCGATGCCAATAGCGGCATAAACATCTTTACGATTACGCTTCTTTCCACACTCGGAGCCGGCGATGTCCGACAGCAAGCGCTCGAAGACGGAGGCCCTCATCGAACAAGGCACCTTCAATCCAAACCCCGAGAAGGTGGGCGATCCGAAGTTCAGCGACAGCGAGTTCTTCGATCCGCACGACGCCGTGCAGGTCAGATACGAGATGCTGCGGCGCGTCTCCATCGACAACATGTCGGTGACGGTGGCGTCCGACGAGTATGGCGTTTCCAGGCCGACCTATTACCAGGCAAGGGCGAGCTTCGACGCAGCCGGGATTGCGGGACTGGTACCAAAGAAGCCGGGCCCCCGCGGTCCCCACAAAATCGACGACGAAGTCCTGGCGTTTCTTCAGGCGCAGTTGGGCCCGGGCGAACCCGTTCGTGCTCGGGAGCTGGCGAAGCTGGTCCGCCGCGAACTCGCTGTCGAGCTTCATCCCAGGACGATCGAGCGGGTATTAAAAAAAACCGGCAGGTGAACATTGCCGCGGCATCGGTGCGTTCGTCGATCCTGTCGTCGGCCATTGCGGCCCAGTATGAGGTGCTGCGCGGGGCAGCCCTCGGCGAAGCTCTGCCTCTCAAGGCTCGTAGCGGCCTCATGCTCTTTCTGCGCCGGGGCATGTGGGGATGGGCACAGACGCTGGCCGCAGCAGCAAATCCCCTGCAAGAACAAAGTCATCCACCGTCGACCGCCTGGCCGACGCACGGCGGGCACGCAGCCGTCGTTCACGTCCTTGCGACAATAGCCATGAGCATCCACGACCGGAGGTCACCATGAATGCGCACCTTAAAGTCCAGCCTCATCACGTCGAACGCAGCGCCTACCTGTACATCCGCCAATCCTCGATGCGGCAAGTCATCGAGAACACCGAGAGCGCCAGGCGGCAATATGCGCTTCGTGGACGTGCGGTCGCCCTCGGCTGGCGGGACGAGCAGATTATCGTCGTCGACAATGATCAGGGTGAATCCGGTGCTTCGGCGGCCTGGCGCGAGGGGTTTCAGCGTTTGGTCAGCGACGTCGGCATGGGGCGCGCCGGGATCGTGATGGGGCTGGAAGTCTCCCGGCTGGCGCGCAACAATGCCGATTGGCAGCGCCTGCTGGAGATCTGCGCTCTTGCCGACACCCTGATCCTCGATGAAGACGGCGTCTATGACCCCGCAGGCTTCAACGACCGGCTCCTGCTCGGTCTCAAGGGCACCATGAGCGAAGCAGAGTTGCATGTGATCAAGGCACGGCTGCGCGGAGGCATCCTCAACAAGGCAAGGCGCGGCGAGTTTCGCTGTCCCCTGCCAACCGGGCTGGTCTATGACCATTCCGGCAATGTGGTGCTCGATCCGGACACGCAAGTCAGGGAGACGATCATCCATTTCTTCGAGACGTTCGCTCGCGTCGGATCCGCCTCCCAGACCGTCAAGGCCTTTCGCACGGAAGGCCTTTTGTTCCCGTCACGCCTGCACAACAGTCAGACGGTGTTTCGGCCGCTGACCGCATCGACCGCGGTGCGCGTCCTGAACAATCCGCGTTACGCCGGCGCCTATGCCTATGGGCGGCGACACTATCGGCGCACCATCGACGGCAAGAAGACTGTGCGTGCGCGAACTAATGATGATTGGCCGGCCTGCATTCCCGATGCGCATCCCGGCTATATCAGCTGGGAACAACATCAGGAGAACCTGAAGATTCTCAAGGCGAACGGCCAAGGATATGACGCGGCACGAGCGTCAATCCCAAGAGAAGGCCCGGCGCTGCTGCAAGGTCGGGCGGTATGTGGGCAATGCGGCCGGCATTTCCGGGTTCGCTACGCTGCCCGGCGCGGCCGACAGGAAGCCTGGTACATCTGCGATCGCGCCCATACCTATCGCGGTGACCCCTTGTGCCAGTCGATCGCCGGGCCTCCTGTCGATGAAGCCATCGGCAGGCTGATTGCCGAGCAGATGACGCCGGCCGCCGTCGAACTGGCGCTCGACGTCCGTAAGGAGATCCAAGCCCGGCATGAAGAAGCAGATCGGCTGCGCTGTCGCGCGGTCGAGCGCGCCCAGATCGAGGCCGATCTCGCCCAGCGCCGTTTCATGCTGGTCGATCCCGACAATCGTCTCGTCGCCGACACGCTCGAAGGCGAATGGAACGAGAAGCTCCGTATTTTGGCCAAGGCCCGCGAAGAGCGTGAGCGTGCCCGGGAGCACGATCAATTCATCCTTGATGAAGCTGTCCGCGAGCGGCTGGTCGCAATGACGGTGGATTTCAACAAGCTCTGGGCGGATCCCGACACACCAAACCGCGAACGCAAGCGACTCCTTACCCACATCATCGAGGATGTCACTCTCGTCAAGCTGCCGGCGGAAGGAACCACCAAGGTTCACGTGCGATTCAAAGGCGGCAAGATCCAGACGCTCACAACCTTGAGCCCAAAATCTTCCGCCCAGCAGGTCAAGACGCAGCCCGGCATCGTCGAACTGGTCGATAAACTCCTCGACGACCACATCTATTCCGAGATCGCAGAACTGCTCAACCAGCAAGGATACCGTCCCGGCGAGGCCGCACGCCGCGGTCGCCACACCGCCCGCTTCACGGCCTTGCGAGTTGCCTATCTCGTTCACCAATACAAGCTGCGCTCTCGCTATGACCGCCTGCGGGAACGTGGAATGCTGACAAAACAGGAAGCGGCCGCGCGTCTCAATATCCACGAGCACACCGTCACCCGATGGGCCAAACATGGCCTCATCGCCAGCCACGCCTACAACGGGCACTATTGCCTGTACGAACTTCCCGTTTCGGATCTACCGCAAAAACAATGCAGCCGATGGAACCGGCTCGTCGATCGCGCTGCCGCACGAAGGCAAAATGCCAGCCAGGCAAAAACTCTCAACTGAAGACGAAAGGGACGTAGTATGAATGCAGATCGTT
>NZ_JAMYRN010000060.1:0-3067 GCF_040321435.1 Mesorhizobium sp. M0410
CGAGACGGTAGTGGAACCCTGACGGTGACCAACCCGGCGACAGAGCAGGTATTTGGCTCGGTGGCCGCGGCGTCGGCTTCGGATCCGCGCTTTGAAGGCGGAAGGCGCAGTATAGTCTTTGCGCGCGCCAAATAGCTTGTTTTGCCGCTGCTGCCCGATCCTCCCATTAGACTGCGGGCTTGGGCGGCGAGCCCTGCCGGTGCACCTCCCCGCTGGCAGGGCGTATTTCTGAGACGTTGCAGGTCCACTGCATCGAGCCAGTAAATGGATATTGAGAAGAACAAGATGCTCCATATGAAACGCTTATGATGTCGAGCACCTTGACTTGCTTCCACCTGCAAGCAAGGTGCCGAAGACCCAAGGAAGGTGCTGGCAAGGACAGACATGCAACCTGTCTTCGAAAGATTTCTCGAACGGCTTTGGGACAGCGTCGATGAGGTCGATTTCCGCAGCGCTCTCGCCGATGTGGCTTCACAATTCGACCTGCTCGCCTTCGCCTACCTCTCGCTGCCGCGGCGCTCTAGGGACAAGCCCACGCTGATCTCGAACTATCCGGCGCCCTGGACAGCGCGCTATCTTCAGCACCAGTACCAGAGTGTCGATCCCGTCATAGTGCGCGCCCGCTGCGGCGGATACCCATTTCGATGGGGCTCCGCACTACTGGGGGTTGAGCCATCAGAAGCCGAGCAGAGGGTCTTTGACGAAGCGGCGCAGTTCGGCATTTGCTGTGGTTTGACGATCCCGATTATCGATCACCGCGGCAATTTTGCGGCGATGACCTTTGCCGCTGACGAGCGCGATCCTGCATTTTTCCGCGTCGCGGAACGCTATGAAGACGATCTCCCATACGTTGCGGCCTGTTTTCACATGTTCGCTCGACGAAAACTGTCTGCTGACCGGATCGTCGACGGTGTGCCTTTGACGGCGCGCGAATACGAGTGCGCGCAATGGGCAGTACGTGGCAAGACGGCCTGGGAGATGGGCTGCATCCTTGGGATCACACAGCGCACGGCCGAGTTTCATCTCGATAACGCCCGCAGGAAGCTCGGTGTAAGGACCAGAAGCCAGTTGGTTGCGCTTCTCACCATTTCGAAATCCTCGTATCGCTGATATTCTACCTGTGCAACTGCACAGGCAGCGCAAGCGCAAAGCTTCGCCTCCAATACCGGGGAATTTTCCCCGCGAGGAGGCTCTTGATGATCCATCTGATTGCACCAGACTGCTACGAGGACTTTGCCGACGACCTGCATGCAATGCATCGCCTGCGCTACCGCGTCTTCAAGGAGAGACTCGACTGGGAGGTGAGAGGAGGTGGCGGCTACGAGATCGATTCTTTTGATGCGTTGAGACCTCACTACCTGTTGCGGCGCGGTTTGGACGGTTCTGTCGATGGTTGTGTGCGCCTTCTGCCCTCCACAGGGCCGACAATGCTTCGCGACACCTTTCCCGTACTGTTGGACGGAAAGACGCCACCTGAGCTTCCGAGCATATGGGAAAGTAGCCGCTTTGCGCTCGACATTCCCTCGTCCGCACCAAAGGGAGCGGGCGGCATTGCGACCGCCACCTATGAACTTTTCGCCGGCATGATCGAGTTAGGCCTCTCGCGCCAGCTCAGCCATATCATAACCGTGACCAACTTGCGCATGGAGCGCATCCTTCGTCGCGCCGGCTGGCCGCTTGAGCGAATCGGAGAGCCGCAAACCATTGGCGTCACCCGCGCCCTGGCAGGCTATCTCGAAGTCTCGCCGCCGATGCTCCATGTGGTGCGGCAAAACGGCGGCATTGGCGGTCCGGTGCTGTGGGCGCCGGTTCTTGGCCAGGTGGCATGAGATCACGCGGTGAAGGCGGGCAGGGGAGCACGGTCATGCCCATATTCGTCACGCCAGTTGTGCCGATCAGGACTGGCAGGGTCACTCCTCCTATGAGTGCACCGCTCATTTGACGTTGCGTGGCTGGCCTGGGAATTCTTGCGTCGCAACCCGGCATTCCAGAGTGGATAGTGATGGGGTGGACGCCCCCTCGACGGCATCGATGTGCCAGAATGGTGGTGTTTGACAGCCACCGTAAGAGAGGGAGCGTCCACAATGGAAGTTAACACGATCGGATTGGACATAGCGAAGAATGTGTTTCAGGCGCATGGAGCCGATGCGGCGGGCGCCATTGTTTTCCGCAAGCAACTGCGACGCGACAAGGTGCTTGCGTTTCTCGCTGGGCAGCCGGCCTGCTTGGTCGCCATGGAGGCCTGTTCTGGGGCGCATCACTGGGCGCGCGAGATCGGCAAGCTCGGGCACACCGTTCGTCTGATCCCGCCATCCTATGTGAAGCCTTTCGTGAAGCGGCAGAAGAACGACGCCGCCGATGCCGAGGCGATCTGCGAGGCCGCGCAGCGGCCGACCATGCGCTTTGTCGCCGTGAAGAGTGAGGAGGAGCAGGCGAGTGCGGCCGTATTCCGGGCTCGTGATCTGCTGGTGCGGCAGCGCACCCAGACGATCAACGCCTTGCGCGGCCATCTTGCAGAATATGGACTGGTCGTTGCCCAGGGCCCTTCACATACTGCCAAGCTGATGGAAAAGGTAGAGGATCCTGAGGGCGATCTGCCAGAAGCAGCCCGCCTGGCCCTCACCGTGCTGGTCGATACGCTGAGATCGCTGGAGGAAAGGATCAAGCAGCTCGATGCCGAGATTGCACGGCGTGCCCGAGAGGATGAAGACGTGCGGCGGTTGGCAACAATCCCCGGCGTTGGTCCGATAACGGCAACGGCTCTGGTTGCACTGGCGCCTTGCGCCGCAATCTTCCGAAAGGGGCGCGACTTCGCCGCTTGGCTGGGCCTGACGCCGCTGCAACGCTCAACCGGCGGTAAACAGAAGCTCGGTGCAACATCGAAGATGGGCGAGCGTACATTGCGGCGCCTGCTTATCATCGGAGCGAGCGCTGTCGTGCGTCATGCTCGTCGGCGAGGCATTCGGGAAGGATCGTGGCTTGTGTCAAGCGAAGTGAGGATTTGACCCCTGGGGCGAAACGAAGGACTGACCCCCTCATTGCTTTGCAGTTTCGTTGGTGTCGGGCG
>NZ_JAMYRN010000061.1:0-2823 GCF_040321435.1 Mesorhizobium sp. M0410
AGCTTTCCTCGAGCCGCCGCGTGAAGAACGCCTTGAGCGCCTCATCCAGCCGCATCGTCGCCTCGCTCACCGTCGAGGCCGAGAAAGAGTGGCCGCACAGTTCCTCCGTCACCGCCTTCACCTTGCGGGTCGAAACGCCCTGCACGTACATCTCGACCAGCGCCGACACCAATGCCTTCTCCGAACGCTGGTAGCGCTCAAACAACTCCGTCGAGAACCGGCCAGCCCGATCCTGCGGAACGCGAAGCTCCAGCACCCCGACCCGCGTCACCAGCTTGCGCTCGTAATAGCCGGACCGGTAACTCGTCCGCTCCGCCGTCCGCTCGCCTTTCTCGGCCCCGATCGCCTCCGTCATCTCGGCTTCAAGAACCCCCTGCACGACACTCTGCAATGCCTGGCGAAAGCCGTCCTCATCCGACAACAGCAACGCTTTCAACTCGCCTCTGCTCAGTCTAACGTCTCGATTGGTCATGGCACTTCCCCTTCCACGGGAATCGGTGATCGCAACGTCACCACCGTGCCATGGCCGCTCGCCCCTCAGAGCAAGCCCCGTTCTCTCTCCAAAACTTTTTGCAGAACCTTCAGCACACTATCCGCGTCGAGGCGGTGCGCCAGTCTTTTCCCTTATCGTCAGCCATTGCTGCCCCCATCTGCATCCATTTCCGAGGAGCTGCCACGCTGCGTCCTGATGGCGCGCATCACCTTGGCCAGGTCGCGCCTGTCGACATCCGTCGTCTTCCCCTTCGCAAGGGGATCGCGCGCGGCGGCGACGATGTATCCTGCCTCGTCGACGTCGCGTAGCGATGTCATAGGTGGCTTGAACGCGGGCAGGTCCTTCCAATAGTCGCGCAGGCTCGAGATCGTTCCCCTGCTCGAGATGTCACGCGCGAAGTTCTCGACCTGCTTGTCGACGAGGCCGTGGTAGAATTCCTCGTAATGCGGCGCGCCGAGGTGCGCCGTACCCTTCCCGGCGAAACCGCTGGCGCGCAACATGAACTCGACCAGAGCCTTGGTGAAGGCGAGATGATCACGCTGCTCCATGGCGGCTAGCCGGTTGACTTGGTCCATGTGCGCGACCTCGAATATCTCGGGACCCCTGGTAGAGATCGAGATCCTCCCCGCCAATCGGAACGCCGTACAGCACGCTGACGGCATTGTAGGCATCAACCAGTGGGGAAATCCGCGGGAGAGAGCCATCTTTCCGCACCCGCTTGAGAAGCGCGGCGGCCGAGCACGGCGTTCGATTGCCCTTTGTGCCGAAAGCCTCGTAGGCAACGGCCCACGCCGCAAGATGCGCGTCCCTTTGGGCGTCATCGCGAAGCGCGGCCTGTTCCGCCGCCGCAATCGTGTCGTTCAACGCCTGTGCATCCGGCACGTCGATTTCAGCGTTCCGCACCACAATGCTGATCAGATGAAAATCCGGGTAGCGGGCCTTGATCTCGGGGTCAATCAATGGCGTGAAAGACATGGGAAGCTCTTTTCTCATGGGGAGGCTTTGCGCTGCGGGTCGTTCGGGAAATGTTTGAAGAAAGGTGCTTGTCGAGGCGTTGGTGCGTGGAACATTTTTCAAGGGTTTGCCGATAGGCAGGCGAGATCGCCAACGACATGATCTTCGCCCGATGCCCTACAAACACAATGCCAGCCGCCGCCACCGAGTCGCGAAGATGAAATTCAAGGTGACAAACTGGCCGGAATACGAGGCGGGCCTTCGGCGGCGCGGCAGTCTGACGCTGTGGTTGACAGAAGAAGCCTTGGCCAGGTGGCATGCGCCGCGAAGAACGACCCGCGGCGGCCAGCCCCGCTATTCCGATCTCGCCATCGAGGCGGTCTTGACACTGGGATGCGTCTTCGGGCTTCGTCTGCGCCAGAGCGAGGCATTGGCGACCTCGCTGCTCGATCTGATGGGGCTTGATCTACCGGTTCCCGATCACACGACGCTAAGCCGCCGGGCGCAGATATGGGAACCATCGGCCAAGCGGCAGCGGCATCCCGAGGACGGTCCGCTGCATGTGCTGATCGATAGCACCGGATTTGAAAGTCTACGGCGCCGGCCAATGCCTGGAAGACAAGCACGGTGCCAGATCACGCCGGACCTGGCGCAAGCTGCATTTGGTTCTCAATGCCGACAGCGGGGAGATCATCGCCCATTGTCTGACCGACCAGGACGGCGACGATCCCTCGCAGGTGAAGCCGCTGCTCGACCGGGTCGACGCAGAGATCGACCAATTCACGGCCGACGGAGCATATGATGGCGGTCCCACCTACTGCGCGGTGCTGCAACACAGCGTCACCGCAAGGATAGTCATCCCGCCACGTTCAACGGCCGTGGAGAGTGATGACACCGGACCACCCGGTCAAAGGGACGGTCACATCACGGCGATCGCCAATGATGGAAGGCTGAATTGGCAGGCGTCCACCGGCTATGGCAAGCGCGCCCTGATCGAGACCGCCGTCGGGCGCTACAAGGGGCTGATCGGACGTCGCCTGCGAGCCCGCTCCTTTTCGGCTCAGCAGACCGAGGTCGCCATCGGCTGCGCCGTTCTCAACCGCATGACGGCGTGCGCACGCCCGGAGTCCGTTCGCTGCCCGGCAAGGCCGACATAGCAGGCGGCATCAAAGAGCTGATTGTGCCTAATGCCACATTTGTGCACCAACGCCTTGTGGCGCGGGCAGCCACAGGCACAGGCTACGCGGAAAATGAAAAGCGGGGCCAACCCATTCGCTTGCACACAGCCTGGGTTTTGCCAGCTCCTCAACCGCAACGTGCTGTCAATCTTCGTCTTGCCATGTCTTGAACGCCGAACTGTTCACGCCATTGGCGCC
>NZ_JAMYRN010000062.1:0-2821 GCF_040321435.1 Mesorhizobium sp. M0410
GCGACAAGCTCTCGCGCGGACACGATCTGACCAAGGCCTTCAACTACATGCTGCGCCGCTGGTCATCCTTCACCCGGTTCCTCGACAATGGGCGGATCTGCCTATCCAACAATGCAGCCGAGCGAGCCCTGCGCGGCATCGCCATCTCGGGGTCATTCTGCCCATGTTGGACAGGAGGTCGAGGTCCATTATCGTTGGCACCCGTATTTCGGACGTCGGCTTCGCTGCGAGAACAGCGAGGAGCGCGCCAACGGCCGGATCATTCATCTCGTCGTCGCGCCCGGGCATGTCATTACCGCTCCGGCCTGGGTGATCGATCCCGTGGCTTGCGCGGCGATGGATTTGGGCTCCCCGCGCGTATCGCTTGCCGCGCTGCTTGAGCTTCACAAGCTCTTGATCGAACGCCGTTTCCGGCGAGGCTCTCCGGATGATTTCACCATCGCGGAGGCGCAACATGAGAACCCTGCCACCCCCGACACGATCTCTCGTGGTCGTTCGCCAACTCAGCTTGCCGCTCGACTCGCAGAAGCTGAACGGGCTGAGTTCAGCGCAACGGACCATAGTGATCGCCCGGCTCGCCAACGTACTGATGGCCGCCGCCGGCGTGGCAACGGAGGAGGAGAGCTGCAATGACGAGCGGTAATCTGATTCCGACTGCCGTCCTCAAGCGCAAGGCCGTCGTCTATGTGCGTCAGTCCACTCAGGCGCAGGTCCAGCTCAACCTTGAGAGCCAGCGTCGGCAATATGAGCTTGTCGACGTCGCGCGGCGCTGGGGATTCCGCAAAGTAGAGGTGATCGACGAGGATCTGGGACGGACCGCAAGCGGGGCTGTGGAGCGTCCCGGTTTCGAGCGCCTGGTCGACGATCTGTGCACCGGCCATGTGGGCGCCGTGCTTTGCCTGGAGGCGTCCCGCCTGTCGCGCAACGGGCCGGACTGGCATCGGCTGCTCGAGTTGTGCGGCGAAGTCGATGCACGCGTGATCGATCTGGACGGAGTCTACGATCCGGGGTTGCCGAACGACCGCCTGCTGCTCGGTATGAAGGGCAGCATCAGCGAGTTCGAGCTCGGCGTGCTGCGTGCCCGCATGTACGAGGCCGCCCGCGCCAAGGCACAGCGCGGGGAACTGCGCATCTCCGTGCCCTTCGGCTATGTCTGGCACCGCGATTACGGTCTCGGGTTCGATCCCGACATGCGCCTGCAGGAGACCATTCGCCTGATATTCGCGCGCTTCCGCGAACTCGGCAGTGCGCGCCAGGTCCTGATCTCGATGATCGACGATGGCGTGCATTTTCCCAGACCCTCCGACGGCAAGAAGATGGTGTCCTTCGACTGGGTTCCGATCCGCTACCGCAACGTGATCTCGATCCTGAAGAACCCATTCTACGCCGGCGCCTATGTCTATGGTAAAAGCGAGAAGCGCACTGAGATCGTCGATGGCCGCGTTCGCAAGAGCTATGGCCATTACAAGCCGGCTAGCGAGTGGGCGGTGGTGCTCAAGGACCATCACGAAGGCTACATCGGATGGAGCGAGTACGAACGGAACCAGGAACTGCTCGCGGCCAACGCTTATGGCAAAGCCGGCGGCGTCAAGTCGGGCCGAGGCGGTCGCGCGCTGCTCCCGGGTCTCATCTCTTGTGGTCGATGCGGGCGAAGACTGGTTGTCATGTATGCCGGACGCGGCCAAGGTTATCCGGTATATCGCTGCGAGCGCGGCAACCTCATGATGGCACAGGCGCGATGCATGTCGTTCAACGGCTTTCGTACCGACGCGGCGGTGACCCGCGAAGCGCTGGAGGCGGTTGCGCCGATGGCGATCGAAGCGGCGTTGGAGGCTGAACGGATGCAGCTGGAGAGCGAGGCCAGGCGCCGGCAGACGATCGAGCTGGACCTGCAGCAGGCGCGCTACGAGGCATCGCTCGCCGAGCGCCGCTATGCGGCCTGCGACCCGGAGAACCGGCTTATTGCGGCCCAGCTCGAGAGGAGTTGGGAAGCCACGCTCAGGCGCGTGGAGACCTGCGAGGCCCGGCTGAGCGAAGTCCAGCGTGTGGAGCCTGTCGACGCGGTTCCGGACTTCACGGGCCTCGCCCAGAATCTCGAGGCCACCTGGAACGCGCCGGGTGTCGACATGCGCTGTCGTCAGCAACTGCTGCGCGCGCTCATCAAGGACATCGTGGCGGATGTCGATGACGATGCGCGCGACGTGATCTTGACCATCCACTGGCACGGAGGCCAGCACTCGCAGGTACGGGTTCGCAAGCCCAAATCGGGAGAGCATGGCCAGCGTACGCCTGAGGAGGCTCTGGCGATCATGCGATCCATGGCAACCCGATGGTCGGATGCCGAAATCGCTGCCACACTCAACCGCATGGGCATGCAGACCGGTCAGGGAAAGACCTGGACCGCGCGTCGCGTCCAATCGCTGCGCACGGTGCACAAGATCAGCGGCTATCGCTCTTCCGACAAGAATGGCGAGTGGATCACTATGTCGGACGCGGCCGCCCGGCTTGGAGTCTCGCACGTCAAAATCCGCCGGTTCATCAGGGATGGCCTCTTACCCGCCGAGCAGGTCATGCGCGGCGCGCCCTACCAGATCCGCGCCAGCGACCTCGAAGACGAACGGATCAAGGCCGAACTGGCGCGCAATACTCCGCGTCGCATCCACGACGACAACCAGGAATCGCTGTTTTCCGCCATTTGAAAAGGAGGTGCATAATGAATCAGTCTTCGCTCTCGGAAGAAAGTCCTGGCTGTTCTGCGGTTCCGATCGCGGCGGACAGCGCGCTGCCGTTCTCTACAGCCTGATCGTCAGCGCCAAGTTGA
>NZ_JAMYRN010000063.1:0-2678 GCF_040321435.1 Mesorhizobium sp. M0410
CGGGAAATGGTTCGGATCGGCTTAAGCAACCAAATCCTACGTCATTTCAACGGCTTGCGCCACATCCACCAACCCCCATGAATTTGGTTAGGTTGATGCGGCGTGCCGCCGCCGTGAGGCCGCGCTCGCTCAGCAGCGCGTCGAGAACGACGAGAAGATTCAGATCGAGCCCTTTGAAACGCATGTCTTAGCTATCCATAGCGTGGATGCATTTGATTGAAACAAACGATTTTACCAATTTTCCGGAATGTCGCATGGACTTGGCAGGACCTCACGTGCGCCGATCACTGCCTCTATCGCGTGGCGAGTCCCTTGAGAAGAGCCCGAAAGAGGAAATCTGTCGCGTGCGGTGGAGATTGTACTGGGAATGAGAGGCAGCGCTCCGATCATGTCGAACTCTCCGACGAATGGCGGACCGGTACAATAGTTGATCGCAACTGGTCCGGAGCTATGAAACATCTCGATTACATATGAGGTGCCGAGTGAATACGCTGACAGCACCCACTGTCGCAGCGTTTAGCTGACGTTTGACGACGGTTCCTATCCATTTACACGCAGATTCTTGATGTGCTGGCGCAAAAGCGGGAGGCCGGCGACTTTTCTTCGTCATCGGGCTGACGCCGCAGAAGCCGGAACTCGTCCGGTTCCTATGGGCATTGGGCTTGGTCGGTCGCACAGGCTCTATGAGGGGCAATTTTGGCAACGCGACGCGACTCGGGTTTTGAACGACGCCGAAAACGCAAGTTGGAAAGGAACAAGATGGCAGATCAACTCGCCAACGAAATAATCGCCATGATCAAGAAGCGCGCCGCGTCGGAGGGCGGCATAGCGCCTGCCACCGGCGGCGAGATAACGGCTGCCACGGGACTGACTTCGCTCGGTATCGATTCACTGGGATTGGCGGACGTTCTCTGGGACCTGGAGCAGGCCTACGGCATCGAGATCGAGATGAATACGGCCGAGGCATGGTCGGATCTCCAGAATGTTGGGGACATGGTGGAAGCCGTGCGCAGCTTGCTCGCTAAGGCGGTGTGAATGGACAGGCGCGTCGTGATTACTGGGATTGGCGGGATTTGCGGGCTTGGGACCAACGCCGCCGCCATTTGGACAGAGATGCGAGAAGGCCGCTCCGCCATCGGCCCAATCGTCAACTCCGAGCTCCATGAATTGAGGGTCAGGATCGGTGCCGAGATCAAGGCGCTGCCGGAGCATGACATCGACGGCAAGCAACTTATCTCCATGGACCGCTTCAGCCTGCTCGCTGTGCTTGCGGCGCGCGAAGCCATGCGTCAGGCCGGACTTTCCTCCAAAGAGGGAAATAGCTATCGCTTCGGTGCGACGGTGGGCGTTGGCGGCTGCGGGTGGGATGCGATCGAGCAAACCTACCGCGCCATCCTTCTGGGCGGTAAGCGTGCCGCTCTCTTGACTGTACCCAAGGCGATGCCGGGTGCCGCTGCCGGCCAGGTCAGCATGAGTCTCGGCCTGCGCGGGCCGGTCTTCGGCGTCACGTCCGCCTGTTCCTCGGCAAACCATGCGATTGCCTGCGCGGTGGACCAGATCAGGCTCGGCCGGGCCGACGTGATGCTTGCCGGCGGCAGCGAAGCGCCGCTCATATGGGGTGTGCTGAAGGCATGGGAAGCGATCCGCGTGCTTTCGCCCGATACTTGCCGGCCATTCTCGGCCGATCGCCAGGGCCTGTCGCTTGGTGAAGGCGCCGGCATGGCGGTGCTGGAAAGCTACGAGCATGCCCTGGCTCGGGGCGCCACCATCCTTGCCGAAATTGCCGGTGCCGGCCTTTCCGCCGATGCGTCCGACATCGTCGCGCCGACTGTCGAGGGGCCGGAGGCAGCAATGCGGGCCTGCCTTGCCGATGCCAGGCTGGACGCCGAGGATGTCGACTATCTCAACGCGCACGGCACCGGCACCAAGGCCAACGACCAGATCGAGACGGCGGCGATCAAGCGCGTCTTCGGTCAGCACGCCTTCTCAATGTCCATTTCTTCTACCAAGTCCATGCACGCGCATTGCCTCGGCGCGTCCGGCGCGCTCGAGTTGATCGCCTGCGTGATGGCTATCCGCGAGAGCGTCGTGCCGCCGACTGCCAATTATCGTGAGCTGGACCCCGATTGCGATCTCGACGTCACGCCCAATGTGGCACGCGAGCGCAAGGTGCGCGTGGCACTGAGCAACTCCTTCGCCTTTGGCGGCACGAACGCGGTTCTGGCGTTCAGGCAGGTGTAGAAGCCATGAGAGATGCCTCCGGCAACATTATCTCTCGCATCCAGATGCTTGCCGGATAACTATTGTGAAGGGCGGGTCATTGACCGCCTCGGCGAATGCGGGAAGTGGCAGCGGAAGCTCGACGATCCGGGGGTATCGTCTTTGCGAAATTCTTAACTGTTGAAGCGGCTTGGACGTACCGCCGCCCCGTAAAAGGTAAGCGAGGCCCTGCGGGCTCGGCTTGAGGGTCTGAAGCTGTACACGACAATGTCTGGAAGCCGCAGTGTCGGCTCTGCGCCCGTTATAGTCGCCTGAGTGCTGCCGGCCCGGCCGCGCCGCGGGCGCCGTCAACGAACTCCTTGAACCTGCGGACCTTGCCTGTCTTGGCCGACGCTTCGAAGCGCGCCGTCGTGCTGGCCTCCAGATCCGCGACATGCTTGCGCAGGGTCGTGGTGGGC
>NZ_JAMYRN010000064.1:0-2631 GCF_040321435.1 Mesorhizobium sp. M0410
TGCGCATTTCGCAAAAGCCGGACAGTGATTCCGCTAAGTCGCGGACAGCTGTTTCATTAAGTCGCGGACAGTTTGGCGGTGTCGGTTCTCGGGTGCCTTGTTGCGTTCATGGATGATTGATTTCGCCGTTTTCGGCGCCGGTCAAGAGGGGCGCGGCTTTTTGCTTTCGCATGCTGTCGCCCTGGAGCACGATGCGGTGGGCGTTGTGGACGATCCTGTCGAGAATGGCGTCGGCGACGGTGGGGTCGGCAATCAGGTCATGCCATTTGGCCACGGGGGCCTGGGCGGTGATCAGGGTGGATTTGCGCCGATAGCGTTCCTCGACGATTTCGAACAGATGGAAGCGCTGCTGGTCGGTGAGGCTGTGGGTTCCAAAGTCGTCGAGGATGAGCAGTTGCGCGCGGGTGAGTTTGTCGATGAGGCGCGGGAAGCGGCCATCTAGGCGGGCGAGCGCCAGATCCTCGAACAGGCGCGGCACGCGCACATAGAGCACGGAATGGTCAAGCCGTGCCGCTTGCCGACCGAAGGCGCAGGCCAGCCATGACTTGCCGGTGCCGGTTTGGCCGGTGACGATCAGGTTCTCATGCGCCTTCAGCCATTCACCTTGGGCGAGCGCCATGGTGCTGCGCCGGTTGAGCCCGCGCGTCGCGGCAAAATCGATGTCCTCGATGCAGGCTTCGGGAAAGCGCAGCTTGGCTGAGGCGAGCCGGTTCTTGACACGCTTGTCGGCACGCATGGCGACCTCGCGGTCGAGCATCAGGCCGAGCCACTCGTCGCGGCTGAGCTCATTGGCGTTGTTCTGTTCGGCCAGCTCGCGCCAGGCGGTGGCCATGCCGGCCAGGCCGAGGGTCTGCATCTGGTCGAGGGTGGGGTTTGTCAGCATTCTTTCTTCCTTTCCTTCACTGGTAATAGGTGCTGCCGCGGATGTTGGTGTGCGGCGGTGTCGGCTTTGCCGGCTCGGTCTGCGGTCTTGCCTGGTCGAGGCCGGATTTGAGGATGGCGGTGACGGAGGAGTAGGCGATCGCGTTGATCAGCAGCGCCCGCTCGCAGGCGGCATCGAGACGCTCCGGTCCATAACGTGGGGCCAGCGACAGAATGCCCATGGCCGAGCGGTATCCCTGTTCCGGATGCGGCCGGTCGCGCATCATGCGCTCGACCAGGATGGCGGCGTTGGGGCCGATCCTGGCCGCCCGGCCAATTAGGCTGGCCGGCGTCGTGTTGGCGTAGCGCTGATGCGCCTTGGGCATGTGTTCATTGACGGTGACATGGCCGGAACGCTGCGAGCGACGGACATGGCAGGCGACGCGCTGGTGATCGTGGAAGATCTCGACCACCCGGTGGGTGAGCCGCACGTCGACGGTGCGTCCGATCAGCCGGTGCGGCACCGAGTAGAAGGTCTTGTCGATCTCGACATGGTAATCGGGATGCACCTTCGCCGATTTCCACTCGGCATATTCGAACGGCGTCGCCGGCAGCGGCCTCAAGGCCACCCGCTCGATTTCCTCGAACAGTTCGCGGCGGCTTTTGCCGACATGGCGCATCGGCCGGTTGTTCAGCTCCTCGAGCAGCTCGGCGATCGCCGCATTGAGCTCAGCCAGCGAGAAGAAAGAGCGATTCCGGAGCCGGGCCAGAATCCAGCGCTCGACGATCAGCACCGCGCCTTCGACCTTGGCCTTGTCGCGCGGCTTTCGGCTGCGGGTCGGCAAGATGGTGGTGTCGTAATGCTCGGCCATCGCCGCAAAGGTCGTGTTCAGCGTCGGCTCGAACCACAACGCCTTGGCCACACCAGCCTTCAGGTTGTCGCAGACGATCGCCTTGGTGACTCCGCCGAAGAAGGCAAGCGCCCGCATCTGGCCGTCGATCCAGTCGGGCAGCTTCTGGCTGGAGCTGGCAAAGGCGAAGGTCAGATTGGAGGCGCCCAGCACCGCGACAAAGATCTGGGCGGCGTGGATGACGCCGGTAGCAGGATCGATGATCGGCACCGTCTGCCCGGCATAGTCGGTTTGCATCACCGCGCCCGCCGCATGCCGATTGCGGAACGTTGCGCTCGTCCGGCGCTCGAAAGCGGCGAAGTGCTCGCAGAACCAGGTGTAGCCGTAACCGTCGGGATGGGCAGCGCGATACTCCTGCCACAACAGCGTCAGCGTCACGCCCTTGCGCTTCAGCTCCCGGACGATCAGCGCCCAGTCGGGCTCACTCAGATCCTGCGGCGGCCGGCCCATCCGGCGGAACAGAAGCCGCTCGAGCGCGGCATCGTCGTCGTAGCCGGGCGGCAACGGCCAACGCGAAAGCCCCGCCTCGCTCGCGCGTAACAGATAGGTCGAAACCGTCGTCTTGCTGATCTTCAGCCGTTCCGATACCGCACGCACCGAAAGGCCATGCTCATGCGTCAGGCGCAAGATCGCTCGGATGTCCTTCACCGTCGTCTGTCTCGTTTGCTTCCGTCTTGGCATGGGCCCCCTCTCAACGTCATCGTGAGAGGTCAAAATGCCAGAACGGCGCAGCCGAGAACCGACCGTCAAATCCGCCCCGGAAACTGTCCGGGACTTAGCGGAAATGCTGTCCGCGACTTACTGAAATCACTGTCCGGGACTTAGTGAAATCGGCGTCCGGGACTTACCGAAACACGCA
>NZ_JAMYRN010000065.1:0-2057 GCF_040321435.1 Mesorhizobium sp. M0410
CGCGCTGCCGCACGAAGGCAAAATGCCAGCCAGGCAAAAACTCTCAACTGAAGACGAAAGGGACGTAGTATGAATGCAGATCGTTCGTGAACAGGCACGCGCCCTGGCCGTCGTGCCAGATCACCTTCAGGAGATCGCCCCTGCGTCCACGAAAGCAGAACAGATAGCCGCTCAGAGGATCGCGCAGCACCTCCTGCACCTGCAATGAGAGGCCGGGGAAGCCCTTGCGGTGATGCGGAGCTCCGCATATCCGCAAGGGTGCGGAGGGGCTGGCCGCACTTGTTCGCGAGACGATCGGCGCTGATCCGCTTTTATGCGTCGGGCGAGATTATGTGGCGGAGCCGCCCTGACGCCCGTCAGGGCCGGCCAAGTCTGACTGCCTCCGCCACATTATATTTAGATGCCATTCAGCAGTTGCAGAACGGCGTCGTTTGGTCGGAAACGCACGCCGTGGTCGCCAGCGACGCCCGCCTTCTCGAGCCCGTTGCGCATCATCTCGACATCCGCGGCGGCATAGCGGTGGGTCGTGGCGACCTGTGCGTGCCCGAGCCAGGCTTGGATCGTTAAAAGGTCCACGCCGGACTGGAGAAGCTTCATGGCGAGGGAGTGCCGGAAGCTGTGCGGCGATATGGGCTTGTCGGCCAAGGCCGGCCTGACAGCCACGGCCCCGGCGGCCGCACGCCGCACGATATGGATCGCTCCGAAACGAGTAGGGCGCTCGTTGCGGGCGCCGACGAATATCGGTCGCGGCTCGTGATGGGCGATCCCGCGCTCGCTCAACAAGGTCGTCAGCGCTCGCGCCAGGTCCGTGGAAATAGGGACGACGCCTTCTCTGCGCCCCTTGCCGCGTAGCAGCACTTGTGGGTGCGACTGCTCGAACTGAAGATCGTTTGCGTAGACGCCGGTGGCTTCGGAGACCCGGGCGCCGGTCCGTGCCAAGAAGAGCAGAAAGGCGCGGTCGCGCCGACCACGGGGAGTCTTTGGATCGGGCGCCGCGATGAGGGTGGCCACTTCGGCCGTGGTGAGGTGGTACGTCACCTCAATGTGCGTCCGTTTAATGGGAATCGTCAGCACGCGTTGGGCGACGCCGAAGGACGCCGGGTCGGCGGCAGCGACGTGGCGGAAGAAAGATCGGATCGCGGCCAGGCGGGCATTGCGCGTGGCGACGGAGTTGTTCCGCTTCTCTTCGAGTCCGTCGAGAAAGGCGAGAACAAGGTCTCGATCAAGCTCTTCGAGCGTCAACGCCGCGGGCTTTTTCCGCAACCGGGCGGCGGCAAAGAGGATCAGCATGCGTAAGGCGTCGCGATAGCTGGCCACGGTCGCGGGAGTCGCGTTGCGCTGCTTGGTCAAGCGCCGGCGAAAGTAGGACTCAAGGAGCGGGGCCAGGAGCAAATGTTCGCTCATGCTGCACCTTCATCGAGGAAGGCGCGCTCCGCCGCAATAGCGAGAAGATCCGCAGAGCCAGTGAGGTAGTAGGCCGTGTCGCTGTAGCTGGCGTGGCCGAGATAAGTGGCAAGCAGAGGCAGAAGCGCCTGAACGTTGGCGCGCTGTTCGTGCCAGAGGCTAAGACGGGTCACGGCGAACCGGTGCCTGAGATCGTGCGGTCTCAAAGGCTTGCCGTCATCAAGGCCAGCGAGCTTGCGGACCTTAGCGAATGCGCTTTGCAGACCGCTCGCCGACAGACGGTTGCCTCGGGAGCTGAGGAAGAAGGCCTGGTCCTTGGGCGTGGGAAAAGCCGCATCGCGCTCACGCACGTAGTGACGAAGGGCTGTTTGGGTCGTCGTGTGAACTGGAACGAGACGGTCCTTGCGGAACTTCGTCTTCCGAAGAGGAGAATCCCGTTGGACAGATCGACGTCGGAACGATCAAGCCTGACCACTTCGCCCGATCGCAGTCCCGAACTCGCCAACACTCCGATCACCGTCACCATCGTCCGCCCCCTGAGAGGGGTCCCTGGCGAAATGCGATGGCATGCGCATTTCGCAAAAGCCGGACAGTGATTCCGCTAAGTCGCGGACAGCTGTTTCATTAAGTCGCGGACAGTTTGGCGGTGTCGG
>NZ_JAMYRN010000066.1:0-1349 GCF_040321435.1 Mesorhizobium sp. M0410
TAGGTCGTGAACCCATAAATGGGAATGAGGGAGATGGGTGAAAAGCGATCGTTGCGTCGTTTGACAGATCGCGCATATTGTCGAGGAATGACTGAACTCGCATTAGAACCCGGCGGTGGATTGAGAGGTCTTCCGATTGGATCGTCCAAAGGAAGCGTTCGGACATTTTTCGGTGGTAAGCACCAGCCGTTTAAGCGTACACCCGAAGGCAATCCGATAGATTATTGGGCGGATGCAGGCGTTTTTGCCTACTATGATTCCGACGAGCGCCTGGAGGCCTTGGAGTTTGCAAGCCCAAGCAACCCGACATTGAACGGATTGGCTCTTATCTCGGTATCGATGGGCGAAGCGACACAGATTCTCCAATCTCTCGACCCGAAGTTACGCTTGGAGCCGGATGGCGCAACCTCAACGCAGCTTGGTATAGGCGTTTGGTCCTCGACAGGCGAAGCCGATCAACCTGTGATGTCCGCGATAACATTCGGACCGGGCTACTACGATTAGGCTGTAGCGCTGAACGTCTGATTTTGATGGGTTTACCAACTCGCTTCCATATCGCGCGGGATTGTGATTCAGGCTCAATATGAGCCGATATGACCTGACCGACTTCGAGTGGCGCGTGATCGAACCGCTGTTACCCAACAAACCTAGAGGCGTGCCGCGCGTCGATGACCGACGCGTGTTAAACGGAATCTTCTGGGTGCTGCGCTCCGGTGCGCCATGGCGCGACCTGCCCGAGCGCTATGGGCCACGCACCACCTGCTACAACCGCTTCTCGCGTTGGCGAAAAGCAGGTGTTTGGGATCGGCTCATGGACGCCATCAGCGGAGCGCATGATGGTGAAATCCAGATGATCGACAGCACTTCCATTCGGGCGCACCAGCAGGCTGCGACGGCAAAAAGGGGGGCGCAGATAATTGTCTCGGTCGCAGCCGAGGTGGCCTCACGACCAAAATCCACGTCGTCGTCGACGCGCAAGGACTCCCGATCCGGCTCGGCCTGACGGCGGGACAAACGCACGATGGGCAGATCGCCGATCGATTGCTCGACCATCTCGGCCCGCGCATCATCGTCCTGGCCGACAAGGCCTACGATGCCGACCGTATCCGGGAGTTGATCCAGCAGCACGGTGCGACGCCCAACATTCCCGCCAAGCGGAACCGGAAGTGGAAACCTTGCTTCAGCAGGCGCCTCTATCGCGAGCGAAACCTGATCGAGCGCTTCTTCTCCAAGCTGAAACATTTCCGCCGTGTCGCTACACGGTACGACAAACTGGCAGCCAACTTCCTCGCCATGATCCAACTCGCCTCAATGCGACTGTGGCTTCGCGCTTATGAGTCTACGGCCTA
>NZ_JAMYRN010000067.1:0-1285 GCF_040321435.1 Mesorhizobium sp. M0410
ATTGCTGATCAGCGTGTGCATGGCACGACCGGCGTGGCTCCTGCGGAGCGCTTTGCCGAAGAAGCCATGGCGCTTCGCCCTCTGGGCGGACGGGCACCGTTTGGGCAGCTGCGCGATCTCGTGCGCAAGGTCCAGGCGGACTGCGCAATCGACCTGGACACGAACAGTTACTCGGTTCCCTGGCGGCTGATCGGGGAGAGCGTCCAAGTCGTGGTGCTGGGCGGCCGCGTTATCGTGCGTCATGCGGGCGAGGTGGTGGCGGATCATGCCTTGTGCCGCGGGCGTCGCCAACGGATTGTCGAGCGGGCGCATCTTGCCGGCGTGGTCGGCGCTGCTGCGCCGGTGCGATCGGCGCCGGCGGAGATCGTTGCGCCTTCCGCTCTGTTGCGGCCGCTGGCCGAATATGAGGCACTGGTGGGAGGCAGCTGGTGATGACGACGGTCGATCACGAGATGCTGGTGGCTCAGCTCGACCGGCTGAAGCTGACCGCGATCCGGGATCAGCTCGATACGCTGCTGGACGAAGCGGCGCGTTCGCAAATGACCTTGCGCGAGGCTTTGGCCTTCCTGGTGACGCGCGAGATCGCGCGGCGCGACGAGCGGCGCATCTCCATGGCAGGCAAGATCGCGCAGTTCCCGTTTGTGCGCGAACTCGATGGCTTCGACTTCGACGCGCAGCCGTCGCTGGATCAGCGCCAAGTCCGGGAGCTGGCGACCTGCCGCTGGATTGCCCATGGCGACACGGTCCTGTTCCTTGGACCTCCGGGTACGGGCAAGACACATCTGGCGGTGCCTCTCGGGCGCGAGGCGATCCGGCAGAACCATAGCGTCCAGTTCGTCACGGCGGCCACGCTGGTGGCGATGCTGGCCAAGGCCCATGACGACGGTTCACTCGAAAAGCAGCTGACGACCCTGTCGCGGCCGAAACTGTTGATCATCGACGAGCTCGGCTATCTCCCGTTCGAAGCCAACGCCGCGCATCTGTTCTTCCAGCTGGTGTCGCGGCGTTATGAGCGGGGATCGATCCTGATCACCTCCAACCGCTCGGTGGGCGAATGGGGCAGCGTGTTTGGCGATCCCGTGGTCGCGACCGCGATCCTTGATCGCCTGCTTCATCATTCGACAGTGATCACCATCCGCGGTGACAGCTACCGGCTTCGCGAAAAGCGTCGTTCCGGCCTATTGCAGAAGGCCGGAACGACGCCCGACACCAACGAAACTGCAAAGCAATGAGGGGGTCAGTCCTTCGTTTCGCCCCAGGGGTCAAATCCTCACTTCGCTTGACA
>NZ_JAMYRN010000068.1:0-1242 GCF_040321435.1 Mesorhizobium sp. M0410
TGTGCGAGGACATCGCGAACAGTTTGGCGCGCTTTGCGCTGGGGGGTTCGGGATGCCATTCGAGGACACGAGCGCGATGAAACAGAAGCTGGAGTTTGTGCGGCTGGCTACGGCCGAGGGGGCGAATGTGAGCGCCTTGTGCCGACGCTTTGGGATTGGTCGAACATGCGCTTACAAGTTGCTGGCGCGATGGCAGGCGTTTGGCGCGGCCGGGCTTTTGGAGGGGTCGCGCCGGCCGCAGTCGAGCCCGACGCGCAGCACGCCCGCGATCGAGGCGGCAGCGCTTTCGGTGCGCACAACGCATCCGGCCTGGGGCGGGCGCAAGATCGCCCGGGTTCTGGCGCGCCAGGGGTTTGGCCATCCGGCTGCCTCGACGGTGACCGGCATCCTGCGCCGCAACGGCGTCGAACTGGGCGCACTGGGCGGCGGCGCCAAAGCGTTCATCCGCTTCGAGCACGCCGCGCCCAACGACCTGTGGCAGATGGACTTCAAGGGCCATGTGCCGTTGCGCGCCGGGCGGCTGCATCCGCTGACCGTGCTCGACGATCATTCGCGGTTCTCGCTGGTGCTGGAAGCTTGCCCCGACCAGACCACCGAAACTGTCAAAACCCGCCTGATTACGGCCTTCCGGCGCTATGGCCTGCCGTGGCGCATCGCCACCGACAACGGCCCGCCCTGGGGCGACGGCGGCCGCAACAACTTCACCATGCTCGGCGTCTGGCTGATCGAGAACGGCATGTCGGTCAGCCATTCCAGACCCTGCCATCCACAGACGCTGGGCAAGGAGGAGCGGTTCCACCGTACGCTCAAGGCCGAGGCGCTGCAGGGCCCGCCCTTCGACAGCCTGCAGGCGGCACAGTGCGCTTTCGACGCATGGCGCCACATCTACAACACCGAGCGGCCGCACCAGGCCATTGCCGACGCTGTGCCGCTCGAGCGCTATCGTGCCTCGACGCGCGACTTCGCCGATGCCGTCCAGCCGTTCGAATACGCGCCCGGCGACCAGGTCCGCAAAATCCAGCAGAAGGGCACAACCTCGTTGTTCGGGCATGCCGTCAAGATCTGCAAGGCTTTTGCCGGCAAAGCCGTCGCCTTCCGCCCAACCGAAACCGATGGCGTCTTCGATGCCTACTTCCGCCACCAGAAAATCCAGACCATCGACCTCAATGCAAGCCAACGATAGGATGGCAAACTGTTCGCGATGTCCTCGCACAGCTGTTCGCGATGTCCCCGGTCCAAACA
>NZ_JAMYRN010000069.1:0-1144 GCF_040321435.1 Mesorhizobium sp. M0410
GGGCCTGTTGCGCAGTAACCGGGGATGTTTGGATGGGGCGGGATCGCAGGGATTTCGCTCGTCTTTGTGAGCTCCGCCCCCTTGTTTGGGGTTTCGGCGGCGGTTTCGGCCCGGGCGGCCGCGCTGCGGGCGCACCTATCCCGTGATGGCGGCCCATCGGCGCATGTTGAAGGCGATCGCCGCCAATGTCACCTGGGCGGTGGCCTTCGCCAGTCCGACATAGCGGATATTGGTCAGCTTCATGCGGTTCTTGAGCGTGGCGAAAGTGGTCTCCACCGCCGCTCGCCGTCTGGCGATCAGGCGGTTGTAATGTTTGAGCCGCGGCGGCAGCGCATGGTGCTTGTTGGGGCGGCGCGCGATGCGCACCTTCTTGCCCTCGGCCTTGAGCCGGGCGCGGCGGGCATGGGTGTCGTAGGCGGCGTCCGCCCACACCGTCTTCTCGTCGCCGCAGATCAAGTTATCGGCCATCACCGTGTCGTTGACGTTGGCTGGCGTGGTAATCACCGTGCGGATCAGGCCAGAGCCCTCATCCACCCCGACATGGGCTTTGTAGCCAAAGGTGAAGCCGCCCTTGCCCTTTCGCGCGGTGAGCCGGGCATCCGTATCCTTCGAAGTCCGCTCGTCCGTCGGGGGCAATGAAACCGCATTGATCAGCGTGGCATCCAGCATCGTTCCCCGCTTCAGGATAACACCGGCTTTCTCCAACTGCCGGTCCAGTTCGCCAAACAGCTTCTCCAGCAGCCCTTCGCCGACAAGCAGATTGCGAAAACGCGAAAGCACCGTGTGGTCGGGAACGCTCTCCTCCAGCCCGAGCCCTACAAAGCGCCGGAACGACAGCCGGTCGCCAAGCGCCTCCTCAAGTTCGCGATCCGACAGGCCGTAGAGTGACTGCAGCAAAAGCGCCTTGAACAGAACCAGCGGTGGCCAAGCTGCCCGTCCGGGTCCGCCATCGCGCAGCGGGTTGAGCAGCTTCTCGAAGCGATACCACTTCACCAGACCCGACAATCGATCAAGCGGTGAAGAACCGCCAGCCAACTTGCCGCCCAGAAAAGCCTCCGCCAAGCTCAACTGGCCCATCTGCTTCACTGCCATCGCGATTCCCTCCGAGCTTCGTCTCAGAGAATCACAATCAGCGAATTACGCA
>NZ_JAMYRN010000070.1:0-1057 GCF_040321435.1 Mesorhizobium sp. M0410
AGACCAGCGTGACGAGCGCCAGGCCGGCAAGCAGCGAAGCGACGGCAAAGGCGGCGGCGGCATTGTACTCGTTATAAAGGATTTCGACATGCAGCGGCATGGTGTTGGTCAATCCGCGTATGTGGCCGGACACCACCGAGACCGCGCCGAACTCGCCCATGGCGCGGGCATTGCACAGCAGCACGCCGTAGAGCAATCCCCATTTGACGTTGGGCAACGTCACGTACCAGAACGCCTGCCAGCCATTGGCCCCGAGCGACAGGGCCGCCTCCTCATCGCCATTGCCCTGTTCCTGCATCAGCGGGATCAATTCTCGGGCGACGAAGGGGAAGGTGACGAAGATCGTGGCCAGCACGATGCTTGGCACCGCAAACAGGATGACGATGCCATGCGCCCTGAGCCAGGCGCCGAGCAGGCCTTGCGCGCCGAACAAGAGCACGTAGACAAGCCCCGAAATGACCGGCGAGACGGAAAAGGGCAGGTCGATCAGCGTGGTCAGGAACGCCTTGCCCTTGAATTCGAACTTGGCGATGGCCCAGGCGGCGGAAATGCCGAAGACGATGTTGAGCGGCACCGAGATCGCCGCGACCAGAAGCGTCAGGCGGATCGCCGAGCGCGTATCCGGTTCGCCTAGCGCCTGTGTGTAGGCCTCGATGCCCTTGGCGAAAGCTTCCTTGAAGACGATGATCAGCGGCAAGAGCAGGAAGATGGCAAGGAACGCAAACGTTAGGGCCATCAGCACGGTTCTCGCCGTGCGGCTTTCCGTCACCGCCGGCGACTGGCTTTCATGGTGCGGCGCGTAGGATTTGATCTCCGGGTCAGCCATAGCGCTTGCGGCTCCAGGTCTGCACCAGGTTGATGACCAGCAGCATCACGAAGGACAGCGCCAGCATGATCGCCGCGATCGCGGTCGCCGCCGCATAATTATATTCCTCCAGCCGGATGACGATCAGAAGCGGTGCGATTTCGGATTTATAGGGCAGATTGCCGGCGATGAAGATGACGGAACCGTACTCGCCGACGCCGCGCGCGAAGGCCAGCGCGAAACCGGTGACGA
>NZ_JAMYRN010000071.1:0-1037 GCF_040321435.1 Mesorhizobium sp. M0410
ACGAAGCAGGGCCGCGGCCATGCGCGGGGGATGCTGGTCGAGGCGGCATGGGCGGCTGTGCGATCGCCAGGACCTCTTCGCGCCTCCCACAAGCGGATCGCCTCGCGCCGCGGGAAGCACATCGCGGCCGTCGCCACTGCGCGCAAGCTTGCAATGATCATCTGGCACATGCTGAGCAAGGATACCGCAAAAAAGCCTCGGCGCTGGGTCGTTGCGCCGAGGCTTTGGGCACGTACAAGCTACACCAACATGTCCGTTTATAAACGTGCGCTAATAATGTAAAAAACGGTGAACCACGCACAGGCGGAAGGGCGCACGCTCAAAGCTGGGGTGAAGCGGCAATATCAGTCATGACAAGTTGCGCGCCCTGATTGTTCCACCTGGCTTTCGACCGAACGAGGGGACGAGGATGTCGGCTGTGTTGATTTGGCAAGATGATGTACTCCGTCACCGCTCATGCCGATGAAGGGAGGCTTGAACCGCAAATCTCGAAATGTCTAGTGATGGCCACTGGGACCCCGCACATTCGGGGATTCGAAGCTGATTTTCAGGTGGTGCTAAGCAAGGCCGGCAAGGTGGAGACGATCACCGTTATGCTAGGTATGCTCATACATCGCGCTTTGCTCTGAGTGGCGGCCCAGCAGCTTGGGTTAGGGGGGCCGCTGGGCCTGACCAGCGAGCGTTCGGGAATGCTCGACTGGCCGGTTAGTATTTTAGATAAATCTAATATAATCGAACCATGCGAACGAAGTACGCGGCGGTAAGAAAGTGGCTGGCGTCCGATTCACTTACCGCGCGGTTTTGCCTTGGGTTCTGGCGAGCTTTCGGAGGGGTTTGCAGCCAATTTTGCAGATCGCCGATCTGTTACCCACAGGGACTTTTTCCTCGCCACCAAATCGTCACGATCGCCCTCAGCGGTCGCTCGGCTATGCATCGCAGCTATGGCGTAGTCGGCTCTGTTGGTTCGATAGTCTTCTTTTTGGACAGTCATCGTTTGCTCCCAGTTTCATAGCCCCTCTTTTTGCCCTTGCGGGGAG
>NZ_JAMYRN010000072.1:0-942 GCF_040321435.1 Mesorhizobium sp. M0410
ACCGGACACATAGGTAACACTTTTCGGTTTTTGCCGGGAGGTGTTGATGCCGTGGAGAGAGTGTTCGGTGATGGAGGAACGTCTTCGCTTTGTGGCTCGCCTGCTCGACGGAGAAGGCATGAGCGCGGTGTGCCGGGAGTTCGGGATCTCGCGCAAGACCGGCTACAAGATCTTCAACCGCTACAGGCAAGAGGGGTTGGAGGCGCTTTGCGACCGCTCGCGGCGGCCGGTACGCTATGCCAACCAACTGCCCGAGCAGATCGAGCGGCTGATCGTCGAGAGCAAGCGCGACAAGCCGCACTGGGGCGCCAGGAAGATCAGGGAGCTGCTGATCAGGAAGCTCGCCGGCGATGTGCGCATCCCGGCCAAGAGCACGGTGCATGCCGTGCTCGACCGCCACGGCCTTGTGAGCCAGGCCCGCAAGAGGAACCGGGCGAACAAGGCCATGGGCACGCCGCTGTCGCAGGCCGCCGTCCCCAACGATCTGTGGTGCGCTGACTTCAAGGGCGAGTTCAAGCTCGGCAACGGTCGCTACTGTTACCCCCTGACGGTGACCGACCAGGCCTCGCGCTACCTGCTTCTCGCCGAAGCGCTTGAAGCGACACGGGAAGCGCCGGTCATCGAGGCCTTCGTCCGGCTGTTCAGGGAACGCGGCCTGCCGCTCGCCATTCGAAGCGACAACGGGGTCCCCTTCGCCAGCCCCAACGGCCTCTACAATCTGTCGAAGCTGTCGGTCTGGTGGTTGAGGCTCGGCATTGCCATCGAGCGCATCAAGCCCGGCAACCCGCAACAGAACGGCCGCCACGAGCGCATGCACCGCACCTTGAAGCAGGAGACCACGCGGCCCCCGGGCATGAATGCCCTGCAACAGCAGGCCAGATTTGACGCTTTCATCAGCGAATTCAACGAGGAAAGGCCGCATGAGGCGTTGGCCATGAAGCT
>NZ_JAMYRN010000073.1:0-930 GCF_040321435.1 Mesorhizobium sp. M0410
TCGCGTGTCCACCGGTCCAGATGCGCCTCGAACGCCGCCCAGTTCTCGAACCGGCGGCCGGCAATCGCATTGCGCTTGACATAGCCGACCCCGCGTTCGTCCTTCCCCTTCGTACGCGCCCGGTAGGGCGCACAAGCCCGCGGCGTAAATCCCCAGTAGCGGGCAAAGGTGTGCAGCCTCACATTGAACCGCACCTCCCGCGTCGTCGCATCGTGATGTTCGACCAGCGCCTTCGGATTGTCGAACAGTACTTCCGTTGGAACCCCGCCGAAGCGAAGGAAGGCTCCTTCCATCCCCTCGAACCAGTCCGCCTGGCGCTCCCGAAGCGAGGGACGGATATGCAGCCGACGCGAGTAACCCAGCGTTGCTACAAACAGGTGCACCCGAACACGCTCGCCGCCGACCCACGCCCGCGTGTCGCCAAAGTCGATCTGCATCTGATGTCCCGGCGCCGTCTCAAACCGAACCGTCGCGCGCTTCTGCGCCCTCAACTCCCGACGCCAACCCTGCACCCGAAGCTCCACCGACCGAAGCCCTATAACGATCCCATGTTCGCTCTCCAGTTCCTGGCGCACCACATCGGCGTTGCCGCCATGGCGGAAGAAGCGCTCCCGCAGCCAATCGTCCAGCCCGTCAAACGCGGTCCGCCGCACAGGCTTGCGAAACGGAAAAGTCCCGCCCTCGCGCAGATACCGACGCACCGTGTTGCGCGCGCATCCGAATTCCTTCGCAAGTCGCTTCGCTCCCCAGCCAAGCTCATGCAGCCGCAGCATCGCTGCCACTTCTTCAGGCTGAAGCATCTCCTCCCCCCGCATCGTTCTCGACAATGCAGGAATCGCCGAAATCTCAACCGTCATCCATGCCTCCTCTCATAACCGAGGGGTCAGTTCTTCATTTCGTCAGGGGGTCAGTTTCTCAATTCGGCCGACA
>NZ_JAMYRN010000074.1:0-820 GCF_040321435.1 Mesorhizobium sp. M0410
ATGCCGGCGCATCGTGTGACGCTGCGCCGGCACCCTGCTTTAAGAAATTCAGCTGTTTACGAGCAGATCGCGCGACATGTTGCTCAGCGACTCCGCGCCATTTTCCGTCACGCGAACGGTCTCACTGAAGATATATCCATCCGTCTTTTCAAAAATACCAATGAGGAGATGGAAGGTCATATTGGCCTGGAGTACGGATTCGTCTCCGTCCTGAAAGTTCGGTCCGCCTTCCACCCAATCGATCCCTATTGAGTATCCAATTCTAGATTCTTTTCGTACGCCGCGAGGTGCAAATTCGCGTCGAAAAGCTCGTTCCACATCGCTGCACTTAACGCCAGGGCGTATTGCTTCAAACGCAGCGAGGAACCCGTCCACGCACGCATGATGGACGTGTCGCGATCTAGCCGATGGTTCTCCTAGAAATACCGTTCGCGCCAATGCGCACGCATACCGGTGACGGAAGGCGCCTAGCTCAAAATTCGTCTGGCAGCCCGATTTGTACACCCCATCAGTCCACGTGAGATGGACTGCGTTCGCAGGAGATCCTACGTTCATGGAGATAGGACTGCGGGAGGTCCAGCCCGGAAATTCCGGAGTGCCCGTGTACAGTGCATGACTTACCGCAGCGGCTACGTCGCATTCCCGCGCGCCGACAGAGATTGCAAGCCTGCCGACCTGCATAGCCCTATCCACGATCTTTGCTGCCTGTTTCATGTAGGTCAGCTCAGCAGGTGATTTTATCACCTTCAACGCGGCAACCATCCCATCGGCATCGACTAACTCCGTGACGCCCAAACTCTTGCTTAATACAGCATTTCCC
>NZ_JAMYRN010000075.1:0-757 GCF_040321435.1 Mesorhizobium sp. M0410
GATCCGAAGCCGACGCCGCGGCCACCGAGCCAAATACCTGCTCTGTCGCCGGGTTGGTCACCGTCAGGGTTCCACTACCGTCTCGCCAACTGCCGTTGATGAAAAGCTGATAGGTGGTGGCGTTGGACATCGCATGCTCCGCTTGAATGAATTGCCAGGTACGAGAACGACCGATATCCGAACCGTGTCTCGCTCCGCTGCAGTTTCATCGCGATAGTCGCATGCGGTCAAATATGGAATGTCGCCCAAAGCCATCTTGAATCCAGATTGATACCGCTCAAGCACCCGCGGCGGAGCGACAGACTGGAACTTGGTTTCGGATGTGCCTAGGCCCGGTCCGGAACCGTGGCTGACCAGTGCCTGCCCTCGATCAAAGTCCTTACGACCTTGGGGATCAGCTTGCGGACCGCGGAGACGGCTGGAGAGCGCTCATCCTTCGGGTTGACGGCAAGCACCACGGAACGGGTAATCACCGGATCAATGATTTTGACCGCCCGGACTTGGCCTTGAGAGGCCTCCCTCTGAATGGCCGACGGGGCAAGGATAGAATAGGCTTTTCCTTCCATGACCATGTTGATGATCGTAGAAAGGGAGTCGACCTCGAATCTGACATCCAGCACACACCCGTGCTGCGCAACGACATCAGCCACCGAACGCCTGACATTGTTGTTGCGCATCGGAACCGCCAGCGGAAACGCATGCAGGTCGGCGAGCGGTATCGAATCTTCGAAAGGCGGTTCACCCCGCGGCACTACCA
>NZ_JAMYRN010000076.1:0-657 GCF_040321435.1 Mesorhizobium sp. M0410
GGCTCTGTTGGTTCGATAGTCTTCTTTTTGGACAGTCATCGTTTGCTCCCAGTTTCATAGCCCCTCTTTTTGCCCTTGCGGGGAGATTAACTGCCGGTGCATTACGCGAGTCAATCGATGAAACGACCACTCCGCAGTCGCGAGGGCGGGAAGCAAGCCGACAATTTTAACGTTGGAACGGCTTACAGAGTGCCGGCAACACAGCCGCCCTTTCGTCGGCTGCGTTGATCGCGTCCATGTTGCCCTTCAGCTCGGCTCTTGGCTTCACGTACCTTGATGTCTGTGTTGTCCATCATGCTGCCAACCGGCAAGCCAAGCCAAAACACGCCGTCCACATCATGGCGGGCGGTTCTGTCTTGTATGGCCATTATCGGCGCGAGGTCGGAACTCGTTCGGTAAAGTTCGGCTTCCAACTGGCTGCAGGACTTGCCCGCGTATACGCGGACGAAACCAGCGTGGGCTTGATGTCGGCTGGGCGAGTAGCGCAGCCCGACAAAACGCTGATGGCTACAAACGCACATAACTTGATTCATGCTTCCCCCAAAATGCCCGCGGCTAGCAGGCGCTGAGGGCAGGACGAAGTCTATTTGCCTTAACGGCATGCGGAATATATTCCTATTTTGCGGGATGCCGCACCCTCGCCGACACGAAGCCGTT
>NZ_JAMYRN010000077.1:0-637 GCF_040321435.1 Mesorhizobium sp. M0410
ATGCTGCCGATCCATTTCGGGCCCTGGCAGACGGTCTACGGCTGGTTTCCCGAGTTGGCGCGGCGTTTTCTGTTCCAGACCATCCACGATGTGGCGCTGATGCTGGATCGCGAGCGAGCCGGGCGCGAGGCCAGTCCCACGGCTAGCGTGATCGACAGCCAGTCGGTCAAAGCTCCGCAAGCTGAAACAAGGGTTACGACGCCGGCAAGAAGATTGTCGGCCGCAAGCGACACGTTGCCGTCGATACGGATGGGCGGCTCTTGATGGTCAATCTCACCACCCCCGATATCTCCGACAGTGCCGGTGCTCAGGCGATCCTGGATGGTAGCCGCAAGCGTTGGCCCTGGGTGAAGCATCTATTCGCCGACGGCGCCTATGACAGGCTGAAGCTCATGGACAAAGCCGCCTATCTCGACTTCGTGGTCGAGATCACTCGTCGATCCGACGACCAGAAGGGCTTCCAGATCCTGCCCCGCCGCTGGGTCGTCGAGCGGACCTTCGGCTGGATGACAAGATGCCGCCGCCTCGTGCGCGACTACGAGCAGCGCATCGATGTCTCGCAAGCCATGATCCTTGTCGCAATGGACGGCAATCTCATCCGCCGAAACGCTCATCCGTGAATTTCAAAACGGACTCT
>NZ_JAMYRN010000078.1:0-615 GCF_040321435.1 Mesorhizobium sp. M0410
GGGCCTGATGCCCGACGGCACCTCGCGCTTCTCGATCGGCAAGGACAGGCTGTTCCACTATATGGGCTGCTCGACCTTTTCCAACTTCACCGTGCTGCCCGAGATCGCGGTGGCCAAGGTCGATGCCGACGCGCCCTTCGACAAGATCTGCTACATCGGCTGCGGCGTCACCACCGGCATCGGTGCTGTGATCAACACGGCCAAGGTCGAGCAAGGCGCGACGGCGATCGTCTTCGGCCTCGGCGGCATCGGCCTCAACGTCATCCAGGGCCTGCGCCTTGCCGGCGCCGACATGATCATCGGCGTCGATGTGAACAACGACAGACGAGAATGGGGCGAGAAGTTCGGCATGACGCATTTCGTCAATCCGAAGGAGATCGATGGCGACATCGTGGCCCATCTCGTCAACATGACCAAGCGCGGCGCCGACCAGATCGGCGGCGCCGACTACACCTTCGACTGCACCGGCAACACCAAGGTCATGCGGCAGGCGCTTGAAGCGTCGCATCGCGGCTGGGGCAAGTCGGTCGTCATCGGCGTTGCCGGCGCCGGCCAGGAGATCTCGACGCGGCCGTTCCAGCTGGTCACCGGCCGCACCTGGATGGGCACCGCCTT
>NZ_JAMYRN010000079.1:0-566 GCF_040321435.1 Mesorhizobium sp. M0410
CAACGTCACCACCGTGCCATGGCCGCTCGCCCCTCAGAGCAAGCCCCGTTCTCTCTCCAAAACTTTTTGCAGAACCTTCAGCACATCTGTGGACGCCCCCGTGAGCGCAAGAAGAATCTTCGAAAGGCAGTATAGCGGCGCGTAGTCGGGTGCTGACATCTGTCCGGCCTCTGATGCGGCCTTCCATTTGCCGCCGGCCCGTATGGGAGTTCGCCGATCGGATCCATATCACTACCGCGCGCTCGAAGCGCTCTGTGCTGAACTGGTTTTTCCGATCCGTCTCTCATCGACTGTCGCGCCATACCTCTCCGTGTGACCTTCCTACACCTGCGACGACCTCAGACCGAGCTGCTATGCTGCCACGGCCGGAGCCCTGTAGGTCCCACCTCTTGCCATGAGCGCCCAGACGATGCGGGCCATCTTGTTGGCAAGAGCGACGACCACAAGCATTGGCGGCTTGCGGGCGAGCATGCGCCCAAGCTGTCGGCCGAATTGAGAAACTGACCCCCTGACGAAATGAAGAACTGACCCCTCGGTTATGAGAGGAGGCATGGATGACGGTTGAG
>NZ_JAMYRN010000080.1:0-556 GCF_040321435.1 Mesorhizobium sp. M0410
CGCGCTCGATATCGAACAGGGCATCGATGCGCTTCACGGCTTCAACCGCGAGCGGATAGACCAGGTTGGGCTTCTCGCCGTGCGCCTTCTTGCGCGCCGCCGCCTCGATATCGGCTAGCTCGAACACTTTGCGCCGGCTGTGAGCCCAACAGCTGGCTTCCAGAATAGGCGCTGGCTGACGGGCCGCCGCATAGAGATCGCCATAACCGCCATAGGCATCGGCCTGCAGAATGCCGCTCCAGCCGGCGAGATGCGCCGCGGGATGTTCGCCTCGGCGATCGCGGGAATAGTAGAACACGACCGCCGGCGGATCGGCGCCGCCGAACGGTCGGTCATCACGCACATAGGTCCATAATCGGCCGGTATCGGTCTTGCCCTTGGCCAGGACCGGCACCGTCGTGTCATCGCCGTGCAGACGTGAAGCGGCCAGCACATGGGCTTCGAGCTGCTTGAACAGCGGCATCAGCGCCGCGGCGCCGGCGCCGACCTGGTCGGCGAGCGTCGACAGGCTGAGCGGCACGCCTTCGCGGGCATAGCGTTCAGCCTGGCGGTTGAG
>NZ_JAMYRN010000081.1:0-536 GCF_040321435.1 Mesorhizobium sp. M0410
ACCCAGGCTTTCGAATCCATACGCGAGGTGCGTAATGCCATTGTGCGGCAGCGCGAAAGCTTCCAGCTTAGCCTGCGCGTCAGTCCTTCCTTCGGCGAGAAATGGCTGGCGCCGCGGTTGGCCGAGTTCAGCAAGGGCTATCCGAGCTGGAATTTGCGCGTCGACGCCACGCCCAATTTCTCGGATTTCGAAACGGAGGTCATCGATCTCGATCTTCGTTATGGCGACGGCGGCTGGGCCGGCCTTTATTCGGATTGCGTCGTCAACGATCTGATCCTGCCGATGTGCTCGCCTTCCTATCTTGCCGAACTGCGCGCGATCTCACCGGATCCGCGCGAGCAGCTTCGCCATGCGCGGTTGATCGACAGTGTGAAGGCCTATTTCCGGTGGGATTATTGGCTGCCGTGCAACGGTATCCAGGGCGCCCGCATGACGTATCCCTATCGTTTCGACCGTTCGTCAATGTCGGTTCAACTGGCGAAGGACGGTGCAGGTGTGGTCCTGGAAAGCACATCCATCGCATTCGAGGACCTGGT